>CAUQSD010000010.1:0-49005 GCA_963520685.1 uncultured Kingella sp. | reverse complement strand
TACGCCCGATTTGACGATGCGCTACTGTCCTATTTTGATTTTAATTGACTATATAACCGACACAAATGCGAATACGCACAACACCACCTCCTCCGTAGGGTGGGCACTTGCTGCCCACGCGTTCCATATCCTAAGACAGCCAGAACCGCACAGGTATACCCTCACCCTACTTTCCTTCCACAACAAAAGGCAGCCTGAACACGCCAAAACCGTTTCAGGCTGCCTTGTTTTAGCAGGACTATAAGCCGTGCGGGGGAATTACATCATTCCCATGCCGCCCATTCCACCCATGCCGCCCATATCAGGCATTGCAGCAGGTTTGTCTTCCGGAATATCAGCAATCATGCACTCGGTGGTCAGCATCAGACCCGCGATGGACGCAGCGTGTTGCAATGCGGAACGCGTTACTTTGGCGGGGTCGAGCACGCCCATTTGAATCATGTCGCCATAAGTGTCGCTGCCGGCGTTGTAACCGAAATTGTCTTTGCCTTCCAAGACTTTGTTCACCACCACGCTTGGCTCGCCGCCGGCATTGGCTACGATTTGGCGCAGCGGAGACTCAATCGCGCGTAACACGATTTTCACGCCGGCTTCTTGGTCGGCATTGGCGGTTTCCACCGATTTCAACGCCGCACGCGCACGCAGCAGGGCCACGCCGCCGCCGGCCACCACGCCTTCTTCAACGGCGGCACGGGTGGCGTGCAGCGCATCGTCCACGCGGTCTTTTTTCTCTTTCATTTCCACTTCAGTCGCCGCGCCCACTTTAATCACCGCCACGCCACCAGCCAATTTCGCTACGCGTTCTTGCAATTTTTCTTTATCGTAATCGCTGGTTGCGGTTTCAATTTGTTTGCGGATTTCGTTCACGCGCGCATCCACCGCCGCTTTTTCGCCGTAGCCGTCAATAATGGTGGTGTTTTCTTTGCTGATTTCAATGCGTTTGGCTTGTCCCAAGTGTTCCAAAGTGGTTTGTTCCAAAGTCAGGCCGATTTCTTCGGCAATCACCGTGCCGCCAGTCAAAATAGCGATGTCTTGCAACATGGCTTTGCGGCGGTCGCCAAAACCGGGGGCTTTTACAGCAACGGTTTTCAAAATACCGCGAATGCTGTTCACCACCAAAGTCGCCAAGGCTTCGCCTTCCACGTCTTCCGCAATAATCAGCAATGGGCGTGATGTTTTCGCCACTTGTTCCAGCACGGGCAGCAAATCGCGGATGTTGCTGATTTTTTTGTCAAACAACAGCACGAACGGGTTGTCCAAACCGGCGATTTGTTTTTCCAAATCGTTCACAAAGTAAGGCGACAAGTAGCCACGGTCAAATTGCATCCCTTTAACCACTTCCAACTCGTTTTCCAACGATTTGCCGTCTTCCACGGTAATCACGCCTTCTTTGCCCACTTCTTGCATCGCGTCTGCAATGATTTTGCCGACTTGCTCGTCAGAGTTGGCGGAGATAGCGCCCACTTGCGCGATTTGCTCGTAGGTTTCGCAAGGTTTTGAAATGTTGGCCAATTCGCCCACCAGCGCGTTCACGGCTTTGTCGATGCCGCGTTTCAGGTCGGTCGGGTTCATGCCGGCGGTAACGTATTTCATGCCTTCGGCCACGATGGCTTGTGCCAAAACAGTTGCCGTTGTTGTACCGTCGCCAGCCACGTCGTTGGTTTTGGACGCCACTTCTTTCAGCATTTGCGCGCCCATGTTTTCAAATTTGTCTTTCAATTCGATTTCTTTGGCCACGGTCACGCCGTCTTTGGTGATGTGTGGGCCGCCGAATGAGCGGTCAAGCACCACGTTGCGGCCTTTGGGGCCCAGGGTCACTTTCACCGCATTGGCCAACACGTTCACGCCGTTGACCATTTTTTGACGCACTTCTGTGCCAAATTGAACTTCTTTTGCTGCCATGATTGGTTTCCTTATGAAATTAAAAAATAAATGTTTACAAAAAGTTATATGCTTTCAGGCTGCCTGAACAGTGCAGGCTGCTTTTCGTACAGCGCATAAATTGGGTTGCCGAACGTGATATTCAAGCTCTCCGGTGGCAATCCTTATTGCTTATTGCGCTGCGCCCACCATCGCCAGAAATTCGGCTTCGGTCAGCTTGGGCGTGTCGTTTGCCAAATCGTAATACGGGGCTTTGCAATCGATGAAGATTTGCGATGCGGTGCGGAAGTCTGCGTTGTCGGCAAACAGGCCGGCGTTGATGTAGTAATCGTTGCCGACTTGCACGAACAGGTGCGTGCCGCATTCTTTGCAGAAGCAGCGTTGCGCCCATTCGGACGATGCGTAACGCCCGATGTGTTCGCTGCCTGAAATTTCGGGCGACTGTGTCGTCAGCGTGAACGATGCGCCGCCGTTCCAAGTACGGCATTTGCCGCAGTGGCAGGCGTGCAGTTCGTGCGTTTCGGGCACTTCCAGCGTTACCGCGCCGCATAAACATTGTGCGTGCATAGTGTGTTTCCTGTATTAAAACTGGGTCAAACGGGTGCAGGCTGCTTTTATTCCAAGCCCATCTGTTTCGCGAGTTCCGCATCCAGCGCCTGCGATTTGGCAAAGGCAGGACGTGCCGCGTTGCGTTTCATAAACGCGCCCAATTCGCTGTCCATACCCAGCACCTGCGCCCGCATAATGCCCCAAGCAATCAGGCCGCTCAAATACACGTCCAGTGCGGTGAAATGACCGCCCAGCGCGTATTCTTTGCCGTGCAGAAACTTGGTCAGCGTGGCGACGACTTCGTCAAAACTGCCGTAGCCGATGCTGTGTTTGCGTTCCGGTGTTTCGGGAATGCCGTGCCATTTGTCCATGAAGGCGTATTCGGCGTGCATGGCGAACATCAGCCAACGGTAAAACTCGCCGCGTTCTGCGGTGCCGGCGGTGGGAATCAGGTTTTTCTCTGGGAAGAGTTCCGCCAGAAAAATGATCAGCGCGGCGGTTTCGGTCATCACCGTGTCGCCGTATTTCACCGCAGGCAGCTTGCCCATGGGATTGACGGCGAGATAGTCGGCGGATTTGGTGCCGTTTTCGCCGTAAGGCACGGGGACGACTTCATAATCCGCACCGCATTCTTCCAGCAGCCAGCGGATAATCCGGCCGCGCGAATTGGGGTTGGTATAAAGCGTGATTTTTTCCATGTCGGAAACTCCTGATTGAATTGCGAAACAGGCGTGCAGGCTGCCTGAAACTTACTCCACGATGCCGAAGATGTCTTCTTCGCGCATTACCAGCAGTTCCACGCCGTCGGCTTTCACGGTTTGGCCGCTGTATTTGCCGAAAATCACTTTGTCGCCCACTTTCACGTCCAAAGCGCGGCGGCTGCCGTCTTTGCCGATTTTGCCCGCACCCACGGCAACCACTTCGCCCATGTCGGGTTTTTCGGTGGCGGAAGGGGCAAGGATGATGCCGGACGAGGTTTTTTCTTCAGCTTCCAAGCGTTTGATAACGACGCGGTCATGTAACGGACGAATGTTCATGTGTGCTGCTCCTGTTAAAAAGAAGGTTGTAAAAAAGAGATGCAGCCTTGCTGCAACGCTTGCTCAAATAATGGCGTGTGCGGACGAATTCAAGCGTGGCAGATGAAAAAAGATTCTTTGCTTTATCAAAGGGAAAAGGCAGCCTGAAAGCGGATGATGCTTTTCAGGCTGCCTTTTGGCGTATCTGCACGGGCTTATTTGGCGGGAGGAAGCTGGCCGATGAAGTTGATGAACACCAGCGGCTTGCGCCCGACGTTTTTCAAGGCGTGCGATTGGCCGGGACGGGCAATGGTTACGTCTCCCGCTCCGACTTTGGTTTCGTTGCCCTCGCCGTCGGTAAACAGGCCTTCGCCTTCAACGATGAGGTACACGTCTTCGTTGTCGGTGTGTTTGTGCAGGCCGATGGATGCGCCGCGCGGCAGGGTGAGCCAGCCGATTTCTCGGATGGCATCTTGTTCGCCGGTTTGATGGCGCGTGTAGGCAAATTTGCCGAGCAGTTTTCCTTCGCCGCCTGCGGCTTTTTCTCTGTCCCATGTCTGCATTTGGGATTTTTTGTAAACCTGTATGCTGCGGTTTACGGGTGTTTTGTCGGGTTGGGCGGCGGGTTCAACGACGTGCGCACAAGCGGATGATGCGGCGATGAGGGCGGCGACAAACAGGATGGGTTTGTTCATGAAATTGCTCCTTAACGGGGGGTGGAAAATAGGTTTCAGGCTGCCTTGCTGTCTTTAATACGGGTAGCCATCAGCGTATGCAGGCGGCGGCTGTCGGCGCGGGCAACGGTGAAGAGCAGGCTGCCGATTTGGGCTTTTTCGCCGCGCACGGGCAGATGCCCGAGTTCGTGGATGACGAGTCCGCCGATGGTGTCGGCTTCTTCGGTGGAAAAATCGGTTTCAAAATAGCGGTTGATGTCTTCTATTTCGGTGGCGGCATTGATGCGCCAGCGCTCGGCGGATACGGGAGCGATATTGTCGGCACCGTCGTCTTCGTCAAATTCGTCTTCTATTTTGCCGACGATTTGTTCTATTACGTCTTCAAAGGTTACCAAACCGGATATGCCGCCGTATTCGTCCACCACTATTGCCATGTGGTTGTGCTGCGTTTGAAATTCTTTGAGCAGGCTGTGCAGGGGCTTGCTTTCGGGAACAAACACGGCAGGACGCAGGATGTTTTCCAGCCGGAATTGGTCGGGGCTTAGGGTGTATTTGAGCAGGTCTTTGGCATGGAGGATGCCGATGACGTGGTCTTTGTCTTCGGCGATGACGGGGAAGCGGGAATGGGCGGTTTCTACGGCGTAGTCTATGATGCGTTCGATGCTGTCGGTGGCTTTGACGACATTCATCTGGGCTCGGCTCATCATGGCATCGCGGACGTTGAGGCTGCCGAAAGCGAGGGTTTTGGTGAGCCGCTGTGCGGTATCGGCATCCAGTGCGCCGCGTTCAACGGCTTGATGCAGCAGGCTTTGCCACTGTTCGGGGGTTTCGGGCAGGGGGCTGCCTGATACGCGGCGGAACAGGCGGTCTATAAAGGTGGGCTGGGAATGGTCGTCCATGTGGTTTTGGTGGGTTGATATATTGGCGGGATTATAGCATTGGCAGGCGGGCAGCCTGAAACGGCAAGGCAGCCTGAAAACGGAAACCGCTTTTCAGGCTGCCTTCTAATCCTTCAATTGCCGTTTATTCGCATTTCAAGGTCTGCGCTTTGGCGGAGAACTCCTTGTCGGCAAGATTGCACATTTCCAACCGCTGCGGCTTGGTAGCGGAAAACAGTGAATGGAACAGGATTTCGGTGTTGTCCTTATGGAACTGCGCGGCCTTGCCCTCCGCTTTGCCGAAACAGGCTTCCGCCCGTTTGAAATAGCTTTGGCAGATATCGGGCAGGCTGTCCATCGTCATATCGCCGTGAGCGTGCATATCGTGGGCGTGCACAGATACGGACAGGGCGGCCAGAACAGCGGCGGCATAGGTTTTGAAAACGGCTGTTTGCTTCATGGTGATACTCCTGTTGCACAAAAGGAATGCTTATCATATTCCTTTTTAAACAGGATGCAAAGCCATGAATAATATGTTGTTTTATTAGATACTCAATAAGGTGAAGAAATAAAATCTGCTTTTCGGCTGCCTTTACCTGCATCAACCCCGAGCTATTGCAGGATTCGGCGGGCTTTCCGCCGCCTGATACACTTGCTTACAAAATCTGACGAATGTCAATTAGATATATAAGAACCTATTATATAATTTGCAATTAATTACACTTACCATGTGTGATTTATCATTAGTGCATCATTTCTTAAATTTCTACACAAGCGAGACTACGATATGCGCTTCCAAAGCAAGCCGTTACCACTGGCAGTTGCAGCCGCCCTGTTGTTACCTCTATATGCCCAAGCCGATAACGCCGCGGCAGAACCACCACACGAACAGACCCTGGAAGATATTCAGGTTCGCGGAGTGGCTAAACAAACGGGCATCAACTACACCGTGCCATATTCTTCCGCCGCTACCGGTTTGTCGCTCACACAGCGCGAAACCCCGCAGTCGCTCACGGTGATGACGGAAAAGCAAATTGAAGACCAGAACTTGGATACGCTGCAAGACGTGCTGAAACAAACCGCAGGCGTATACCACAGCAAAATGGGCAACAATGCCATGGGGCACAGCCAGTTCATCTCGCGCGGCATGGCGATCGACAGCATCTCCACCGACGGCGTGCCGCGTTTCCAATATGAAGGCAAATCCATCCGCCGCGCCACCAACAATCTGGACAGCGCGCTTTACGAGCAAGTCGCCGTGGTTCGCGGTGCGTCAGGACTGGCCAACGGCGGTATGGGCGAACCGGGCGGCACAGTGTCTCTGGTGCGCAAACGTGCGGGCGCGCAGCCGAAAGTAAGCGTGGAAGCCGATGTCGGCTCATGGAAGCATTTCCGCCTGGCGTTGGATGCGGGCGGCCCGTTGAATGCGGACAAAACCCTGCGCGGGCGGGCGGTTATCGTCACCGACCACGGCGGCGACTATCTGCCGCGTGCCCGCCGCCGCAATCAAACCGTTTACGGCATCCTGTCCTACGATTTTTCCCCACAGACCACATTTGACGCAGGTGCGGAAATCCACATTAACCGCAGCAAAGGCAGCTCGCGTTTCAGCTATCTCACATTCACCGGGGATGAAGACGACCCTTCTGCAGGATACCGCCCGTTTGATGCCAGCCCGCGCAACAACTCTTCCGCCACATGGGCATACGGTAAGGAAAAACAGGTTGAGCTGTTTGCCAATCTGCACCACACCTTCGGCAACGGCTGGAAGCTTTCGGGCAACTACACCTTTGATGCCGGACATTTGGAACAGTTGTCCGGCATTGCCGGCACATACAAAATCAACCATGATTTTTCCAGCGAAGTGAACGCGGATTTTGACAAAAGCAAACAACGCGAACACGATTTTTCCGTAGTATTGGACGGCAGTTACCAACTCTTCGGACGCGAACACGAATTTAATGCGGGCACAAGTTTCAACGACAGCAAAGACACCCTGTCGTTCTACCGTGAAGCCGCCATCCCCCTTGCCGACATCCGTACGTTTGACGGGCGCGTGGAACGCCCCGACCTGCCCTATATACGCGACGGTTTCGCCAAAATCCGAAATCTCAGCGTTTACGGCTCAACCCGCATCAAAGCGACCGACAGACTCGCCTTTATTCTCGGCGGCCGCGGCGTGCACTGGACATACAAATACAGCACAGACCGCAACAATTTCGGCTATGGCAACCGCAAGCAAAAAGTCTTCATCCCCTATTTCGGCACAACATACGATTTGACCGACAACCTGACCGCCTATGCCAGTTTCACCCGGATATTCCGCCCCCAAGTACGCTACGAAACGCTGGACGGCAACCCAATCGCCCCACAGCGCGGCGAAACCTACGAAGCGGGGCTGAAAGGCGCGTGGTATGAAGGCAGACTCAACGGCGCGCTGGCAGGTTTCTACAACCGCCGCAAAAATCTCGGCATCCGCGCCGGCAGACGCCCCAACGGCGAAAGCTACTACCGCGCTGCCGACAAAACCGATACCAAAGGCTTTGAAATCTCGCTTAACGGCCGCCTGACCGACCGCTGGCTGATAAACGCTTCTTACGCCTATTCGCGTACCGAAAACAGCAAAGGCAGGCGCATCAATCTGCACTATCCCGCCCACCTGTTCAAACTGTTCAGCAGCTACGACATCAACGACCGCCTCACGCTGGGCGGCAGCCTGAACTGGCAGAGCAAGATTGTCGATGTGCGTGACGAGGTAACCGAGCCCGCCGCCATCGCCGCACTAACCCAGCGCGCCTATGCCACCGTTGATTTGATGGCGCAATACAAAATCAGCGCGAACACCCGCATCGGGCTTCACGCCGAAAATATTACCAACAAGTATTACAAAACCATGCCGGACATCCATGTTTACGGTACGCCGCGCAGCTTTACGCTGTCGTTGAAACATACGTTCTGACAGACTGGTTTCGTATAACGGGAAACGCCGCCCCGATAGGCAATCGGGCGCGGCGTTTTTGCTTGAAGGTGCGACAAAAGGCAGCCTGAAAACGGTACGGACAGTTTTCAGGCTGCCTGAAACCCATCACGCACTTTCATCAGTGCAAAACCGAGCAGGTTCAGTCCCTGCCATTGCAGCGGGTTTTGTGCGCGCGGGTCGTCTTGGGCAAGGCCGATGCCCCAGATTTTGTCCACGGGGCTGGCCTCTACGAGTATGCGGTTGCCTGTGTCCAGCAGAAAACGGCGCAGATTGGGGTGTTGGGCGAACTTGGCGCGGTTGCCTTCGCACACGATTTCAAAGCGGTGCGCGTTCCAGATTTCGTCTGTAAACCCGACAACCTGCCGCCCCAAATCCTTGGCCTGTTTGGGGTGTGCGGCGGCGATGATTTGGCGGCGGATGTCGTCCGCGCCGAACAGTCGGGCTTTTTCCGCCATCATGTAGTGCTCGGCGGTGGCGTAGCGTATGCCGCCGATTTCAAAAGCGGCGGGATACCACTGGCTGAACACGTTTTTGCCTATGGTGCCTTTCCGGTTCGGGGTGTGTCCCCAAAAGTAGAGATATTTGAGTTTCTCTTGGCGGCGGCAGGCGGCCTGAAGGTCGGATAGGGTGTAGACGGACACGGGGTTTCCTTATTGGGGGAAAGGCATTTTCAGGCTGCCTGAAAGCGCGGTTTTAACGAAATGAAAGCCTTACGCATAAGGGTTGGGGATGCCGAGTTGGGCGAGCAGCCGCGTTTCCAGGCTTTCCATTTCTTCGGCTTCGTCGTCGGCGATGTGGTCGTATCCCATCAGGTGCAGCGTGCCGTGTATGGCAAGGTGGGCATAATGGTGGGTGGGCAGCTTGCCCTGCTCGGCGGCTTCGCGGGCGACTACCTGCGGGCAGATGACCAAATCGCCGCGCAAAACGCCGTCCTGCTCGGCAAACGAAAATTCGCCTTCGTTAAGCGCGAAACTCAACACGTTGGTGGCGTAGTCTTTTTGGCGGTAGTCGCGGTTGAGAACGCGCGCATCGGCTTCGTCCAGCAGCACCAGAGAAAGTTCGGCGCGGCGGTATTCGTTTTTAAACGCGTGCCACAGCCATTGGTAAAACCGGCGTTCGCTGGGGATGTTGTGTTCGCTGCTTTGATTGTTAAAGTGCAGTTGGAAGCGTTGGCGTTGGATTTTTAAGAAGGGGCGTTTTTTGCGTTTCATGGTTTTCAGGCTGCCTTATTGCGGGTCGTTTTGGAAGGAAAACCCCGTGCGGTTTTGGATTTGCCGTTGCAGGTTCTGTCTGAGGCTAAGGTCGCTTGCGCTGCCGGAAAGCGGCGGCAGGACAATGTTGGCGCTGCGGAATTTGTGCTGTGCGGTTTTTTGGTCTTCTTCCCAAATTTCCAGTTGTTCTTTTTGGAAATTGAGCCGGTATTGCGTGAAGCGGTATTCGCGTTGGGCGAGCTTAGGGAGATTGAATCGATACCAAAAAACTAAGGAAACGGACAAACCGATTGCCACAGGAACCCCGAGAATAAGCTGCATAACGATGTCGCCTGCAAATTCAGTAAGACAGATGTAGGTAATTATTGCGGCACATATGGCAGTACTGCCCCATTGTGCAACAGTAAGCATTTTGATGTTTTTCTCCCGTTTTGCAGGCGAGATAAATTCTGCGTTCGTCCATTCGGCAGTTTTTGCAGCGGGATTGGCGAGTGCCTGCTGCAAGTCGGTTAGGGTTTTGTGACGGTCTGTATCGGGGTTCATGGAAATCTCCTGCGGTTTGGGTTTTTCAGGCTGCCTTATTGCGGGTCGCTTTGGAAGGAGAACCCCGTGCGGTTTTGGATTTGCCGTTGCAGGTTCTGTCTGAGGCTAAGGTCGCTTGCGCTGCCGGAAAGCGGCGGCAGGACAATGTTGGCGCTGCGGAATTTGTGCTGTGCGGTTTTTTGTCCGTTTTTCCAAATTTCCAGTTGCTCTTTTTGGAAATCGAGCCGGTATTGCGTGAAGCGGTATTCGCGGGCGGCTATTTTGGGCAACGTGAATCTGTACCAGCTAATCGTGCCGCCAATTATCAGAAAAACTACTGCGCCGACCATGATTAGCTGCATAACCGGGGCGTTTTTAAATTCGACTAGGCATATATACGCTCCAAACATGATAAGCAGAATATTGGCGCCCCATTGCCCAGCGGTAAGTATTTTGATGTTTTTCTCCCGTTCGGCAGGCGGGATAAATTCTGCGTGCGTCCATTCGGCAGTTTTGGCGGCAGGATTGGCGAGTGCCTGCTGCAAGTCGGTTAGGGTTTTGTGACGGTCTGTATCGGGATTCATGGAAATCTCCTGCGGTTTGGGTTTTTCAGGCTGGCTGAAAAGGCAATTTATTTTTTACGTCGTAGCAATATTCGCAGCAATACGAGACTGGCGGTCAATCCAAAAATAGCGGGCAGGATAACCTGCTTTCCAGCCGTGCCACCCTGTGTAACGCTCCACAGGATTTTTCCGCCTGCCATCGCCATCAAATAATATGCGCCCAAAGTAAAACTGCGTCGCCAAAATGCAGCGGCAGTTAAGGCAAGGCTGCCTAATACGGCTAATGCAGCCAATCCCTTGTCTACTGTCCAACCGCTGCGCAGAAAATCCTGTTCCATCTGCAAAAAGGTTTGGATATCCGCGTGGGGGGATTCGGGTTCGGGAAACCATACCATGCTGGTCAGAATCAGAAATAGGGAAGCCCAAATGCCGGAACGGCTGCGGCGGTAGGCGGCGGTACAGAACGGCACTAGCAGCAAGGGGCGAATATACCAGCTCAGCGGGTTGCGGTGGCGGGCGAACGCCCATGCGAATACAGAGTCGGATAGGAAAAGCAGACCTATCCACAAAATACATAGCAGGGCAAACAGAACGGCCGCTTTTTTGTCGGCATCGGGCGGTATGGTAAACATTTCAGGCTGCCTGAAATCTCATTCCTGCCCCAAAAGCTGCTCGCGCGTCAGCAGGAATACAAAGCCGTCGCCGCCGCTAGTTTCCAGCCACACAAACGGCAGTTCGGGATAGGCGGCTTCCAGCACGTCGCGGTTGTGTCCGATTTCCACCAGCAGCACGCCGCGCGGGTTTAGGAATTTGGCGGCGTGCAGCAGGATTTGCCGCGTTGCGTCCAAGCCGTCTTCGCCGCTGCCCAGCGCAAGTTCGGGTTCGTGCAGGTATTCGGGCGGCAGTGCGTCCACGCTTGGGGCATCCACATAGGGCGGGTTGGAAACAATCAGGTCGTATGTGCCTTCCAGCCCTTCAAACAAATCGGTGTGGATGAGGTTGATGCGCTCTTCAAAGCCGTAGCTTTCCACATTGACGGCGGCCACTTCCAGCGCGTCCAGACTGATGTCCACGGCATCCACTTCGGCATCGGGATAATGGTCGGCAATCTGCACGGCCAAGCAGCCGCTGCCTGTGCACAAGTCCAGCGCGCGGTGCACCAGTTCGGGATATTCAATCCACGGAGCAAGCGGTTCGCCCAAGAGTTCGTAAATAAACGAACGCGGCACGATGACGCGTTCGTCCACATAAAAATCGTAATCTCCCTGCCACGCCTGATTCGTGAGATAGGCAACGGGCACACGTTCGGTTATGCGGCGTTCCAAGAGCGCGAGCAGTTTTGTGCGCTCGTGCGGCAGCAGCACCGCATCCAGATAGGGTTCAAGCGTGTCCAGCGGCAGATTGAGCGTGTGCAGGATAAGATAGGCGGCTTCGTCGTGTGCGTTGTCGCTGCCGTGGCCGAAGAAAAGTCCGGCGGCGTTGAAGTTTGATATGGCAAAGCGCAGGAAATCGCGCACGGTTTTCAGGCTGCCCAAAGCTTCGGCAAACACATCGGCCGTGTTTTCAGGCTGCCTTCCGGCATCGAAATCAGTGTTAAACATTATTAAGAACTGTGTTAAGCGAATGAAAATCGGATTATAAACCAATGGCACACATCTTAAAAACGGCTATAATCGCGCGCTTTTACGTCCCATTTAATGAGGAAACAGACATGAAGAAAAACCATCTGATGTTTACCGCAATCGCCGCATCGCTCGTATTGGCCGCATGCGACCCGCAGGCTGGCCGCCCCGCAGGTGCGGCTCCTGCCGCCAGCACACCCGCCGCATCAGCATCAGGCACGGCACCCGCAGCAACATCAGGCGCATCATCCGCCCCCGTGGCAGGTTTGGATACCGACAGCAAAAAACTCGGCTATATGCTGGGCTACGAATTCGCCACCCAAATCCAAATGGGCGAAATGAAGAAAAACGGCGTTGAAATAGACATCGATTCCCTGATGCAGGGCATGAACGACCAAATGGCGGGCAAACCCACCAGCCTGCCCGAAGACCAAGCACGCGCCGTTTTGGACGGCGTGAGCAAAAAAATGCAGGAAGCCGCACTTAAACGTGCCAGCGAAGCTTCCGCGGCAGGTGAAAAATTCCTCTCCGAAAACAAAACCAAAGAAGGCATCAAAACCACCGAATCCGGCTTACAGTACAAAGTAAACAAAGAAGGCACGGGTACGCAAATCGGCAAAGGCGACTTGGCAAGCGTGGAATACGAAGGCCGCCTGACAGACGGCACAGTGTTTGACGGCACCAAACTTCATGGCGGGCAGGCGTTTGACGTGCCGGTGATTGACGGTGCGGTTATCGCAGGCTGGATTGAAGGTCTGCAACTGATGAAAGAAGGCGGCGAATACACGCTGTATATCCCCGCCAAACTGGCCTACGGCGAACGCGACCAGGCAAAAATCCCCGCCAACTCCGTACTGGTGTTCGACATCAAAGTAAACAAAGTGGAAAAAGACGGCGCGAACAAGCTGATGCAACAGGCGCAACAACAGCAGCAAGCCTCCGGCGCAAAAAAATAAACCGTCCGCCACACATTGAAAAAACCGCTTTCCCGATTCGGAAAAGCGGTTTTTTGCGTTTTCAGGCTGTCTTGGAAATTGGATGCCGAAGGCAGCCTGAAACCGTGCAGGCAATAGCCAAGGCATACACAAAAATGGATACGCGCAACGCCATTTGCATAGGGTGGGCACTTGTTGCCCACGCAGCTTCGGATGATGGTGGGATAAACGCGTGGGCAGCGAGTTCCCTCCCAACGAAAACTATTCTCCAAGCTGGCGGTGCCGAACCAACACCTGATAACCGTCCGCGGCCAGTCGCGCGCCGATGTCTTCGGCCAGATACACCGAGCGGTGCTGCCCGCCCGTGCAGCCGATGCCGACGGTGGCATAACTGCGGCTCTCTTCACGGATACGCGGCAGCCAGCGTTTCAGGAAAGCTGCGATGTCATCCGCCATCTCGGTTACCAAAGGCTGCGCGCGCAGGTAGTCCCGTACCGGCTCGTCCAGTCCCGTCAATGCGCGCAATGCGGGGGCGTAATACGGATTGGGCAGGCTGCGGACATCAAACTGGAAATCCGCATGGGCAAGCGTGCCGAACTTGAAGCCGAACGATACGATGCTGACCAACAACCCGCCGCCTGCTGCGCCCGCCCACTGCGAAACGATGCGGCGGAGCTGCTGGGCGGTGAGCAGAGAGGTGTCTATGCAATAGGCAAAATCGCGCAGCGGGCGCAACTGCTCGCGTTCGCGGCGCAGGCTTTCGGGCAGTGTGATGCGGGTACGCGCAAGCGGGTGGCTGCGGCGGGTTTCCGAAAAGCGGCGCAGCAGCACGGCTTCATCCGCTTCCAGAAACAGCACGTCCACCTGATGCCCTGCACGGCGCAGCACGGTGAGCGTTTCGCGGGCGGTGTCGGTGTTGAGGTTGGAGCGGATGTCTATGCTGATGGCAAGGCGGCTTTCGTCTTTGCGCTGCACGGCGTGAAGCTGCACCAGTTCGGGCAGCAGTTCCAGCGGCAGATTGTCTATGCAGAAAAAACCGCTGTCTTCCAGCAGGTTGAGCGCAACGGTTTTGCCCGAGCCGGAAAGCCCGCTAATCAGGATAATCTTCATGGCCGTTTTCTTCCTCTGTTTTGCCCATTGCTGCCTGATGGCGTTCCAAAAATTCTTTGGTGCTGTCTTTGCCCCTGTTCTGCAAGATGTAGTTGCGGACGGCGGCTTCCACCAGCACGGCAAGGTTTCGGCCGGCGGCAACGGGCAGGGTTACCGAGCGTACGCGTACGTTTAGGATGGTTTCGGTTTCGGTGCGGATGCTCAGGCGGTCAAGCTGCTGCATATAATCGTCGTCGGCGGGAACAAGGTTGATGATGAGTTGCAGACGTTTCTTCGGGCGCACGGCGGTTTCGCCGAACATATGGCGGATGTTTAGCACGCCCAGTCCGCGCACTTCCAAAAAATCGCGCAGCATGGGCGGGCAACGTCCTTCCAGCACTTCGGGGGCGGTACGCCAAAATTCCACTGCATCATCCGCCACCAGACTGTGTCCGCGCGACACAAGTTCCAGCGCAAGCTCGCTTTTGCCAAGCCCGGGCTGACCCGTCAGCAGCACGCCGACTTCAAACACGTCCAAAAACACGCCGTGTTTGACGGCGGACGAAGCCAGCACGCGTTGCAGGTAAATCCGCAGCACATCCATCAGATACGGGCTTTCCAACGCGGAAGCCAAAAGCGGCACGCTGTGGGTGTGGCAGTAATCGCGCAGGTTTTGCGGCACGGGCAGCCCGTTGGCAACAATCACCAGGGTCATCGGGAAATTGAACAGGCCGTCCAGCCCCGATTCGTGTCCGGCCTGTTCCAGCCGTTCCAAATAGGCGGTTTCGGCAACGCCCAGCACCTGCACTTGGTTGTGGTGGATGAAGTTTAGGTGTCCGACCAGGGCAAGCACGGGACGGTCGGCTTCCACAGCGATGCGGTTGTCGCCGCCCGCCGTGCCTGCCGCCCACGACAGTTGCAGCTTTTTCTGATTGTCCTGATACAGGCGGCGCACGGAAATGCTGGGCATGGCAGCGTCCTTTCGTTCAGTGTGTTTCAGGCTGCCTTGATGTCGGTTCAAGGCAGCCTGAAAACGTTTTTGAGATGGGTTTTACTGAATAAGCAGCGCGCGGGCGGTTTGCGCATCGGGCGCGGCAATCAGGGCTTCACGCACGGTTTTGTCGGCAAACCGCTCGGCAAGGTGCGAGAGTACGCCCAAATGCTGCCCGCATTCGTTTTCCGGCACGGCCAGCACGAACACCAGCGACACCGGCTTGTTGTCGGGAGCGTCAAAATCAACCGGCTCGCGCAACCGCAGGAACGCACCGGCCGCTTGCGGGATGTCTGCCAGCCGCCCGTGCGGAATCGCCACGCCGTGTCCGATGGCGGTGGAACCCAGCCGCTCGCGTGCGAACAGGCAGTCAAACACTTCCGCCTGCGGCAATACGCCGTCTCGGGCGAGCAGCTCGGCAGCCTGCTCAAACAGGCGTTTTTTGCTGCTGGTTTCAAGGTCTAATACGATGTGTGAAAGCGGCAGGATGCCGTCTAAATTGGGCATTTCAAAAAGATTTCGGTTTGGTTCTGGGGCGCGGATTTTAACGCTTGCTTACAACGGCTTCAATGTTTTAACGGCTGCTTTACATTTTTCAGGCTGCCTTTTGTGCCGCCTTCCATGCTTCCAAAACCAGCTCCGGGCGGTTATCCCGCAGCAAATCCGCATCCGAGAGCAGCCGCCGCCACGTTTTTGCGCCGTCCTGCCCGTGCATCAGTCCCAGCCAGTGCCGCGCCATGTGCCGCAGAATCGTGCCGCGCCCTGCGGCAAGCTGGGCTTTGGCGTATCCGTATAGCCGTTCTATCAGTTCGCCATATTCGGTTTCAGGCTGCGTGCTGCCGTAAAACAGCCTGTCCCAGCCGCGCATTGTCATGGGGTTGTGGTAGGCTTCGCGCCCGACCATGACACCGTCCACATGCTGCAAATGCGCCGCAATTTCGTCGTTGGTTTTGATGCCGCCGTTGATGATGATTTCCAAATCGGGGAAATCCTGTTTGAGGCGGTATACGAAATCGTAGCGCAGCGGCGGAACGTCGCGGTTTTCCTTGGGCGAGAGCCCGTCCAGCCAAGCGTTGCGCGCGTGGACGATGAAGGTCCGCACGGGGGTTTTTTCGCGCAGCGTGCCGACAAAATCGGCCAGCGGGTGATATTCGGTCTGCCGGTCTAGGCCGATGCGGTGCTTAATCGTGATGTCGCAGTCGGGCGCGGCATCGTGCATGGCGTTCAGGCAGCCTGAAACCAAAGCGGCATCGTTCATCAGGCACGCGCCGAACGCGCCTTTCTGCACGCGCGGGCTGGGGCAGCCGCAGTTTAGGTTGATTTCGTCATAGCCGTACTGCGCGGCTTTTTTTGCGGCTTGGGCGAGTTGGGCGGGGTCGCTTCCGCCCAGTTGCAGGGCGACGGGGTTTTCGCATTCGTCTTTGAGCAGAAATCGTTCGGGGTCGCCGAACACGATTGCGCCCGCATTGGCCATTTCGGTGTAAAGCCATGTGTGGCGCGTAATCTGCCGTGCCATGTAGCGGTAGTGGCGGTCGGTCCAGTCGAGCATGGGGGCGATGCTTAACCGCCTTTTCCTTTTAATATCATTAACTTTATTATCATTCATGGGTTTAACAACTAAATCAACTTGGTTTATAACGTGGTATTCGTGTGTTTAGATGTGATTTCGTGCGTTTTTCGTGTACCATATTTACACCATTTTTCAACTATTCTTTCATGGTGCAAATATGGGCGTTATCATCAAGCGCATCAATCCATCCGGTAAGACTGTTTACCGCGCACAAATCCGAATCAACCGAGCAAGCTATCCAAAATACAGCGAGAGTAAAACATTCAGCCGCCATGCATTGGCTGCAGCATGGCTCAAAAAACGGGAAGCCGAACTGGAACTCAATCCCGAACTACTCTACTACGGCGGGAAAAAGCATACCGTCCCAACTTTGGCTGAAGCCATACAACGCTACTTGGACGAACCTGCCGCTGCCGAATTTGCGCGCAGCAAAACCGCCAATCTCAAATTTCTGCTGAATTATCCCATTGCCAAAGTCCGCATAGACAAAATCCGCCGCATAGACATATCCAACCATGTCATGCAGCGGCGAAACGGTGCGGACGGCGTTTTACCCGTTAAAGGGACAACCGTCAATAACGATTTGCAATACATCCGAGGGCTAATCAAACACGCCCATTTCGTCTGGGGTATGGACGTAAGCTGGGCAGAAATAGACTTGGCCATTGAAGGCGCGCGCCGCGCCCGACTGGTGGGACGCAGCCAAGAACGAATGCGGCTGCCCACAACCGACGAGCTGCAAAGACTCACAACCCACTTTTACACCCAATGGCATCTGCGGCCAAATAGTACCAAGCTCCCGATGCACCTGATTATTTGGTTTGCTGTCTATTCCTGCCGCCGCCAAGAAGAAATCACGCGGCTACAATGGGCCGACTACAATCAAGATACCCAAGAATGGCTTGCACGCGACCTTAAAAACCCAAGCGGGAGCAAAGGCAACCATTCTGCTTTTATTGTTCTCGAACATACTCGGGAAGTTATCCAAGCATTCAGGCGGCCTGAAATCCAAAACCGGCTCAAATGGCAGGGAATGCAGCCTGAAACCTACCTCATAGGCGGCGAAAGCCGTTCCATCAGCGCGGCCTTTACCCGCGCCTGCAAGCTCCTGCAAATAGACGACCTGCATTTCCACGACCTACGGCACGAAGGTGCAACACGGCTGGCAGAAGATGGCCTAACCGTCCCGCAAATGCAGCAAATCACACTGCACAGCAACTGGCAAACCCTGCAACGCTATGTCAATCTTGCCGCACGGATACGTCCGAACCGTTTGGACTTTGCCAAAGCCCTTGCCGAAGCAGAAAAACAATGGCGCAAATAAAAACCACCCCCAAGGGTGGTTTATACATACTGCGAACAGTATCAAATAAAACATTGTCATTGTATTTTACCCGTTCACTTTCTGCCACTCATCTACTGCCGCCTGCGATTGATTGTCCAACCATGCGGCAACCGCCGCCACATTAACCAAATACGGCGATTTGCGCGAATTTTTATCCGCCTTGAATGCTGGAAACGGCAAAGTCTGATTACTGGCTTTACGCCGCGCCTCGTCTTCGCTCAAATGCGGCAGCCATTGGCGGCGAACTTCTTCCAGTGTAATCGTTGGCGATTGGTAGCGCATGGTTAAAACAAACGCCGTATTCAATGCTTCACCCATTATTTTTCCTTTCCGATCAACTATACATTTCCCTAATATTTGCCAGTAAATCCTCTGCTTCGCGCAACACACTTTTTACACTGTCATATTGTTTTGGCGCAGAGAACTTCCGCAATTTTGGCGACATTACGGTCGAAATTTTCCGTTGTTTTTCAGCTCTCCCCAATTTCGGCTGCATTAAGCTGCCCAACTGGTCCAGTTTTGTCAGATATTCGCGCAGTGCACGTCTGTTCGAATTTTCTTGTGCCTGCTGATTAGCAGCGATGCGCGCTTGCGCCAATAATTGTTCACGCTCTGTCGCACTGATTTCAGGCTCTTTTTTCAGGTGCGATAAGGCTTGACCCAACAGCCTCATTTCCCGATCCTTGAAAAACGGCTCAATACCTTCGTATTCCGCCAGACGTTTCAATTCTCTGCGTAAGGCTTGGCACTGCTCTTGACGCCACTCGTCTAAATTAACAATTTCTTTACTTTTATTAACCATATTACGCTTTGTTTCCACATCAAATTTCATTTTCGTAGAGTTATTGACACAAGTCCAAGGGGCGGCTTTGCCGCCATTTTTAAACGACATCCTCCACTCATGGATGCGCGAAATTTTCACTTCGCCCGTGTCCGCGTCCAACACGCCGCGCGTAAACGCCGCCAGAGGTTCGCCGTATTTGTTGGTAAACGTTTCAGGCAGTGTTTCCTTATAAAGCTGCACAGGCAAATCTTTGCGCCGCACCACTGCGCCACCCATCAACATCACAAATTTCCCCCAATCACCGGCATCGGCAGCCAAAGCTGCGCGGACAACCGTATCGTTGTAATCGCCTTCCGTCATGCCCTCGCGGCGCAGTTCGCGCCAAATACCCACAGGCGCACCGCCGATTTGCTGGAACTGGCGGATACCCCAAAGGCTTGCCCAAGCATCCACGCGCTCGGCGGTTTCAATAACGTTCTCGCCGTTGGCTGCCTCAAAATCTTCGCCCACACTGTCGCCGGCGTTGGTTTTGCCGTCGATGTTTTTGGCAATGTATTTCGCAATGTAGCCTGCCGCCGTGCCGCGTTTCCAGTCAATTTTCTGAAAATCCACACGCGCCTTGACTTTGGTGTCGCCAAACACGCGCCAATCTGCCGCTGCCCAAAATTCTGCTTCGGTTTTCAGGCTGCCTGAGATTTCCGCAAGGCTTTGCACTTTGCCGCCCGCTGCCTTCTGCTGTGCCTGCAACTGTTTGGCGTATTCGCGCACATCTTTTTTACTGTCAAAATACGACAAACCCAATTCGGCACGGTCGGCGCGGCAGCCATAGCGCGCAACGATTTGGCGGAACACTTTGCGCTTTTCTTCGGGCATAAAAAACAAACCGTGCCAATGCGGGCAGCCCTCATGGTGCGGCTCGACCACACGGAAACCGTAAATTTCAACCTCTTCACGCTTTAAGGCTGCCTGAATTTTTGCCCACACCTTATTCAAATAAGCCGAAGCCTCGCGCGGCGTGCTGCCGTCATACTTAGCATTCCCATCGCCCGAAATATGGTGGGCGCGGTGGAAACGGCTTGGACAGGTAAGCGTGATAAACTCGCCGCAATGCCCCAAATCCCGTGCCACTGTTTCAAATCCGGCAATACGCACCATCAGCTCCGCCCGGCGCACAGCAGGATTGGCATTGGATTTTTCTACCAGTTCCGCCAGCGCAAACTCCTGCCCCAACTCGTTAATCATCGCAACCGACTGCATCAAAGCCGCATTGCGGCGTTTTTGCGAGCGGCGGCGGACAACGGCTTCGTCCGAGCAATACAGCCAGCTTTTCTTATGCACCAAATTCAGGCTGCCGCGCAGCACCTGTTCATAGCGGCGCGACAACAGACGGCGGAAATGACGCACCCACCAAGTTTTGTCCTGCAAGCGCGTCCGAATGGCACGCAGCCACAATTCATCCTGCGTTTCGTCATAGGCTTTCAGCTGTTTCTCAAACGCCGTTTCCCACTCCACACCGTATTTGGCAGCCTGAATGCGCCACTCTTCCCATGTCCAGCGGAAACCAAATACCCCCCTTCTAAACCAGTTTGCCAGCCTTTCGGCCAAGGCACGGATTTGCTCGTCTTTGGCATCCAAATCCAAAGGAAGACCGTGGTTTAAAAACGGTTTGGCAAAATCGCGGATACTTTTATCCGCGCCGATAGTGTCATACCGCGAACTACCCGCCCTATGCTTGGCATTGGCTTTTCCCAGCCACAGCTTAACCGCCTTACCGCGCAATGCGGCGGGCAGTTTTTCAACAAGATAGACGCTGTTGCTGATGATACTGGTTAAGGGTTTGCCAAAGATTTCCATCACTTACACTTTTCAGGCTGCCTGAATGGCCGGTTTGCGCTGCTGTTATACGCAGCCCTTACTCATCCACCTGCCCCGCTGTCGGGTCGGCTTCCCAAATTTTCATCATGAGCAAAGCCTGCTCCTGTGCCTGACAGTTTTGGCGCAGTTCGCGGATTTCTCCGCGCTCTTCCAGGTTAAACGGCGGCACGTTATCGCAGGTGTAGAAATAAGCGGTTTCACGCAAGGGTTGCGGCTCGGCAGGCAGTTCGGGCAGCGGTGCCGCCAAGGCAATCAGACTTGCGCCGATAACCGTGCCTGTCAGCATGCCGGATAGATAGCTTGGGTTCATTTTGACGTTTCCTTCCTGTTTTTCTGATATACCGCCCGCTTCTTGGCTGCCTGAAACAGCCACACGCGGCGGCGTTGGCTACCGAGCTTGTTCAGCATAGGCACTCGGATAATGCAGGCGAACGGCCTTCATGGCGGCATACGGGCTGCAAAACCGCCGCTCTTGCCCGTCGTGCAGTTTCAACTTGGCGGTATTGCTGCTGCAACAGCGGATTTCGCCAATGGCTTGGTCCTCATGCCCCTGTCCGGGCAGATAGACGGTATAGACTGTCTCTTTCATTACAATTCCTTTTCGATTAAACCCATTTCGTTTTCCGGCAGCTTGCTGGCGTAGTTCTGCATTTCGCGGCGCGCCTTTTCTGCCTTTTCCTTGTCGCCGGCGGCAAGTGCCGCGTGATATGCCTGCCTGCACACCGCCGCATGCCGACGGTAAAACTCGATATAGACACCTTCCATTTTCAGGCTGCCTGCAACTTCTCAACCCGGCTGTTCAGCTTGTCTTTTTGCAGCACGCGGTAGAGATATTCGGTATTCACTTTCGGCTGCACCGCTTCCACGCCCAGCCGCCGTGCGGCGGTTTTGGACGCAGTAATCAGCACATCAATCCGCAGCAGATAATCGGTCAATTCCGCCAAATACAAAGGCGGCAACCGCAAGTCGTGGTTGGCACGGACAACATTGATTTGCATGGCTGCCTTGGCGATAACCTTGCACAAATCCTGCAACAGTTTCAAATCGTTGCACTGGTCGCTGTCAAGCAGCAGCTTGGACAAAACCTGCTCGGGAATATCCTGTGCCGTATCGGCTGCCACACGACGCACCGTCCAAACCTGATTTTCCGTTTCGGGCAGCAGCGGTTTTTTACTGTCCAAACAGGCAAACATTGCCTGCAACGCCGCACGGGATTGAGGAGTATGCCTATCTGCAACATTTTGATTTATATTCATTTTTTACTATCCTTATCAAATTTAAGGCGCAAAAAAATCCAGCCGCCGCTTTAACGGGCGGTTGTTTCCGTGTTTCAGGCTGCCTGCCTAGTTATTTTCGGGGACGTTATCGGAAAAATATTCCTTACCCGCATCGGGCGGCAGCGTGTTCTGAATTACATGCCTGCTCGGCTTGGCCAGCGTGCGCACGATTTCCATCGTCGCCACACCCGTCCAACCGCAGGCCATGTTTTGGCATTGCAGCTGGAATTCGCGCGTCAGGCGGCTGATGCTCCGACTTGCTTTAATCAGGCAGCGTTCGCCGCAATTCGGGCAAACAGCCGTGGCACGGAATTTGCCCACTGTTTTATCGTTGCGATTCACAAGCGGCATATTTACTCCCTAAAAATGTGATCGGTTAAAACAGACACCGCCAAAACAAACTTTGCCGTTTCCCGTGCCGTATGCAGCAGTTCGCCGCTCTCCCGGCTGTTTACCCTGCCGTCATCGGTGGCCGCACGCCATTGCGCCGACAGCACTCCCAACTTTTCTACCGCATTCAAAAAGCAGGCCGTAATATCCTCCCCCTGCATGGCCGCCGCATCTATTTCAGGCAGCCTGACAAATACCCCGCCGCTTTCCTGCGCCACCGCTTGGGCAAAATCGGTGCGCTCCGTCATCCTTTGCAACAGCATGGCCTGCTCGATACTGATTTGCTGCCCTTTGATTTCATACAGGCGGTTTTCAAGGGCTGCCGCCGTCATACCCAGCATAGCCGCCGTGGTGGCATGGCCGCCGTTGGGTGATTTCGCCATTTGGCGCAGCGATTGGTTGATGACGCCGCTCATACCGGCTGCCCCTGTGCCAAGGTTTCCCCGCTGCCGTCTTGGTTGGCGACCGGCGCACCGTTTGACACAATCTCCGTATTGCCTACCAGCTCCCGCGCACGGCTCACGGCGGCAGCGCGGATAAACGTTGCCAGCGGCATACCGCTCAAATCCGCCGCGCGGCGCAGCTGCTCTATGTGCCCGTCGGAAATACGCACGTTTACAATGGGCGACCCCCCCTTTTTTACCGTGCCTCTGTTGATATTTCGAATAGTCATGTTAGAATAACCTTTTGTATATTGTTTGTAAGGCTTGCACTATGTCTGCCTATTTGGACCAAACTGTCGGACGGTTGGACGAAAACCGGCAGACACAGCTTTATCAAGATTACTTGGCCGCTACGCTGCTCGCCCAGTGTTTGGCTCTGTATGTGGCGGAAAAATGCCCCAAAGACGCTGCCAGTAATCTGCGCGCACTGATAAATCAGACGGCTGAACCCCAGCGCGGCAATCCTGATTTTGCGGCTGCCGAGAAGCTGGCACTGGATATGTTGGATCGTTGTCCGTTTTAACGGTCATTTTGACTGCTCCTTCACTTGGTTGGTTGAGTTGTATATTGTTTGACGAGCGAATATTACTCTACAAAAAGTTAATAGTGCAACAATATATTTACATATTGTTGATTTAAATTTACAGGTTGTTGATTTGTATAGCGAAATAATTTTGCCGCAATCTGCTGACGTTTTTGAACGCATGAAAGCTTTCTTCAACGTTCGCACAGCTAAGGAACTTGCTGCGCTTGTCGGCATGTCAGAAGCGGCTATCAGCGCAGCAAGTAAGCGTAATTCTGTACCTTATGAACTGTGTGCAAAAATCGCCGCTGCCAACAATTTAAATTTAAATTGGTTGATTTTGGGCAAGGGCGGGATGCAGCCTGAAAACACTGCCGGCGGCAGTCTGCACTATGACGATGGCGATGCGGTATGGATACCGTTATACAGCGTGCATCTGAGCGCGGGCAACGGGCTGGACGTATTCGGCGAAGAAGTAGAACAGCTTGTTCCCTTTTCGCGCGCATGGCTGCACAACGAAGGGCTGTATGAAAAAGATTTGATTTGTGCCTGGACAGACGGCGACAGCATGCGCCCCACGCTGCAACCGTCCGACATTGTCGTGATTAACCGCGCGCGCACCCACGGCGACGGCGTGTTTGCCGTCCGCATCGGCAACGCGCTGCGTGTGAAGCGTTTGCAGTGGCTGGTAGACGGCAGCCTGCGGATTATCAGCGACAACCCCGCCTACAATGCCGAGCAAATCAATCCCGAAGAGATGGAAGAACAGTTTGCCGTGATTGGCGAGTGCCACACGGCAATTGGTCGAGTGCTTTGATTTTTCAGGCAGCCCGAATGTTTCAGGCTGCTTTTTTGTCTGGTTTATTTATGGACGATGCCGTTCTGACATCCGCCAAGCAGCTTTTCCCCGAAAAAGATTTTACAGATTTCGGACAGCTGATTAAATTCCATTATTACTACGACCCCGAAAAAGTGCTGTATGGCGTAGTTCTTGCAGTTTATGCCCACTACAACGAAATCTGCTGCCTGAATTGGGAAAATAACAAACCGTTTACGCGCCGATTTTGGACTGGGCACTATATTGGCGATTTTACAGATTGCGCGACAGGCGAAATATTTACGCCGCGCGCCTTTTATGAAAAATATGTCCCAATCCATTATCCCGAACGCCGGTTTGGCGACACATTAGCAGGGGGAAGCAAAAGCCAGCCGCAAATCTGTTTTACGGGCTTTTCCGCCAAGCGTAAAGCTGAATTGCAGGCATTAGGCAGGACATCAGATATGTGGGTTACAGAAAAAGTACGCAATCATCTTGAATATTTGGTTTGCGGCAGCAATGCGGGACCCAAAAAAATCGAGAAAGCCGAAAAATTGGGTGCGGTTATTTTAACTGAAGCCGAATTTTTAGAATGGATAGACAAATGAAAATAGGATACTTGGCGATAGCTGCAACGTTATTTTTGACTGCCTGCAACAGTTCTGAGAACAATCAAGCAGCGACTGCAAGTCAAGTTGCCAGCCAAGCAGCGGCAGCATATATCCCCACCAAAAAATATGCAGACGTGCAAACCATGTTTGCTGACAAAAACAACTATTCTCCCGATGACGGCAGCTTTAAACTGATAAAAAAATCGCCGCCCGAGTTCTTAATTGCACCAATGCTTAGTCCGCAGGAAACCCAAGACGGCGCATTATCCCAATACAAATATGCCGCGCTTGAAGGCTTGCTGCTTACTTTTGCCCAGACTGATGCGCAGGAACTGACCGTACATATCCAACCGCGCATTATGAACGGAGCCAAACCTATCAGTGATACTTCCCGACAAGCGGTTAAACTTAAAATCACTCTGCATGCCAAACGTGAAGATGTCGCTAATGCGTTGCACAAAATGCAGATTTATGATTTTGACCAACTTATCGAACACCAACCAAACAATATAACGATTGCCGGAAGCAGCCAATCCCGCTCATTTTTGAACTTACGCAAAAGTGATGAATCAAGCTGGAAACTGATTAACCAATTCCGGATTGATAAACATAAATTCCAAAATTCAGGCAGCCTGAAATAAATAATCTTTGGCCATCCATTTTTTACGAAGTTATCCCAAATGCAAAAAACCATCTCCACTTTCTTCATTGCCGCCGCCCTTATCCTTTCCGCCAACTCCGCTTATGCCGAAAGGGGCAGAAAGCCTTGCAGCGGCAAAAAAGGCGGCATATCCCATTGCCAAGGCAGCAAATTTATCTGCAAAGACGGCACAGTCAGCGCATCCAAAAAGATTTGCACCCGCTGAAATTCAGGCTGCCTGAAAATCCCTACCCTCCCGCCTAATCTACCTCGGCATATGCTTCCAACTTGACCGAGCAGGTATAGCCCGACTGGCCGAAACTGTGCGCCACTTCCATAATCAGCCATTTTTGGTTGTCGATTTCGGGCTTGAAGCCCTGCACGGTTACCGGAAGTTCGGGAATCAAATCGGGCCGTCCCGAAGCCAGCGTCAGGCTGAATTGGGCAACGCCGCGCTCCAGTTTCCGATAGGCTGCGCGTGCGCCTGCCCATGCCGCCGCGTTGCCGGCGTACAGATGCCGTAGGGTTTTTACTTTCAATCCTGCGGTATCGATTTTGCGTTCGGTATTTTTGCCCCGCTGTTTCTGCCTGCCTTTGGCGACAGATTCGGCGGGGTTTTTGCGTTCGGGGCGGGCATTGCTTTTGTCCACCACCACTTCTTTCTGCCGTCCCGTGCGTTTGTCGGTGTAGCGCGCCTTGACGGCGTTATAGGCTGCGGCGGCGTTGTAGGTAAAACTGTGCCGGTCGCCCTCGGAACGTGTGATATTGAGCGTTGGCAGCTTCAATCCGCTTGCTGCCTGCCCGTTGCCCATTGGGGCGAAAATTAGTCTGCCGCCTTTCACTGTGGCGATGGCATCATAGTGTTCGGCCAGCCGCGTGAGAAAACCGGCATCGCTCTCGCCGGTTTGGTCGATATGGTCGATTTTGGCCTGTTTGTAGTTTTCGTTTATCGCATAGGGATAGTTGTGGGACTTGGCTATGGTCTCTACGATTGTATACAACGTGGTTTTGTGCCAGCTCTTGTCCTTCTGCTCGGCCAATGAATCGGCAATATCGGCAGAACGGGCCGTGATGCTGAGCGTGTCTGGGCTGCCCTGCACGCTGAATTCGCTGAGTATGTAGTCGCCTTTGTCAATCAGGCGTGTTTCTTCATATCCCAATGCTAGCGTGATTTTGCTGCCTGCCGGCGGTATCGCCAGTGCGCCGTCATAGTCGTTTAGTTCTACGGTAAGCTCGTCTGCCTCAAAGCCGCGCTTGTCTATCAGGCTGATGCTGATGATGCGGCTCATGGTTTCGGTGCCGAAAACCTTACCGTTCAGGGTCAGCTCCGCCCGCGGGGTGAGATGCTTGCCGCCGGTGTCGGCCGCACCGTCCGTTTCCCATATTTTGACCAGTTTTCGAGCCAAATCCATTTAAACGCCTCCCAGCATCCGCACCATGCCGACGGCCAGCCCCAAGGCTTCCCCGCCGAGGCCGAAGCTGTGTTCGGATACTTTTTTCAGGGTCATGGTGAAACTGATGCTGCGTGCTTTGCCGTCATACATCAGCTCGCTTTGGGTTTCCTGAATTTGGGTGATTACAAAACTGCCCATCAGTCTGCCCGTGCCCAGTATCAACGGATAGGCCTGTCCTGTGGCCGCCATTTTTCTCAACCAGGCAATACTGCCGTCTCCGCCCGTGATTTCGGGGCGGAGTTCTGCCTTTATCGTGATTTCTTCGGGGTCTTGCCCAACAAACTGCGACGGCGGCAAATCTTTCCCCACAATTGCGCCGTGCGGATGCTTCCAGCTTTGGCTTCTGTCCATGCTCTGATAGGGTATGGTTTTGTTAATGAACACAAACATACCGAGTATGCCGAGTAGGGTCATGCGTTTCTCCTATGTTTTCCAACGGTTCTAATCGCGGTCGCGCAGGCTGCTGTTGGCGCGGCGGCTGGCGGCGGCTTGCAGCTTGGCTATTTCGTTGCGCACGGCGGCGGCAATATCTTGGGCGGTTTGGCTTTGGCCGGCATGGATGTTGATGGTGATGCCGCCTGCACCTCCTGCCCATGCCGGACTTTCAGGCTGCCTTTGGCTGCGCGGCCGGCTGATTCCGCCGCCCGATGCTGCGTTTCCGCCGCCGAAAAAACGGTTGGCGCGGTTGAGCGAGGCTCCCGTCAAACCGGTGGTGCGCAGCCTTTCCAGTGCCTGCCAGCCGCCAAAGCGTTTCACGTCGGCTTGGTTAAATACCACTTCCCCTTTGTGGACGATGCCTGCGGCTTCGTTTATGCCGCCGTGTCCGGTGTATCCGCCGCGCGAAAAACCCACCGCATTTTTCATTTTTCCCCACGCTTCGGCAGCGCGCTGTTTGACATCAAAATTTTTCACGGCATCCTTCATCTGCCGGACTTTGGCGGCCAGATTGTCAAACCGGTCAATCAGGCCGTTTATCAGGGCGATTGGGGCACTGAGTGCGGCGATAAAAGGGTTGTCGCGCAGCGTGGCTTTAAAATTTTCCCAAGCGGCGGACACGGTGGCTTTAAACCTGTCCCAATTGGCAACCAGCGTCAGAAGCAGCCCGACAGGACCGCCCAATGCGCCTAAAAACGGATTGTCGCGCAGCACGCCTTTGAGCCAGTTCCAACCGGATGTTATTGCGTTTTTGACCCGTTCCCAGTTGGCAACCAGCAGCACCAGCGCGCCCACGGCAAGCAATGCCCAGCCAAACGGGTTGGTCAGCAAAAACGTGAAGGCAATGCGGCCGAACGCAAGCAGTCCGCTCCCCAGCGTCTTTATCCAACCGAATATCCCTGCCAATATGCCCGCACTGCTGCCCATGCCCGCACCGCTAAACAGGGCTGCCCAAGCAAACTTGGCGGCAGCAATCGGAATGACGAGCGCGGCAAACGCGGTGGCAACTGCCGAAATGCCCGCCAACAAAACCATGACGGCGGCGGCGACTTTCATCAATGTGTTGGCGGTTTTGGGATTTTGTTCCGCCCAGGTGCTGAGCCGCTGGTTGATGTCGCTTATCCATTTCACGGCTTCTTTCAGCTCGGGGGCAATGGCTTCGCCCATGCTGGCCGTGAAATTGGTGAATGTGCCTGTGGCGGCATCCCACAGGTTAGCCAATGTGCCCAACTGCTCATCGACGCGCTGGTTCAGGCTGCCCTGCTCGGCCAGCTTCTGCGCGAATTCGTCATAACCGGCCTGCCCTTTTTCTATCATGGTGTTCAGGGCTTGCAAGGTTTCGGCATCATCGCCAAAAATATCTTTAATCAGATCCAACCGGGCTTCGGTGGTCAGGTTTCTCATTTTGGCAAGCTGACGGTACATATTTTCCAAACCGCCGAATTCGCCTTTGCCGTCGGTAAAATCCAAATCGAAATCTTTGGCAACCGTCCCTAGTTTTTTGGCATCCAACAATACTTTTTGAATCTTGCCGGTATTCATAACTGCGCCGAATACCTTACGCAGTGCGTTACCCGCACTCTCGCCGCTCAATCCGGCTTGGTCGAGCATGCCGATTAAGGGCGAAAACGTTTTAATGGCGGCTTCGCCTTTGGTTTTGGTAATGTCCAAAGCGGGAGACAATTTGGCAAAGGCTCCCAATATGTTGTTGTCTTCCACGCCTGCGTAATACAGCCTTTGCACGCTGTCCATCAGGCCGAGCATTTCTTTTTCGGTAGCACGGGTGGCATCCTGCAGCTTGGCAGCCATTTCTGCGGCTGCTTCGGGCGGTTTTTTCAGCTGCACGGCCAGCAGGGCGGCTGCCTCGCCCGTGCCGCCCAATATGGTTTGCGCGGACACGCCCTGCCTTACCAGCATGGTCATCAGGTTTTTGAAATCGGCGGTTGTGCCGGGCAGCCTGTCGCCCAGACGGGTGGCCAATTGGTCTATCTGCCGGTACTGGGCGGAAACTTTTCCTGTGTTGTCCATCAGAGCCATGCGCAGTTCCGTGCCGGCATTTTCGGCTTGGGCATAAGCCTTCACCGGCACGGACATACCGCGACCTATGGCCTGCGCGCTATTTCTGGCCGTCATGGCAATGCCCAGTGCGGCAGCGGCTTTGACGGGGGCAGCGCGCAGGCCGTTCCGTGCGGTTTCCAGCCTTTCCACCGCCTGCCGCTCGCGGTCTATGGCTTCGGTCATCTGGTCGTGCCGCCTGTTCAGTTGGGCTTGGGCGGCGGCAGAATCGCGGGCAGTAATGCCGTAGCTCCGCAGTCTGGCATTCAATCCTTCCAGCTCGTTGCTGTTTCTGCTTTGGGCAGCGCGCAGTTTTTCGCTTTCCTCCGTCAGCTTGGCGAGCCGCTCAGCCTGCTCCCTTGTGGGCACGCCCAACCGCCCGATTTGGTTTCGCAGCTCCTGCATTTCTCTGCGGTTGGCCATGATGGCTTGGGTGTTTTGGCGCATTTTGGTATCAAGTTCGTTGCGCCGCACAATCAGCCTTTGGGCGCGATCCAAATTTGAAAGCTCCCGTTGCAGTTCGTCCAGCCTTTCCCTCAGACCGCTGGACGCATTCCTGACCCGTTCAAAGGCCGCGCTTGCCCGGTCTCGGGCTTTCATGATAATGTTTAATACTAAGTCTCTTGCCATGTTTTTCTCGGAGGGTATGCTGATGCGTGCGGAAATTCGGAAATCTTTGATGTGGTTGGCATGGGTGTATACCGCAGTAGCCCTGCCGGTTTTGGTTCTGTTGTTTTATGCGGTTTATCTGGTGCTGTTTGCACACGGATAACCAGCATGGTTTAGGCAGCCTGAAAACGTATTTGCGCTTTTCAGGCTGCCTTTTTATGCGGATTCGCCGCTCTGGCAGGCGGTAATGGCGCGATTGGTCCAGCGCAGCAGTTCCAGCAGGGTGTAGCCGCCGTAAGGGGCAATGCCGCCGCCGAACACAATGGCACACTGGGCTAGGCAGTCGGCGATTTGGTTGTGGTATTGCAGCCCTTCTTCGGCAGCGGTGTCCCACACATCGGGCTGCCCTGCCGTTATTCGGGCGAAGTCTGCGGCGCGGATTCGGATTCCGTGAGGTAGCCCAGTTCCGCCAGTGCCGACGTCATCTCGGCTTTGGCGGCCGGCGGTGCATAAAAAAAACTGAGTGCGGCGTTGAAAACTTCGGCATCGGACAAGCTGAGCCTGCCGTATTCAATACGTGATAGAGCGGGTGTGGTAATTTTTTGCAGCAGTTTTTGCACTTGGTCGGTGTGTTTGATTTTGATTAGGTCTTGGCTCAATCCGTCCAAATCTTTGGCAAAGGGTTCGCGCAGAGTGTATTTTGCGCCGGATGACAGGGTTACTTCGAGTTTTCCGCCGTCGGTGATTTTGATGCTTTGGGTCATAGTGTGCTTTCTTGTCTGTTTGGGCAGCCTGAATATCGGGCTGCCTGTGTTTTATAAACCGAGTGCGCGGCGCAAGCCTGCGCGCTCGTCTTTGCCGCCGAATACGGCTTTGTTGCCGAATACGTCGATTTCTACGATGTTTTCGCCGTCTAGGGTTTCTTTCCAAAACACTAGGGCGATTTTGAACTTGTGTTCGCCGCCGTCGCCCTGTTTGTCGCTGCCCGGATCGGCTTCGTTGATGCGGCCGCGCGCTTCGCCTTTGAGTATTTGGTACTCCGCTCCGTCCTCCCGCTGTAATGCGCCCTGATAGCGGATAAGCGTGCCGCCTATGGTGGATGACATGGATTTTAGGATGTCGGCTTCGTAGCCTTTGGCGGTAATTTCCATTTCCAGCTTGTCAAAACCGTGGGCAGCCGTGATTTCGGTCATCGAACCGCCCGGGGTGTAGTCTTCGGTTTTGCGGGAAATTTTGGGACGGCTGATGTCTACGACGATGCCGTATTTGTCTTCGCCGTTGATGAAGGCGTTGAAGCCTTTAAGGATGCGGGGCAGGTGCATGGTTTAGCCTTTCTGTCAGACGGTGGCGGGTTTGAGGTTGTTGGCAAAGGCAACGACTTTCTCCGTCAGACTGACGAAGAATGTATCGGTAACGTATTGCTCGATAATCATGTTTTCCAATGGCGGCACGGCGGAAAACTCATAGCCGAACGTGAATTGTCCTGCGCCGATATTGGTGTTTTGGTTTTTGTCTTTATCCACGAATACGCGTGCGCCCAAAATCCTGCCTTGATAGACATATTCGGCAAGTTTGGCGTTGATGCCCATGACGATGTCTTCCAAGAGACTTGGGTGCATGGGCTTGTCGATTGCCCAAAGGAACGATGATGCAATGGTTTCCTGAATAATCTGTTTGGTGCGGACGGTTACTTCAAAAGCCAGCATGGGGTCGGTTGAGCAAGTGCGGTTACCCCATACTCGGAAACCGTTTTCGCGGATGAGTGTGGTTACGTCTGTGTTATTGATGGTGTTGGCATCGCAATTTTTGTCCAGCAGGTCAAAACTGCGTGCGTATTTAAGCCGGGTTACGCCGTTGATTTCGGTATTTGAAATGGATTTGTGCCAGCCGGTCTGCGTGTCCAGTTTGGCGCGTGCACCCAAGATGCGGGCGATGGTGGCCAAATCGCTGCCGTTGCCGTCGACAAACTGGTTGTCCACCAGCATGAGTTCCGCCGCGCCGAAGTTGGCGCGGTAGTCGCCGATTCCGCCAACAGTATCGGCTGTGCCTACCCCTGCATAAACGAAGGCGCGGGTGGCTTGGGCAACGCCGACAAGCTCGGTTGTCACTGCTTGGCTGTCCAGCCCCGGAGCACCTAAAATTTTCGGGGTATAACCGGTTACTGCTTTGGCGCGGCGCAGGGCCTTGATGCCGGTATAGACGTTGTCGTGCGCTTCGCCGATAACAAGCTTCTCTTGTTCACTTACATCATCGTGCTGGGCAACGCGGACAACAATGATTTGGGCATCGGCCTGATCGATAATGCCGTCTAAAGCGCGGGCAAGTGTGCCTTTTTTGCCCGCTTTTCCCAATACGGCATAAGCAGATGTGAAGAAAACGGGAGTATCAATGGGAAAGGTTTGAGAATCGGCATCGTCTGCGGTGGCGATAATGCCGATGATGTTGGTGGAAATATCGCTGATGCTGCGTGTGCCCTTCGTGAATTCTCTGGCGGTAACGCCGTGGTGGCGGTCTGCTGTCATAATTGGCTCCAAGTGTTAATGTTGGCGGAATGCGGGACAAAACCCGATTGTTGGGCATGCGCTTTGCAGCGGCTAGCGTTTTTGTATTTTGGGGGCGCGTTTAGATTGGTTACCGAGTTTTCAGGCTGCCTGGAACCTCCCAAAGTGCCGTGCCAGCATCTCGGGGCTGTACCGTTCGGGATTGTCCAGCCGCAGCGCGGCGGCGCACCACTCGCTGCAGAACCATTTGCGCCTGTCGTGCCGCCAGCGGGCAATGACGCCCGTGGCGCCCAGCCAGTCGTATTTTGTGCCGCGCGTGGTTTCAAACGCTGCGCGCACCTGTGCCTCCGTGGCACGCACGGGGATTAAGTCCCACTTTTCTGGCGGCAGCGGCATAGTTTTGAGCCGCACGCCTCCGTCGCGGATGCTGGACGAGTAGCAGTCGTACTGCCCGTTGTCCCGCAATACCGCCAGCTCGCAGTGGCTGTATATGCTGTGGGTCAGGGTGCGAATGAGCCAGTCGGTGGCACGGGCACACCACACGCGCCAGCCGCTGCCGTCGCGGTGGCCTCGATAAAGGGCTAGATAGATGGGTTGTGTACTCATTTTTCAGCCTTCTCAAGCTCGGCAGCGGGCTGCTCATCAAAGTTTGCCGTCCAGCCGCCAGAGTAGTCATAGTCAAACGGATTGTCGGCTTGTAGCATGGCGGCGCGGTGGCGTTTGGCGTTATGAAAATCCGCCATCTCGTCGGCTACCATTTGCATGACAATCTCTTCAAACAACGCTTTGGTGCACTTTTCTGGCGGCAGGTCGGTGTTGTCCATTGTTCGCCACGGTTCTTTGAGCGGGAATGCCTCATTCGGCAGGGTACGCAAGGTCAGGTATTGCAGCCGCGTGGCATCGTCCGTCTGAAACCACTTACCCACGGATTTAATATAAACCCCATGCCGCAGGTTGTCGTAACGCTTGGCCTTGATGCGCGCCCACATCTCCTCCTGCTGTTGCGCTTTAAGTTCGGCGGCCGCGGCGGTATCCAATAACCATGTTTTGCTCTGACTGTCCCATTTGTGCGCGGGACTAGGGCGCGGGGGGCTGGTTTTCAGCTCGCCTGCTTCGTCCAGCCATACCTCGCCGCCCGTTGTGATGGCGAGGCTAACGGCGTTGATGTCGTCTTGGCTTGTTAGGCGTACCCAGTCTTTTCCATGGGTTTTCAGGTTGCCCGTTTCATCAGCGATTAGGTCATCAAAGGTGTTGGTTTTGTAATTAAACTGTTTCATTTCTTTTCCCTCTTAGTGATTCGCCCAGCCGACGACAATAATGTTGACGGCTACATTTAAGTCAGACACGAAAATTTTTATTCTATTCGTACCGTTATAGACATAGGACGAGACGATACGCCGCCCGTCGCCGACATCATTGGCTACTGCAATAGCACGGCCTTGATACGCCTCGGGCAGGTAGTAGTCGCCTGATGCGTTGATACCTGTTACCTGCATCATGGTAATTTTCAGCCCATTTGGCAGTCGCCACACCTCCGCCCCGGCATAGTGGCTGGGGTAATTGGAGTGCGTAAACTTACCGTTAATCTCGTTGCGCAAATTATTGATTTGGTTTGTTAAGTCCGTTTTGCGCGCAAAATAGTCATGCAGGAGCCCGTAGGCGCGCGTCCAGACGTAGCCGGCGGCGGCGCTGAGCACGCGCTCGTGCCGGTCGCTGCCGTCGCCCTTGGCGGTCGCGGTCAGGGCAACAGAATAACTACCCTCGCCCTCGCCGAAAATCTCAACGCCGCCGCGCATCATCCCGCCGACATCCAGCCCCAAAAAGCTGCCGAGTGCGCCGGTGTCGGTGTTGTTGATATGGATGCCGGCATATTGGGCGTTGGCAGCCTGAACCGTCAGGCTGCCGTTGATTGTGCCGCCCGTAAGCGGCAGGTAGTCTTGGGTAATTTTGTCATTCAGGACTTTTCCCTGCGCGGCGGTAAGTGCGGCACCGGTGTCGCTGCTGTCTAGGGTATTTTTGAGCTTGGCGACGCCTGCTTTATTGTCTGTTGCGGCGGCTGTTCTATCTTCTAAGGTTTTTTTTAGCCACAGGGTGCGGTTGGCCAGCTGGCGGTAGGCGACATTGACTGCGCCGTCCGCGCCGCCGAGTACGCGGTCGCCGGTATCCACTTGGCGGACGATGGGTTCCCACTGGCCGGTTTCTTTTATAGCAGTGTCAGTCATGTGTAATAGCTCCGAAGGTGTAGCTGCCGTCAAACCGGATTTCCCCGTCCCAATAAAGCGGGTTGCTGCGGTAGTCCAAATAAACGAGTTCGCAGCGCAGGGGGGCGATTTCGGCAAGTAACTGTTTGATGATGCCGGCTTGTTTTACGGATATGACGCGGCGCAGCACGATGGCGTATTTCGCCCAATCATCTGCTCCGCCTCCGAAAAAGTGGTTGCCGTCAAAGGTTGCGCTGCCGTCCCATTGCAGGTTGTGGACGTTTTCCAAAATATCGATTTCACCCAGCTGCAAGTCTCTAAACAGCTGTCTTATCATGGACGGCGTGCCTTTGGTTTGGTGGCGGGTGATGTAGTCTTTAATCAGGTTGCGCCGTGCCTGTCCGTTTTCGGCAAACGCCCAGCCTTCCGCATCGCTGATGCTGTTTTCCCAAGCGAGATGCGGGACGAACTGTTCTTGAACGGTGTCGGCTTGGCGGTTGCGCAGGATAAGCCGCCAGTCTGCGGCGGCGGTTTCTGCTTCGGTTAATCTGGCGAGTGCGTGCAGCAGGGGGCTGTTGTTGCTGGGGATAATGCTGCTCATGGTATTTCGCTGCCCGATATTTGGCTGATGCTGATGAATTCGCCTTCATGGCAGACGATGTCTTGCTGCGGCTCGGTGAGCACAACTTTTTCCGCGCCGACAACGTCCAGCGCGCCAATGATTTTTGACAGGGCGATGCGTGCGCCCAAATGTCTGTTTTCGGCGAGCACGGCGGCGAGGGCCTGCTCTTGGGCTTTCTTAACCAGCTCTTTGCCAAGCTGGCTTTGGTAGCGTGTCTGATAGCGGACGGTGGCAGTTTTCGGGCTGCCTGAAAGCACTTGTACCGTGTCGCACAAGGGGCGTTTGTCTTCGGCGGACAGGTGGGTCTGCACACGGCTTAACAGCTCCTGACCGGCAATGCCGTCTTCAGTTTCGGCCTTGATGTATATGCGTACTTTGCCTGCTTCGGGACGGACGGCGTTGGCATCGGCCACGCCTTCTATGTCCAAAGCATGGGCGATATAGGCGGCACGCGGCCCTGCGGCGGCGAATTTTTCGGGGTGCATTTGGATACGGCGGCGGAAGGCTTCGTCGGTTTCCAAGATTTCGGGAACAGGGGGATTTTGCGCGGGGTCGGCAGCCTGAATGGTTTTGCGCTTCAAACCGCGCGATGCGCCGATATGGTCTAAATCCGCACCGGCGGCAAAGGCAAGAAAGGTGGCGCGTACGGCTTCGTTGATGCGCTGGCGAACCAGCAGTTCCGAATAGGCCTGCTGTTGCAGGTCTATGGTGAGCGGTTCGCTTTCCAGTTCCAAGGTGGCGGCTACCGTGCTTTTGATGCTTTCGGGGCATAGGGCGACAAGCTGCTGTTTTTTGCGCGCGAAGATGGTTTCAAAATCAAATTGCTCTACGGCATCCGGCGCGGGAAGTTGGGTTAGGTCTATTTCTGCCATGTTTACAGGTTCACAATAAACTGCTGGGTGTTTCCGTTCAGGCTGCCTGAAATCCGGATAACGACACCTTGTTCAGTGGCTTGGGTGCGGGCATCGGTAATGGTGTAACGCGGCTCCCATTTGGCCACGGCCATGATGACGGCGGCGTTGCAGCGCAAAAGTGTGGCTTCGTTCAGCGGCATATCGAGCAATTCGGGCAGCAGGCTGCCGTATTCTTCGCGTTCCACCCGTGTACCGATGCGCGTGCCAAGTATGTTGGCAATGGACTGGCGGATATGCGGCACAAGCGGCAGGATGCGCCCTGTTTGTGCATCCATCATGACGGCTGCCCCGTTCTGCCGCCGCTGTCGCCCGGGTGGGTATGGCTGTCCAGAACCACACCGTTGCTGGAAATTTTGCCGCCCTGCTGCGTCAGGCTGCCTGCAAGTTCGATGTTGCCGGCTATGCTGGCCGCGCTGCCGCCTGCGCTGTTGCTCCCGGCAATGCCTGAAAGATAGGTCAGCAACCCCTTTACGGTGAGCATGCCGGTAAATTCTGCCTGCGGGGTGTCGATGGTTAGACTTTGGGCTGCCTGAATAACGGCGGTTTTGATGCCTGTGATTTTCAGGCTGCCTGAAATGTGGTTGTACTCAAAACGCGCACCGTCCGAAAAACGGATAACGGTGTCGTCTGCGGTATTGTCGGGGCTGGGGAATTGGTCGGAAGCCAAACCGCAAAGGACAATGCCGTTTGCGGTTTCGCCGCTGGGTGAAAACAGCAGGCAGTTTTCGCCGATGCTGGGCGGACGATGGACGGATACGCCGCCGGCGGCAGGAACGAAATAAGGCAGCCAGCCGCTGAGCAGTGCGCCGACGGCTACGCGTACGCGGCTGTCGGACGGATTGACTTCGGCGATGTTGCCCTGCCGGATGAGGTTGGCAATTTGGCGGTTGTGTTCGGCCTGCATGGTTTCGGTTCGGACGGGTTCTGTCCTGCCGATTATGCGGGATTTGTTTTCAGGCTGCCTTTGCAGACGGATTTAAGGGGGGCGTTTAAGCAAACGGGCATAAAAAAACAGCCTGAATATTTCAGGCTGCCCGAGAGGAAAAACTATTTGGAAAAGGGATTGTGGATTTTTGCCCCCGTTCCGGCAAAGTCTTTTTCGTTGCGTGTGATGACGGTCATGTTGTGCTGTATGGCGGTGGCGGCAATCAGGCTGTCGGCCAGACTTTTTTTGTCGGGAACGTGCATGGGCGCGCAAAGCAGCACGGTTTGGGCATCTATCTGCAATACCCTGTCTTGGAATTCGGGCTGAACCACCTGCGACAGCCAGCGCCGGTACACCGCGCCCTGCCGTTTGTCGCGCTGCTCGGCGGCAATGGTGCCGCGTTCCAATTCCAGCAGCGTGATGGCACTGATGTACATCAGGCTTTTGGGATGTGCCTGCGCCCATTGTGCGACGCCTTGGTCGGCGCGCCCCGCCTGGATTTTGCGGATTTCGGAAAGGATATTGGTATCCAGCAGGTACATTTCAGTTATCCGTCCAGTCACGCGTCTGAATATCGGCGCGCTCGAAAACAAGGTCTTCCAAAATGTCTATTTCTTCTTCGGGGGCGGCCAAGGCTTGGGCGATGTTTTCGCTCTGCCCTTTCAAACGTTGATATTCGCCGTAGTTAATCAGCACATAAGCGAGATTGCCCCGGTTGGTTACAAACACGGGGTGCTTCTCGCAATCTTTTTGGGCTTTGCTGATATGGCGGTTGAACTCTTGTGCGGTCATAACGGCATTCATGGCCTGCTCCCTGTTTTAATTAGGTAGGTAGTTATCATACTACCTTTTTTATTCGGGTGCAAAGTGCTGGACAACCATGATTTCAATTAAAGCCAAATCGTTATCGGAAAAACCGAGCAGGCGGCGCACGGGGCGGTTGTCTTCTCCGTATTGGTGGGCGGCGGCGATGTAACCGGTCAGGCCGCTTAAAAAACCGACGGCGGCCTGATGGGTGTCGGCTTTGAGTTTCAGGTATTTATATTGGTGGATTTTGCGGAACATCTGCCGCCGACGCCCATCGCCCGTCGGCAGGCGTATTTTGTTTTTGATGGCTTTGACGGTGGTTTTGGCATGGTAGTCCCAGCCGATGTAGTAATCGCCGTAGTCGTGCAGGGTACGGTAACGGTGCAGTTTGCCGTTAAGCAGAAAAGTTTGCTCTGTATTGAGTTTTCTTGTTTTCCTGCCGTCTGCATGGGCTTGGGCAGGGGTAAACGCGCCGCCGTCCGGACTAATGTTGGCGGCAATACGTTGTTTGTTGGTTTGGCGCAGCCTGCTGCCGATTTGGCGCATAAGCTGCCGGGTGTTTTGCGGGCTACTTTGCCTGATGAGACCGTCCAAGCGGTCCATATACGCATCCAATTCTGATGTCATGGCGGGGCTTTCTGCTTTTCAGGCTGCCTGAAAACATGGTTTAGGGTATGGGCATGCCGCGACCGATTGCGGTTTCCAAGTCGCTGCGGTTGGCGTTGCGCGGGTGGGAGATGGTGATGCGGTTTTGCCGGTCTTTTTGGGCGAGTGTGCGTTCTGATAAAGGCAGCTCTATCAGCAAATCATAGCTGCCGTGGGCAAGTATGTCGGCTTCAAAGCTGAAACTTTGATTATTGGGCGTGTTTCCCGCACCGAGCAGGTCGGGTTGATTTTCCTGCGCCCAGTGGATAATCAGGGTTTTGAGTATTTCTATGTCTCCTGAGAAATCGCTGATGTAGATGTTCAGTGTGTAGCGGGTGCTGTGGCTTAATGTGTCTTTGCCTGCGATGATTTTGCCGTTGGTGATGTTCATCACCAGCTTTTCGGGGTTAGCGGCGATTTCGGGCAGGTGTTTTTCTATTTCGGCACGCAGGGTTTCAGGCTTTTGCACGGGTTTCTTTCCATTGTTGGCATTCTACGCACAGGGTGCAGATGACAGCCTGACGGCGGGCTTCGGGTATGGGTTCGCCGCATTCTTCGCATTCGAAGGCGGACACGGTGGCAGTGGTTTGGGCGGCGCGGAAATTGGCGAGCGCGGCGGTGCGGTAGCGTTCTTCCAATTCGGCGGCGTGGTCTATTTGGCGGGACATGCTTTTTATGGGCTGGGCTGGTGATTAAGACAGGCGGCAAGCGTGTCGCGGGCGATTTTGCACTGTGCCAGCGCGCTGTCGGTAGCCAGATAGGCACGGACTAGGTCGGCGTTGGTTTCCAAAGGCAAATCGGGACGGGTGCATTGGGGCACTTGGGGACAGCTTGCGGAGGCAATCGGGGCGGGCTTGGCACAGGCGGCCAGCAGCAGGACGGCAAAGCAGACGGTTTTCACGGTTTGACGGCTTTCCTGATGTTGTCGGGTAGTTTTTGGTTTGCCCACTGCGGCTGGGTTTGCAGGGCGGTTTCCAGTGCCTGCTGTGCGGCACGGCTTTGTGCCTGCCACTGCTCCAATTGTGTCTGCATCCGGGCTTGGGCAGCCAGCGCATTTTTGAGTTTGATGTCGGCAATCTGCGCTTTTGCCCGCTCTGCTTCCAATCCACTTTCCAGTTCGGCGATTTTTTGGGCGCGCAGGGAGGATTGGATGGCCAGTGCGGCGGCAAGCATAAGGGTCAGACTAATTAGGACGGTGCGGACTTGGGCGGTCATGGTCTGCTTTCTTGCGGGTTGCCGGTTCAGTCGGCATTGTCGCCGGCGGCGTGAATCAGGTTTTCGGCAACGCGGCGAACCCAGCCTTTGCCGAAGGTGGAGAATGGGCCGAGTTTTGTATAGAAAAGCAGCCGTTCTGCATTGAATTTGAGCAGCAGGTCGTTTTCGGGACAGCTATTGAGGGCATTCAGGCTGATGCTGCCGATGATGCCGTCGTCTGCCACGCCTGCGGCGCGTTGCAGCATTCGGGCGGCATTGCCGTAGCCGTGGTTGATGCAGGCATCGAAAAACTGGTAGGCAACGGCTTGGGGCATTTCGGCAGCCCGGTAACGCTGCCAAAAGGCCTTTTCATAAACGGCAACGGCCTGTTCTCGGGTCATTTGCCGCATTTCGCCTTGATAGCCGTTTTCCCTAGCGGTGCGTTTGGTAATACCCCAGTTGGTTTCTCCGCCTGGGTCTTTCGGATGGTTGGTGTAGCCTCCTTCGTGGGCGAGTACGCGGTTGATGAAGACTTGAAACTGGGTGTTATCCATGGATCTGTTCCTTGGGTTTGAGTTTGATGCGGATTCGGGGTTTGACAACGTGGCGCGGAGCCGGAATGCGCCATTTGGGGACGGGTTGGATTTTGCCGACATTTCCCCGTGCAAGCAGGATGTTGCCGGTGTGGACGGCAAGGCCGAGTATGAGCAGCCATGTGATGAGGTTGTCCAAACGGTAGGCGGCGGCAACGACAAGGGCGGCCGCTTGGATAAACATAAGATAGGCAAGCCATGCGTACAGGGGTTTGTGCTGTCTGCCGCGTTTGTCGAACAGGAGGACGGACAGGGCGGCTGCACCTGCCAAGGCCTGTATGGCGGCGTATTGTAGGCTGGTCATGATTGGGTCTCCTGTGCCGGACCGGTTTGCCGGTCCAAATAGCGGTAGCCGTATTGGATGACGACGACGACAAATGCGCTGGCAACGGCAGCACCGGTAAACGGGTTGATGTCTATGGGGGATTTGTCGGGGAAAAACCAGTTGATGAAGTCCGCAGTATCGTCGCCGCCGAATAAACCGCTGAGATAGGAGATGGCAAACAGCCATGCTTTGGACAGGCGGCTGTATTCGCGGCGGCTGAGTATGAACAGGCTGGCTCCCACCAGTGCACCGACGGCTACGCTGGCGGGCAGGTGATAGCTGCCGATAACGATGACGGCGGTGTTGATGGCGGTGGTGGATTGGTTGTCTTGGCTCATCGGCTTAATCCCACAGATTGATGGTGCGTTCGGGTTTTCTGACAGCTTCCGGAGGGGGCATGGTGATGGTCAAATCGGGCGGCAGCAGGGTGGGATAACGGCATAGGCGAGGGTTTGCCTGCAATATGCGCTCTACCTGCCCTGCCGAACTGCCATAGTGGCGGTAGGCAATGCTGCTTAGGGTGTCGCCGTCTTTGCTGGTAATTTGGTTGGTCTGCATCATGGTTCTTTCAGGCTGCCTGCCGCACTAAATCAGTTGGGCATCGGTGCGCTGCCTGCCGAGCAGGTCGGCCACGGCGGCATGGGCGTTGCGGCGGTAGTTGTCGGCGTTTTGCTGTTTGGCTTCGGCGCGTTCGGCAGTTTTACCTGCGGCATCGTAGTCGGCGTACTGTTCGTTCAGTGTGGCTTGGGTGTAGTTGTATACGGCTTGCAGGTAGCGGTATTCAGCTTGGGATTGGCCATTTATTTGCTGCACTTGGGTTTGCGCCAAGGTGGTTTTTCCTGCTGCCATACTGCGTTCTTTCAGGCTGCTTAACTGCCTGTTGACGTGGATGACGGCTTCGCAGGCTGCCTGAAAGAGGCGTTCGCCGGTAACGGTGGCATCTGTGCGGGTGGCGGCACGAAGGTGGTTCAGGTCGATTTCGGGATAAAACGGGTCGCTAACGATGCGCCCGTATTCGGAGGGCTGTGTATTTTGCGGGGCGGTTGTAAAACTAATCGGTGTATTCATGGTGCGGTTTGGGCAGGTATCGCGCCGCCGCGAAAACAGGCTTGATGCCGGTTTGCACAAGACGGTTTCGCGGGTGCGATACGGCGGGAGGAGCTTTTCAGGCTGCCTGAATGTTTTTTCTCAGGGCTTCCAATTGTTTTTTGCAGCCTGCTTTTTCGTTGTAGCCCAGTGCCTGTTCATACAGGGCGGCGGCCTGCTGCGGGTCTTCGTCTTCGGTTTTCTCAGCGGCTGCTTTGAGCAGCTTGGCTCGGACGGGATCGGGTATGTTGTGGATGTGGCGGCCGTCCTGTTTGGCGGTTGCCCAACCGATTAGGGTTTGCAGGTTCTCGGTGGCGATGTCTGCGCCTTGGCTGATTTTTTCGGCGTATTCTTCAATGATGATGGTGGGCAGGTTGCGCTGGTATTCGTCGCCGCTTTCCAATTTTTTGTCTAAGGCAAACCGGGCAAGCGGCATGGCGGCATCCAACTGCCCGCAGTCTATCTGCCATATCAGGACGGCGGGGGTAATGCTGTCGTCCGGGCTGGCTTCTCCGCTGTCGAGTACGCCCGCTATCCAGTCTTGGTAGTTGGGCAGGATTTGTGCCTTATATGCGGTTTTGTCCTGTATGCCGGCGAGGTTTTTGAGTATGGTTTTGTCTTGATAGTATTGCTTTTGCAGGGCTTGGTAGGCAGTGAGTTGGGTGATGTCGGTGTCGCTGCTGCCTGCGGCTATGGCTTCGCAGGCAATACGGTGGCGTTGGGCTGGGGTCATGGTGTTTTTTTCCGGCGGCGGGCGGGTGGAATGACCCGCCCTGCTTTTTGGGTTTATCGGACTTCTTTCAGGTTTTCAACCAAAACGGCGGCACCGTATTCTTCAACGATGAAATCGATGTTTTTGGACTGATAGCTTTCCAACTGGTCTTTTTTGGGGTTGTCGGCGATGTAGCGGCGTTCGCCTGACTGCTGGTAGTAGAGAGACAGGTTTTTCAGGGGGGTAATCAGCAGGGTGGCGGCTGGCATATTGGGGACGTACATCACGGGGTAGCCGCCGAGTGTGCGCGACTGGTTCAGCCGTCCGCCTGCTTCGATTTCGGTGGCTTTGTTGCCTGATGCGTTGATGATGTTCAGGTATTTGTCGGATACGGTGCGGCGGCTGGCGAGTACGACAAAGTCACTGCGGTCGGCAAAGCGTTCGTCCATCAGGCTGTCGATGGCGTCTTTGACGACGGCATCTAGGTTTTTGTATTCGGCGGCACCGCTGCCCCATTGGACTTCCTGCTTGGTTTGCCCGACTTGCCCTGCCTGCCAGCCTAAAACGCGGGTGGGGTTTTCTTCGCGCATTTTTTGCAGCCAGCCTTTGGCTACGTCCTGCAGCATGGGGTTTTGAGCGATGTCGGTGTTTTGGGCGCGCTTGATGCCGTTCATGCCGACGGTAATCAGCGATAAGGCGATGGATTCGGCAATTTTTTTGCTAACGTGGACAGGGAAGTCGGTCAGGTGTGCCCATTGGTCGATTTCTTCGTAGCGCAGGGCAACATCAAAATTGGTCTGCTCCAAGACAAATTTGCGCCCGTCGAGATTGTGGATGGATTTGGGCTGGCGTTCTTTGCCCGATTGGGTGGTGTCGGTGTTGCTGGCCACCAGTCCGCTGGACAGACCGATGATTTCGCCGATTTTTTCGGTTTTGCCGACGAGGTTGATGTGTTGCAGCAGTTCGGTATTTTGGGCGATTTGGTCGTACATGGTCTGTACGGCGACTGGGGCGACGGCGTAGCCTTGGCGCACCTGCTCTTGGCTGATGCCGTTGGCTTGAGCGGTGGCGGCGTACAGGGCGGCAATGGCGAGACTGAGTTGGTTTTTATTCATAGGGCATCCTTAGGATAGTGGATTTGGGGCGGGCGGGTTACCAGACTTGGGGGCGGGCGGCGGTGTCGCTGCCTTGGTGCGGCGGACGCTGTCCTGTGTAGGGTTCTTTTTCCAGCTTGTCTTTAAGTGCATCAAAATCTGCTTGCAGTTGCTCCAATCGGGCTTTGATATTTCCGTGCTCTTGTTGCATGGCGGTAAATTTTTCGGGGAGCGGGGTATCTTGGCCTGCTGCAGCTTGACCGGTCATTTGGTCTGCCTGCGGGGTGTTGGCGGTAAGCGGCCGGTAGGCACTGATGCTTTGGGTTTGGGCTTTGGCATGGGTTTGGGCGGCGGTGAAGTTGGCGGTTGTGCCTAGACTGGCCGGGCTGTCGGTAATGGCTAATCCCACCAGATAGGGGCGTTTGGTGTTGGCAAAATTGGGCAGGATTTCCATGCTGGTATAGATTTTCCGCCCTTCATCCCACAGGCTCTGCATTTCGGGGAATACGGTCATTTGGGCAAGCAGGGCGGTTTTGCTTTGGTCTTGCTGCCATGCTTCGGTTTTGAGTGCGACGACATCGCCCAGTCCGCCTGTGTCACCCCACCAGTAGCTGTTGTGTTCGATATTGATGCGTGCCCCGTACACTTTCGGGTCGTAGTCTTGGGCAATTTGTTCAAGTGTTTGTGCGGATATTTCGCGACCGTCGATGGTGTCGCCCGAAACGCCGATGATGCGCCAGCCTGTTTGGTAGGTGTTTTTTGGCGCGGGATTGTCTAAAACGGTGGTTTTGGGGTCTTGGGTTTTATCAGTCATGGTTTTCTCCGCTTGGGCAATTTTTGGGGATTTTTGCGGGTTTGCTTTAACCGGTCTATTGCTTGTTTGCCTAAGGGGGGCGTTTAAGTCGGTTGGGGGTTTCCTGCGGCTTTGATATGGCTGATTGTGTGGGTTTTGCGATTTTTGGGACTGATTATGGCGAATGTGTTTGAGCTGAATCCTTTGGCCAATGTTGAACCGCGTATTGCGGCACGCCAGCTTTTTTGGCAGGGACACCGGATTACGGATATTGCGCGCAGCCTTGGGCTGAAGCCTGCTACAGTCTATTCTTGGAAGACGCGGGACAACTGGGACGGCGGTACGCCGATGCAGCGGGTGGCGGCCAGTGCGGAAACGCGCCTGCACGCGCTGATTAACCGCCCGAAAAAATCGGATGCCGATTATAAGGAGATGAAAAATTTATCGGCTTTGGTGCTGGGCTATCCGCGTAAGAATGACGGGCAGCCTGAAAGACGTGTGCCTGATTTTTGGGATATGCCAATCCCGACTATTGATAATCCGCCGCGCGCGCAGGCGGAACACCGCGAACGGGTACGTTCCAACCGCAAGGTGTTGCCGAATGTGTTTTCGCCTGGGCAGACGGAAAAATTGATAGAACTGTTTGAAGCGCAGCTTTTTGACTATCAGCGCGGTTGGCTGAAACAGAATGTGCGGTTTCGGCATTTGTTAAAGTCGCGGCAGATTGGGGCGACGTTTTATTTTGCGCGTGAGGCGTTGGTGGATGCGGTACGAACCGGTAAGAATAAGGTGTTTTTGTCGGCTTCTCAGGCGCAGGCATTTATTTTTAAAAACTATATGCGTCAGTTTGCGGCACAGGTGGATGTGGAGTTGAAAGGCTCTGATGTGATTACGCTGGGCAACGGGGCGGAGTTACATTTTTTAGGGACGAATTCGCGCACGGCGCAAGGGCGCAACGGGGATTTGTATGTGGATGAGTATTTTTGGATTCCGGATTTTAAGCGGCTGCGGGACTTGGCTAATCCGATGGCTTCACAGAAACGTTACCGGATTACCTATTTTTCTACGCCTTCATCAACGGCGCACCCTGCTTTTGATTTTTGGACGGGGGCGGAATTTAATGTGGGCCGGCCTGAATCCGAGCAGATTAAGCTGGATGTGTCGCCTGCGGCTTTGAGAGATGGGCGGCACGATCCCGATGGGAAGTGGCGGCAAGTGGTTACGCTGGATGATGCCCAACGGGGCGGCTGCAATCTGTTTGACCCTGAGCAGTTGATGCTGGAAAACGCACCGGCGCAGTTCCGCCAGCTTTTCATGTGTGAATTTATAGATGACGGGGACGGGGTGTTTTCTTGGGGGGATTTGAAAGGATGCTTGGTGGATAGTTTTGCGGACTGGGTGGATTTTTACAAGCCGTTTGCTGTGCGCCCTTTGGGGGATTTGCCTGTGTGGCTGGGCTATGACCCTGCGGACGGCGGGGATGCGGCAGCTTTGGTGGTGGTAATGGCCCCGCGTTTTGATGGGGATGCGTTTCGGATTGTGGAGCGGCATCTGCTACACGGTAACGACTTTGAAGCGCAGGCAGACTTTATCCGCAAAATATCAGGGAGGTTTAATGTGAAGAAGATTGTGGTGGACAAAACGGGGCTGGGTGTTGCAGTTGAGCAGTTGGTGGCGAAGTTTTTCCCTGCGGTTACCGGTGTGGTGTATTCGCTGCCTGAAAAGGCGTTGATGGTGAATAAGATGTTTGATTTGCTGCGTAAGGGTCGGGTGCAGTGGGAAACGGACCATAAGGATATTACGGCGGCATTTCTGAGCATCCGCTCTGTGCCGACGGCCAGCGGCAGAGGGATGACTTATGTATCTGGCCGCTCTAAGGATTTGAGCCATTCGGATGTGGCTTGGGCGGCGTTGCAGTGCTTTTATCAGGAACCTTTGGGTGGAAATACGCGATCGGGGGGATTTGTGTCGGTGTTTTAATTTCAGGCTGCCTGAATTTTTAATTTGTTTGTTATTGTGAAAGGTTTTTATGTTTGGTTTTTTACGTCCCAAACGGGTTTCGCCTGCTGCATCTTTTGATGTGTTTTCTTGGTCAGACTTGGCGGGGGATTACAGTGTTTTTGATTTTGCGGGAGCGGCGGACAACGGGCGGTATTTTGAGATGCCGGTGTCGCTGACGGATTTGGAACGCCTAATGCGAACGGGGGTACACCATGCTTCTGCGGTGTATGCGAAGATTAACATCTTGAAGGTTACTTTTGTTCCGACCAAATTGCTGTCGCGCGCGGAATTTGAGAAGTTTGCGTTTAATTATTTGGTATTGGGCAACGGGTATTTGGAGTTACTTCGCAACCGTTTCGGAAAACCGCTAGCGGCACAAAACCGGCTGGCGATGTATATGCGGCGGGCGAGCAATCTTCATGATTTTGTGTATCTGCGTCATGATGCTGGATTGGGGCTTGGCTTGCAGTTTGACGAGATTTCGGGCGATGATGTGGTGCATGCAATGCAACCGAACCTGAAACAGGAGGTCTATGGTCTGCCGTATTATTTGGCAGCTTTGGACAGCATGAATCTGAATGCGGCAGCTACGCGGTTTCGAGTGCGCTATTACAAAAACGGTTCGCATGCCGGATTTATTCTGTATTCAACTGATTCACAGATTGACGAGCAGGGCTGGGAGAATATTAAACTGCAGCTGTCTCAGTCAAAGGGACAGGGGAATTTCAAGAATGTGGTTATCCGCTCACCCAACGGCAGTCCTGACGGCCTGAAGTTAATCCCGATTGCGGAAGTGGCGGCGAAAGACGATTTCCTGAATATTAAAACGATTTCGGCGGAGGATATGATGGCTATCCACCGTGTACCGCCTGCGTTGATGGGTATTGTCCCAAAAAATACAAGCGGGCTGGGCGACGCGGAAACGGTGGCACGAGTGTTCGCCACGAACGAAGTAAAACCGTTGCAGCAGTCGTTTCTTGACCTGAACGAGCGGATGAGGCTTGAGTTGTTTAAGTTTACGGATTATGTGATTGTGTGAGCGGTTGCTGTTTGCCGCTATTGCTGTTTGTTACAGTGCAGGCTGCCTGAAATTTCAGGCAGCTTTTTTTGAGAAGCAGATGGGAGAGCTGCTGCGCGCGCAGCCCTCCGCGCCCGCGACATTCAAATTTTTTTGAAAAACTATGCGATTTGAAACAGCATCCCAAAGCCCTTGCTATCAGGGCTTTGGTTATTTTTAATTAAGTACGAATTTTACGCAATTTTATGCTGTTCTCGTCATAATCATGCAGGATTATGCTTACCAAATATTGAATCTATATCATGTAGGTACGGATTTAACCTACTAATTGCACCTTATTTACACCATAATACAGAAATTAAATTCTAAATATATGTTTTTAATAAAATTAAATTACTCATTGGAACAATCGAGCATGGGGGCGACGGAGAGGGTGCGTTTGGGAAGTGTGTGCATATTTCGGACGGAAAGGGTTTTCAGGCTGCCTTCGGGGGGATGAACGTGTGGGCGGCAAGTGTCCGCCCTAGGGAATCGGCATGGTGCGCGAGGGGGGCGGCATTGTCCGCCGAAATCGTTCGGCTGGCAAACCGAGCGGCAGGGGCAGAGGCAGCCTGAAAACGAAAAACGCGCTCCGCATATTTGGGAGCGCGCTTGTATGGTGGATAAAAACAAAAGGGACTGACGTAGATTAGCAGTTATGCTAGTCTACAAAAATGCAGATAACCAATTGTAAATTAAGCAAGAGAGTTCAAAAGAAACTGCTTGAATTTTTTGTACTCCAAGTTACCGCCCGTTCTGCTGCCGATATTTTGGGCATTCAGCCCAACTCCGCTATTCTGTTCTACCGCAAAATCCGCATGGTTATCAGCCATTATCCGGCCTTGGCTGCCGATGAGGTTTTTGAGGGCTCTGTCGAGTTGGACGAAAGCTATTTCGGCGGACGGCGTAAAGGCAAACGTGGTCGCGGTGCAGCAGGGAAAGTGGTTGTCTTCGGCATTCTGAAACGTAACGGACGGGTCTATACCGTTGTGGTGGATAATGCCAAGTCTGAAACGTTACTCCCTGTCATCAAAAAGAAAATCATGCCGGACAGCATCGTTTACACGGATAGCCTGAGCAGCTATGACAAGCTGGACGTAAGCGGTTTTATCCATTACCGCATCAACCATTCCAAGGAATTTGCAGACCGCCAGAACCACATTAACGGCATTGAAAGCTTTTGGAATCAGGCGAAACGCGTCTTGCGCAAATACAACGGAATTGATCGCAAATCTTTCCCGCTGTTCTTGAAAGAATGCAAGTTTCGTTTTAACTTTGGTACACCTTCCGAACAGCTTAAAGTGCTGCGTAGATGGTGTGGTATTTAGGGCTTATCTAGTACAGCCCCATAGAAATTTATTCGGTTAAGCAATTTTTGCGGGTGCAAAACTTAATAAAATTTGATAAAATGAAAAGGTTTGTAAGGACATCTTTAAACATTTTTATTCACGACAGGAGTATTCAAATGAAAAAATTAACATTAGTAACACTGGTTTCCACAGCCATGTTGAGCCTTTCTGCTTGCAGCAGTAGCGGCGGCGATAGCAATGGCATCAATGGCCATTTGTCTTTGTTTGGAGCGAAACCTGCGCCTAAACCAGAACCAACGCCGACGCCGACTCCAACCCCGACTCCAACGCCAACTCCGACCCCAACGCCAACTCCGACCCCAACGCCAACTCCGACCCCAACGCCAACTCCAACACCAACGCCAACTCCGACCCCAACGCCAACTCCGACCCCAACGCCAACTCCGACCCCAACGCCAACTCCGACCCCAACGCCAACTCCGACCC
>CAUQSD010000009.1:0-51388 GCA_963520685.1 uncultured Kingella sp. | reverse complement strand
GTACGCCTTGCGGCTCGCCGCCTTGTCTCATTTTTATTTTAATCCACTATATTTTTCAAAGATAAGGCAGCCTGAACGCGGAAAGGTGTTTTTCAGGCTGCCTTGCGGCTAAATCATGAATACATAGTCGTCGGTGGCGAAGGATTGGTCCATGTCGTCCGCCGGAATGTTGTGCGATATGCCTACGCTTTTTGCGGGCACGCCGACCACGGTGGTTTGCGGGGCAACGTCGCGGATAACCACGCTTCCTGCGCCAATTTTGGCGCAATGCCCGATGCGGATGTTGCCCAGCACGGAGGCGTTTGCGCCAATCATCACGCCGTCGCCGATTTTCGGATGGCGGTCGCCGCCTTCTTTGCCCGAACCGCCGAGGGTTACGCCGTGCAGCAGCGAAATGTCGTTGCCGAGGACGGCGGTTTCGCCGATGACGATGCCTGTGCCGTGGTCAAACATGATGCCGCGCCCGAAAACGGCGGCGGGATGGATGTCTACGCCGAATACTTCGCTGGCGCGGTTTTGCAGGAAATAGGCAAGCGTGCGGCGGTTGTGTTCCCACAGCCAGTGGTTGATGCGGTGCGACTGGATGGCGTGGAAACCTTTGAAATACAGAAGCGGCAGATAATATTGGTCGCAGGCGGGGTCGCGGTCGTAGCAGGCGGCGATGTCGGCAACAGCGGCGGCCACGATTTCAGGCTGCCCTTCCAGCACGCGCAGGAAGATTTCGTAAAGGGCGCGCGCGTCCATGGTGCTGCCGGAAAGTTTGCTGGACAGGTGGAACGCAAGCACGCGCGGCAGGCTTTCGTGCCGCAATACGGTCAGGTGCAGGAAACTGGCGAGCATGGGCTCTTCTTCGGCGGCCTGCGCGGCTTCGCGGCAGATGTTCTGCCACATGGTCTGTTCGGTTATCTGCGGATGGGCGGACATGGTTTTCCCGTCGTATTTTCAAATGTGAGCCGAATGTTACGTTGTTTTCGGTTTTTGTAAAGCTCGGGCGGGCATAAAAAGGCAGCCTGAAAAGCGCAAATGCGTTTTCAGGCTGCCTCAAATCTCTTTTTTACAGGCCGAACACTTTAAAGCGTTCTGCCAGCGGTTTGAATTCTTTCACGCCTGCGGGTTCTTTCACGCCGCCGAAGACGAGTTGGGCGCGCAGCGTCCAAGTTGCGGGGATGTCCCACGTTTCGGCCACGGCGGCATCGATAACGGGGTTGTAATGCTGCAAATTCGCGCCCACGCCTGCGGCTTCAAACGTTGTCCACACGGCATATTGGTGCATGGCATCGGCGTGTTCCGCCCAAATGGGGAAATTGGCGGCATAAAGCGGGAACTGCGCCTGCAAGCCCTCTATCACGCTGCGGTCTTCAAAAAACAGCACCGTGCCGGCGGCGGCTTTGAAACCGGCCAGTTTGGCGGCGGTTTGCCCAAACTGTTCGGCGGGAACGATTTTCTTCAACGCCTGCGCGGCGATGTCCCACAGTTTGTCGTGTTCCGCACCAAACAGCACCACCACGCGGGTGGACTGTGAATTAAACGCCGAGGGCGTGTGTTTGACGGCGTGTTCCGCAATCCGAACGATTTCGTCCTTGCCCACGGGCAGGTTTTTGTCCAACGCGTAAACGGAACGGCGGGTTTCGGCGGCTTGCTGCAAATCTTTAACTGACATGGTATTCCTCCAAAAAAGATGGGTTACGGAAAGGTGTTGCAGGGCGAAATGGTACAGACAGGCAGCCTGAAACGCCAGCCGCAGCGGGGAAAAGATGTTTTTCCCAAACAGAAAGCAGACGGGCGTTCAGGCTGCCTGAACGGGGGCGATACGGTAAAATCGCGCTTTTTTTTCGGAATCCCCCATGCAGCCCGTTACGCTGTTCACGCTCTTTCTGCTCGGCTTTTTCAGCGGCACGCATTGCATCGGCATGTGCGGCGGACTCTCCACCGCCTTTGCCTTGCAGCTTCCGCCGCACATCAGGCGCGTTTGGCTGATTATCCTGATGAACCTGGGGCGGCTGGCAAGCTATACGCTTATCGGCGCACTGATGGGCGCACTTTCCCAAATGGGCAGCCTTTTGGGCCACACGCACACACTGCAACTGGCACTGTTTGTATTCGCCAACCTGCTCCTGCTGTTCACCGGACTCTATCTGGCGGGCGTGTTGGCACTGGCGGCAAAGATTGAAGGCATCGGCAGGCCGCTGTGGCGGCGGTTGCAGCCCCTGTTCAACCGCCTGCTGCCGATACGCTCCGTCCCCGCATGCTTCGGCGTGGGAATGCTTTGGGGCTGGCTGCCCTGCGGATTGGTGTACAACGCCTCGCTTTATGCCTTGGCCAGCGGCTCGGCAGCAAAAGGCGCGCTGTATCTGCTTGCATTCGGGCTGGGAACGCTGCCCAACCTGCTGGCGGCAGGGCTGTTTGCCACACAGTTGCGCCGCTTTTTGCAGCAGCGCGGCGTGCGGCTGGCAGCAGGTTTGGCCGTTTCCGCATGGGCGGCGTATCAGATTGTGCGGCTTCTGCCGGTTTCGGTAGGTTAAAACGGCATTTTCAGGCTGCCCTCAGATACGCAGTTGGCAGGGTATTTGTAGGATAGGCACTTGCTGCCCGCGCGTTGCCCGCCCGAAGGCGGCCTGAAACCGCTTGAATACAAATGCCCGCCCTGCTCCCGTTATCCACATAGAAAAGGAAGACAAAGGATGAAATACCAATGGGTTCTGTTTGACGCAGACCACACACTGTTTGACTTCGACAGCTTCACCGGCCTAAACACCGTGCTGGCACAATACGGCATAAGCCTGACCCGTACCGAATACGACGATTTCCAACGCATCAACCAACCGCTGTGGACGGATTACCAAAACGGAAAAATCGGCATTGCCGAACTCTCCGAAATCCGTTTCGCCAAACTCGCCGCACGCGCAGGCATCGCCCCGCTCGCACTCAACGCCCGCCTGCAACGGGAAATGGCGCACATCAGCCGCCTGCTGCCGCACGCACGGGAAACGCTGGACGCACTCAAAGCGCACGGCACAAAGCTCGGCATCATCACCAACGGCTATGCCGCCTTGCAGCAACCCCGCCTTGATGCCAACCGCCTTTCAGACTGCTTTGATTTGGTGGAAGTGTCCGAAACAGTCGGCATCCCCAAACCCGATGTCCGCCTGTTTGCCCACGCCCTCAAACAGATGGGCAATCCCGACCCGCGCCGCGTGTTGATGGTCGGCGACAGCCTGTTGTCCGACATCACCGGCGGCAACCGCGCAGGCATGGACACCTGCTGGTTCAATCCGCACGCCGCCCCCAACACCGGCAGCATTATCCCCACATACGAAATCCGCCGTCTGGACGAAGTCTGCACCATTGCGTTTCAAAAACAGGCAGCCTGAAAAAGCACAAAGCATCGGATTCTTCCCGATGCTTTTTTGTCGCACCCTATCCAGCCGATGCACAGCAACGGATACGGACAACATCGTTTATTGTATTGCCCACGCGTTTTCAGGCTGCCTTCAAAGGGCAGCAAACACCGTTCCCCGTAGAGTGGGCACTCGCTGCCCACGCGTTTTTCTGCCCGACAGCACATTTCCTTTTTCCTAAAACAACCTTCCCCCACACAAAACACCCGTTTATGTAAAAAAATGAAAATAAATTCACATATAAATTAAACAATTTGGTTTTACACGCTGATTTTGGCTACATTTTTTTGCAAAACCCGTATATAGTAACGCATTGTAGTATCGTGTAGTTTCACCCATCGGGCGCAAAGATGCCAACCATCCCAAACGCCCTCCCTCCCCCGACTCACAAGGAAAGGAACGAAATGTCTGCATCCGCCACCAAAGAAACACTGAACCCCTTTGAAATCGCACAAAAACAGGTCAAAACCGCCTGCGACCGCCTCAATGCCGACCCCGGCGTATACGAAATCCTGAAAAACCCCCTGCGCGTGTTGGAAGTCAATTTCCCCGTCAAACTCGACAACGGCACGGTCAAAACCTTCACCGGCTACCGCGCCCAACACAACAACGCCGTCGGCCCCTACAAAGGCGGCGTGCGTTTCCACCCCAACGTAACGCTGGACGAAGTCAAAGCCCTTTCCACTTGGATGACCATCAAATGCTGCGTGGCCGGCATCCCATACGGCGGCGGCAAAGGCGGCATCACCATCGATCCCAAACAATATTCCGAAGCCGAGCTGGAACGCGTTGCCCGCGCCTATGCTTCCGCCATCGAACCCCTGATAGGCGAAAAAGTGGACATCCCCGCGCCCGATGTAAACACCAACGGCAAAATCATGTCGTGGATGCTTGATGAATACGAGAGCATCGTCAAAAAATCCGCACCCGGCGTATTCACCGGCAAACCCGTCGAATTCGGCGGCTCGCTCGCCCGCACCGAAGCCACCGGCTACGGCGTAAACTTCGCCGCCATTCAAGCCTTGGAAAAAATAGGCAAAAACATCAAAGGCGCAACCTACGCCATCCAAGGCTTCGGCAACGTCGGCTACCACACGGGCTACTACGCCCACAAATCCGGCGCAAAAGTCGTTGCCATTTCCACCGTTGACGTTGCCATCTACAACGAAAACGGCTTAGACATGGATGCCATCATCCAAGAATTCCAAGCCAACGGCGTAATCACCAACCAAGCGGGTTACGGCAAAGAAATCAGCAACGCCGAACTCCTTGCACTGGATGTGGACGTGCTAGCCCCCTGCGCACTGGAAAACCAAATCACTTCCGAAAACGCAGGCAAAGTACGCGCCAAAGTTATGGTGGAAGGCGCAAACGGCCCAACCACCCCCGAAGCCGACAAAATCCTGCGCGAAAACGGCGTGCTGGTTGTGCCCGATATCCTGGCCAACTGCGGCGGCGTGGTCGTGTCCTATTTTGAATGGGTGCAAAACCTGCAAGGCTATTATTGGGAGTTTGACGAAGTGCAGGAAAAAGAAACCGTCGTCCTGCGCCGCGCCTTCCGCGATATTTGGAATCTGGCTCAGGAATATGACGTAGATTTACGCACCGCGTCATACATGATGAGCATCCGCCGCGTTGAGAAAGCAATGAAACTGCGCGGCTGGTATTGATGCCCGATAAATAAAAAAGGCTGTGTTTTGGCAAACAAAACACAGCTATTTCTTAAAAGCCGATAAAAAACTGATATACAAACCACCGATTTCTTAGGATAAGTTTAACCCAAGCGATTTCAGGCTGCCTTCGCATACAAAACACATAAGCAGCAAACACCCGCCCCGCCTTCCTGCAAACACAAAAACACAGGAACAACCCATGTTTACCACAAATGATTTACGCCATTTCCTAGAAGGTTTGGCCATCCTGTTCGCAATCGGCTATTGGGGCACCATGCTGCTGTTGCTTTGGTTTCTCGTCCGCTTCGCCTACAAAAAGCCCAAACAGAACGCCGGCAAAATCCTTTCAGGCAGCCTGACCGCCGCCACTATCCTGCTGCTGTTCGTTTGGATTATTCCCAAACAATTCGGCCCGAGCAAAGAAGAAATACAGGCACAAGAAGAATGGGACAGAAAATACAAAGAAGCCGAAGCTGTGTTTAACGAACAATGCAAAACGGCGGGGGAGAAGATTTATCGGACGGTGGACAATGTGGAAGGGATTATGCTGTTGAAGGTGATACCAGAAGATTCATTTGAAGACTCAGATAGCCATGACCCAATGTGGAAATATGCGGCTTTAGATCAGGGAGCTAGCGGAAAATATTTTATCGAATCATTTTTAAAGAATGGAGACAAAAAATATTATTATCGCTATGTAGATGTATTGGAATCCATAAATAACAAGGAGGTTGTTACTCGATACTCAGGAAGAAAAAATCATCTTCAAAATGAAGGTATTGTACAGAATCCTGCACGCTACGCCGTTACTTATGAAGTAAACGTAGATCCGGCACTTCGTAAACATTGGGTAGCAGGAGCAAGTATTCAAATTATAGACAGAGAAAGAAAGGAGGTTATTGCTGAAAAAACATGGTTTGCTTTTGAAAAAGGCTTAGGTGGTACAGGTGGGGCAAGAATGCCGTGGCTATTTGCGGTGGCTTGCTATTCTCCTGATTCGCCAAGAGTTCAACTTGGTATTGAAAATAACATGAGCGAATATTTCGTACCAAAAATCTTAACCCCAAAATTGGAGACAGAAAATGTCAAACACTAATACCCAAAATACCAATATCCCCAATGCAGCAACCCTCTTGGAGTTTGCCAGTTTGCAGCGAGCCGCCCGTCGCCCCCAATATCCCGCCCAGACAGCCTGAAAAACCGTTTGCCCGTGCAGACTGCTTTTCAGGCTGCCTTGTTTTTCAGGCTGCCTGCACATACCAACACAGGAACAACCCATGTTTACCACAAACGATTTACGCCATTTCCTAGAAGGCTTGGCCATCCTGTTCGCAATCGGCTATTGGGGCACCATGCTGCTGTTGCTTTGGTTTCTCGTCCGCTTCGCCTACAAAAAGCCCAAACAGAACGCCGGCAAAATCCTTTCAGGCAGCCTGACCGCCGCCACTATCCTGCTGCTGTTCGTTTGGATTATTCCCAAACAATTCGGCCCGAGCAAAGAAGAAATACAGGCACAAGAAGAATGGGACAGGAAATACAAAGAAGCCGAAGCCGTGTTTAACGAACAATGCAAAACGGCAGGGGAAAAGATTTACCGAACGGTGGACAATGTGGAAGGGATTATGCTGTTGAAGGTAGTACCTGAGAGTACCGTTTCGGTAGATGCCCAAAATAAAGATCCAATGTGGGACAATGCGGCTTTACAGACCAGCGAAGGAAGAGAATTTATTGCTGAATTTCTAGGATTTTATGGCAGTAAGAGATACCGCTATGTGGATGTCCTGCAACCCAACCATTCCGATATTATTCGGTATTCAGGAAAAGATTTTCCGCTCAACCAAACACTTAACCCTAGACACCCCGCCCGTTATGCGGTAACGTTCGAAAACAATGTCGATCCCAAGTTGCGCAGGCACTGGGTGGCAGGTGCGACCATACAGATTATCGACCGCCAAACCGATGAAGTGATTGCCGAGAAAACCATCTATGCCTTTGAGAGAGGCTTGGGCAGCACGGGTGGGGCGAGATTGCCGTGGGCGTTTGCCGACAGGTGCGCCAATCAAGAATTTTCCAATAGACATCCGATAACCAGTTTTTTAACCAAAGTAGTAAAACCCAAATAGGAGACTGAAAATGTCAAATACTGATACCCAAAACACCAATATCCCCAATGCGGCAACCCTTTTGGCGTTTGCCAGTGTGCAGCGAGCCGCCCGCCTCCCCCAATATCCCGCCCAGACAGCCTGAAAAACCGTTTGCCCGTGCAGACCGTTTTTCAGGCTGCCTTGTTTTTCAGGCAGCCTGCACATACCGACACAGGAACAACCCATGTTTACCACAAACGATTTACGCCATTTCCTAGAAGGCTTGGCCATCCTGTTCGCAATCGGCTATTGGGGCACCATGCTGCTGTTGCTTTGGTTTCTCGTCCGCTTCGCCTACAAAAAGCCCAAACAGAACGCCGGCAAAATCCTTTCAGGCAGCCTGACCGCCGCCACTATCCTGCTGCTGTTCGTTTGGATTATTCCCAAACAATTCGGCCCGAGCAAAGAAGAAATACAGGCACAAGAAGAATGGGACAGGAAATACAAAGAAGCCGAAGCCGTGTTTAACGAACAATGCAAAACGGCAGGGGAAAAGATTTACCGGACGGTGGACAATGTGGAAGGGATTATGCTACTTAAAATACCTCAAGAAGATATTTTCTCACATGGTTCAGACCCGACTTGGCAGGATGCTGCACTCGGAGCAGTAAATGGTAAAAAATCATCATTTATCAATATGTTTTTACAGTATAAAGCCATACCAAATGACGGTAATTCAATTATAAAATTTACTAATGAAGAAAAAATATATGAAAACCATACCTATTATAAGGGATATAACTTCGTAGATATTAAAAAAAATACTGGACAAGTCATTCGTTATAATAGGATACTAGAAAATAATGATTTATTAGACAATGTAGAATCTAATATTCATCCAGAAAAACCTGCACGATATGCAGTTACTTATGAAACGGAAGTCTATCCGAACTATTGGATAGCAGGCGCGAAAATTATAATCTTAGACAATCAAACGGACGAGATTATTGCAGAAAAAAATTGGTATATTTTTGATAGAGGGCTTGGCAGTAAATCAGGGGCTCGCACACCTTGGTTATACGCAGATACTTGCGGACATTTAAATGCTAGTCAATCAGAAATACGTCTTTTCGTAGATAAAGTTTTACAACCCAAACAGGAGACTCAAAATGTCAAATGATATCCCAAATGCAGCAACATTGTTAGAATTTGCCAACTTACAGGTGGCAGCGGAAGCTTTATATGTCTTAGATAAAGACAAAATTAAAGATATTCCACTTGGCAGCACTAATCATATTAAAGGGGAGATTAAACCTGAATTTTTACAATTTGGTAACAACCGCACCAGCAAATTTACGGCCACCCAAGCCGAAGAGTTCGCCCAAAAATGGGAAATCGTTTCCCACATTGCCAACACCGGCACGGGCTTTTCCGGCACGCTGTTCCGCGCAACCGAAAAAGCGGCAAGCACAGAAACGGACATTAAAGAAGGCGATTTGGTCATCTCCTTCCGCAGCACCGAGATGATTGACGATGCCGCCCGCGACAACCAGGCAACCAATACAATGGAAATTTCCGAAAAAGGCTGGGCATTCGGGCAGATTGCCGATATGGAAAAATGGGTTCAATCCCTTAGGGCAAAAGGCTTTATCGGCAACGGAAAAGAAGTAAGCGTAACCGGATACAGCCTGGGCGGCCATTTGGCAACCACATTCAATATACTGCACAATTATGAAGGTTCTGACATAAAATTCAAACGGACCTTTACCTTTAACGGCGCGGGTGTCGGTTTGGACAATCATGGCAACGAAATGTCCCGCGAAAAACTTGAAAAAATCATCGCAACCTTCTCCGAGCAGCGCGAGACGGCAACGGATGCGGAAGCGGCCGGTAAATTGAAGTTCCGTTCGGCGGCTGCACAAGAATTTTACCGCCGGTTGCAACCCCTGTTTGCCAACCGCAAGCGTGAAAATCAAGATGCCGTATTGGCGGAAATTGCCAAAATAAAAGGTGAGCTCAACAAACAAGTCGGACTGTTGGGCAGCGAACAATATAACGGTGATGACGCAATTGCCGCATTCGAACTTGGAAATTTGCAAACGGCTGTCGGATATGCCGTTGATGTTTGGAAAGAAAGCATCCGCGTGCCCAAATTAAAAAGCGGCAGCGATTCAAGCAGCCCTAATCTTGTTCCCGTAGAAAATATCGATGCTGCCGGATTGGATTACCAGCTTGCGGTAGTGGAAGCCAATCGTAGCACTAAGGCTTATTCGAAATTAAATCCAACTGTATTAAACAACGTACTCTCTGAGAATAAGCATATTGTTGCCAGTAAGCCATTTAATAATTTCTATGACGTATTAGCCAACACCTATCCAAGCATGGTGGCTATTTCGCAAACACATTACGGTAACACGGCAGTAGGCGTGCCGATTGAAGACCAGCCTCTATCCCGTGGCAACTATGAAAAAGAGGTAACCAATACTTCTTTTCATAGTGGAGAATTAAAATTATTGGTTAATAATTTCAGCCTGAACGATTTCGGTGATACGCACAGCATTTCTTTACTAGTGGATTCCCTGTCCGTTCAATCAGTTATGCAAAGTTTAGATCCTAAATTTACTCAGGCACAATTTGCCAATATCCTTGAAGCTGTCAGCAACCAGGCTGGAAAGGCCAATGATAATCAGGGATTGGCAGACGGAAATGCGCTGGAAACGGTGGTGAATGCGCTGTATAAAATTATCTTTAACAAAGATGCGGGTTTGAAAGGCAATCCGAACGGCAATACTTGGCATGAACTTGATAATAAAGACGGTTATACCGGACGAAACAGATTGCATGAGGTTTTGCAGGAAATTGCGAAGCACCCGAAAAAGGCTGGTTATAAAATCGAACCTTTATTGACAGGAAAACCGATTTCCAATGTTGCCAATTTAAGCGATACGTTGGTTAGCTATGCAGAAAACAGCGGCTGGAAGCAGGTTGGCAGTATGTACGAGCAAGCCTTGGAAAATAACGAAAGAGGCCTTGCCTACCGTTATGCTTTGCGCGAGCTGAATCCCTTTGCCGTAGTCGGTGCGGATTATAAGGAGCAGAACAAAGACCACAGTTTGGATTTGTATTCTGCCGACAATCCAAACGGAATGACAAATGAGTATATTGAAAAACGTGCCGAAATGCTGGCATGGAAAAATGCGTTTGGTTTGGCAAATATGGATTATACCAGTAATTTCAAATCTACTAATTTATCTGAATTAGGAGATAAAGCAGCTGCTGGAGCGGCAATATATTCGATTATTAGTGAATTTTTTAAATCTCCTCATACTTCATTGAACTCTGTTGCAGCTGTAAATTCAGCCAGGCAGACATTGTCATTAGCATATAAATCCATGCTGCCCGTCAAAAATTTGGAAGGAGACTGGCTATACGAAGATAAAGCAGGGAATATTTCATTCAATATCGATGGTGGAAATTTAACTAATTTGAGCAGCCACTATGTCCGTTTTGGTGCAGAGGGCAACGATAATCTTGAAGGCGACAAACTGGAGGATTATTTGTTCGGAGATGCAGGCAACGACACGCTCAAAGGCGGCGAAGGCAACGACTATATGGAAGGCGGCCAAGGTTACGATACTTAACCGTCCAAAATCACGACACCGTATTCGACAGCGATATGCGCGGCAGAATTCTCTTGCCTAAAAGAGCTCCCACCACCGAAATACCGGAAGAAACCATTCTCGGTTATGAGGCCGTTCCCTCTTTCTTTATTAAATCCAAATCCGATGCTAACAAATGGGAAGCACCGAATCCAAAAGGCGAATATTATCCTTTCTCCGCAGAACGTAAAGGCAACGATTTGGTTGTCAGCCGCGGTCTGGGTTTCGATTCCGTCACCATCAAAGACTTCTTCACCCTCGCCGCCCACACCAAAGATTCCGGCGGCGCACTGTGGTCCGGTTTGGGCATCCAACTGATAGACAAACCGGCAGGCACGGCTCAAGTTTACCGCTCGGTTGAGAAGTTCGCTTCAAAACCCGTCAAACTGAACAATTTCCAAATCCGCGCCAATCCGGCCGAAAACGTCATGATTCAAGGCAATGACGGCGTAGACATCGTGATGCCTTTCTCGGCGAAATCGGTTATGGTCGATGCGGCAGGCGGCGACGATGTGGTCTACGGTCTGAAAAGCGGCGGCAACGTGCTTTTGGGCGGAGACGGCAGGGATATGCTGCTGGGTGCCAATTACGGTGTGCGCAATGCGGATGCCGGCATCGATATGCTGGTGGGTAATGCGGATTCCGATTTGATTGACGGCATGGGCGGCAAGGACATTATCTACACCGGCGACATCAACGAGCATTTGAGCGAAGAAGCCAGCGGAGAAAAAGGCGACTGGGCTTTGGGGCATTCGGGCGACGACCTGCTTTACGGCAGCCGTGGCAGCGATTTCCTGCAAGGCGGTGCAGACAGCGACAAGCTTTACGGCGGTGCGGGCGACGATGTGTTGTTGGGCGACGGCGACGTGCAGTTCAACAGCAAATGGAACTATGTGGGCTCGACCTCTTCCTCCGAAGCCTTCCTGACGGGTCCGGGTGGAGGAAACGAAACGGTGAAGATTGACGGCGGCGGTATCGGTTTGGAACACGAAGTAACCGGCGGCGGATACGAAACCGACAAATGGCAGGAGCGTTCGCGCTTCCCGCATGCCGATATGCACCGTTGGAAATTGGCAATCGACCGTCAGAAGGGGGATTACCGGCTGGATGATGCCCTAATCCGCAAAAATACCGCTTTGGCGGAAAACGGCGCGGCGGATTATCTTTACGGCGGTGCGGGCAACGACCTGATGATCGGGCAAACCGGCGACGATTTCCTATACGGTGAAAAAGGCAACGATATTTTATGGGGCGACGACAACCGTGATTTGTCCGTTGCCGGCAACGACTATTTGGACGGCGGCGAAGGCAACGATACGCTGTACGGCGGTTTGGGTGACGACACTTTGGCGGGTGGCACCGGCAACAATACGCTGGACGGCGGCAAGGGTTTCGATACCTATGTCATCACCCACGAAGAGTTTGCCCAAACCGCCGCGACTCCTGCTGAGAAAAAAACATACAACATCATCCGCGATGCGGACGGAAAGGGCAGGATATTGGTTCAGGACACGGATTTGGGCAGCCTGAACTGGCAGTTTGACCAAAAAACCGGCAAATGGTCGGCAAAAGGGAAGGATATTTTGCTGGAACGGAACGGCAGTGATTTGCTGGTGCAAAACAAAGACGGCATTGCCGTTGCTGCCGTTGCCGCTTTCCAAAACGGCCATTTGGGCATCCATCTGCCTGCCGCCGAGATGCCGGCGGATAAGCCCGTGCCGGTTCGGCCGACACCGCAACCGACACCGGTTCAGCCTGCACCCGTTAAACCTACGCCGGTTCAGCCCACACCTGTTCAACCTACGCCGGTTCAGCCCACACCTGTTCAACCTACGCCCGTTCAGCCCGCACCCGTTCAGCCGGTACCACAGCCTAACCCCACGAAACCGACACCGGTTCAACCTGCTCCTGTTAAACCTGAATCACCGACCCAAACCGTCATTGAAGGCAGTGATAAGGGAGAAACCCTCCGTTCCGCTATTTCAAGCAGCTTGATCCATGCACGCGGTGGCGATGATTGGGTATACGGCGACAACGGTAACGATACCCTGATCGGCGGTACGGGCAACGACGAACTCTACGGCGATGCTGGGGACGATACCTATGTGTTTGCCAAGGGACACGGTTCGGATTATGTGCTGGATTATCAGGGTAATCAGACTTTCCGCTTCGATGGTGTCAAAGCGGGAGAAGTGAAGTTCCGCCAAGAGGGATACAACTTGGTTCTGTTCGGTTACAACGGTAGTGATTCCGTCCAAATAACCAATTATTTCGTGAGTCAGGAATATAGAAATTTCACCTTCCAATTCGCCGATAAAACCGTTACCTTGGACAACCTGATGCAGAACGGTTTGGCCTTGCAGGGAACGGATGCCGATGAAACCATTAATGGTTGGTCGGGCAGAAATGAGTTGTACGGCCATGGTGGCAGCGATTCCCTGAACGGAGACAATCAGAGCGATGTTTTGGACGGCGGGGCGGGTAACGATACGTTAAACGCTTATGCCGGCAACGATACCCTAATCGGCGGTACGGGCAACGACGAACTCTACGGCGATGCTGGGGACGATACCTATGTGTTTGCCAAGGGACACGGTTCGGATTATGTGCTGGATTATCAGGGTAATCAGACTTTCCGCTTCGATGGTGTCAAAGCGGGAGAAGTGAAGTTCCGCCAAGAGGGATACAACTTGGTTCTGTTCGGTTACAACGGTAGTGATTCCGTCCAAATAACCAATTATTTCGTGAGTCAGGAATATAGAAATTTCACCTTCCAATTCGCCGATAAAACCATTGACAAACCAGACATCGCCCATTATGCCAATGCTGCCAACAATCTGATTCAGACGATGGCGGTATTCGGCAACGGCGGCAGTGCGGGAGCGGGTTTAACCGATGCTGCCGTGCAACCCGTGCAACCGTTGTTGGCAACGTCGTCGGTATAAAGCCGATATAAACAAGGCAGGGTAAACCGCCTGTATTGGAAAACAGCAGCCAAGAATAATCTTGGCTGCTGTTTTTATTCGGGCAATTCAGTAAAGGCTATTTCACAGAAGGGCTAATAACCAGCGTGGTTTCTCACATTACCTTCGGATATGCAGCACGTAAACAGCAAGTGATTTGCCCTACCTCGCTACAAACGTTTCGAAAAGGAAGGAAGCCTTATCTATTTTGTATAGTGGATTAAAATTGCAATGATACGGCGTTGGCTCGCCTTAACGTACTACCTGTACGCCTTGCGGCTCGCCGCCTTGTCTCATTTTTATTTTAATCCACTATAATCATCCCACTGTATTTTTTAAACCGGTCTCCCGTCTGTCTTGCATAAAAAGGCAGCCTGAAAACACCTCTCCCTTTTTCAGGCTGCCTTTATTCTGCTGTGCGCTATCCGAATGCCTTGCGCTCTTCAGGCTGCCGACCTGCCCAGTCGCAGGCGAACTGCCATGCGGTGCGTCCGGAGCGGCTGCCGCGCGTTTGCGACCAGTTTAGTGCGGCGCGGCGGGCTTCTTCGTCCAAGGGCAGGTTAAACGTGGCGAGCCAGCCTGCCGCTGCGGCCAGATAGTCGTTTTGGTCAAACGGATAAAAGCTGAGCCACAGTCCGAAGCGGTCGGAGAGAGATACTTTTTCTTCCACGGCTTCTTTGGCGTGGATTTCGCCGCCTGCGGGGGCGTTTTCGTCCGTGTATTCGGGCATCAGGTGGCGGCGGTTGGAGGTGGCATACACCAGCACGTTGTCGGCACGGCGCGACAGGCTGCCGTCCAGCGCGGTTTTCAGTTCTTTATAGCCGTCTTCGCCTGCTTCAAACGACAGGTCGTCGCAGAAGACGATGAATTTTTCGGGTCGCGTTTCCAAGAGGGCAAGCAGGGCGGGCAGCGCTGCCAAACCAGCTTTGTCCACTTCAATCAGCCGCAGTCCTTCTTCGGCATATTCGTGCAGCAGGGCTTTGACGAGTGAGGATTTCCCCGTGCCGCGCGCGCCGGTGAGCAGCACGTTGTTGGCGGGGCGGCCGTCGAGAAACTGGCGCGTGTTGCGCACAAGGCGGGCTTTCTGCGTGTCCACCGCTGCCAGATGCGCCAACGGGAAGGTGTGCGGACGCGGCAGGGCATGCAGTGTGCCCGTATGCCCTGCCCTTTCCCAGCGGAAGGCGACGGCACTGTTCCAGTCGGGTTCGGCGGTTTCGGGCGGCAGCCATGCGTCCAGACGGTTGAGGACGGTTTGTACTTGGCGTAGGAATTGTTTTATGGATTTTTTCATGGTCTCGTGCTGCGGACGGTGTTTTTCAGGCTGCCCGAATCTTGGTTTGCGGTGTGTCAGGCTGCACGCCGACATAGATTTTCGGCAGGGTGTCGGTGCGGTAGGTTTCAAAATCGGTGGTGAATGTGCGCGGCAGGTTTTCGTCTGCCTCAATCGCTGCCCATGTTTGGCGCACGCTTTCGCCATCGGGTTCGGGCACGCTGTAACACAGGTATTGCTGTTCGGGGATATAGGTTTCGCCGGCAAAATCGGGGCGCGGCAAATCGGCGGCAACAATGCGCCCGAGGGTGATGAGTACGTCTTCCGGCGCATCGTCAAAATACTGGTACACGCAATAGGTGGTGAGTGTGAACGAGGGCAGGCGGGAGGCTTTGTCGCCGTTTTCCCATCTGCGCCACATGCCGTCCAATACGCGGCGGGCTTCGGATACGGGGATGCGCGTCTGTATCCCCATAATCCTTAATGGGGCGTGTACGGCTGTCATTTCGGGCATATTTTGGTCTCTCTGGTTGGGGCGGATATGTTTTCAGGCTGCCTTTGGGGATAGAACGCGCGGGCAACAAGTACCCGCCCTACGCATATCTATTTTCATGTTGGATTGTGCCCAAATCCGGCGTTCTGCAAAGGTTTCAGGCTGCCCAAATCTCTTTCAGGCAGCCTGAAAACGCGGCGGCGGTATGGTTTAGTTGTTGCGCAGTTCCATGATGTCTATCCAGCCTTTGTTGGTTTTCACCAACGTGGCGTGGCGGGTTTCGGTGCGTTTGAGTCCTTCGTAAAACGGGCTGTCTTTCAGGAGCTTCTGCGCCCAGCGTTCCACCTGCGGCTTGGCTTCAAACGATACTTGGCTGACGGTTACGCCGTTGCTGGGCGTGGGCGTGGTGAAATAATTGACTTTTTCTGCTTTTTCGCTGCCGATGCACATTAAGAGTTCGCCGACACCTGCGCGGAATTTGTCCGTGCCTTTTTGGGTGATTTTGTAAACCAGATAGCGCACGGCTTCGTCGCCGCTGCCTACGCGCTCTTCTTTTTCGCGGTGGTAGATGCCTGCGTCGGTTAGGATTTCCATCTGTTTGATGGCGGCAAGATTGGCACGTTTGCCGTTGTCTTTACGCTTCACCAGTTTCACTACGGGCGCGCCCAAAACGGGGTAGTCGCCCTCTTTGCGGTCTTCCACCGACAGTGCGAACGGCACGCACACCGCGTGGCTTTTGGCCGATGCGTCCACGGCTTTCTGCACGGCGGATTTGGACAGCCCGTTATCGTTGCCGCAGGCTGCCAGAAGCAGCGCACCGCCCAATAAAACGACAGTTTTCTTCATGGTTCAAAGCTCCGTTTGCGAAAGCGGCAAGGATAACGGCAAACGCGGGCAGCGGCAAGACACAAACCGCATAATTCCGTACAATAGCCGTGTTAAATTTAACAGAAGATTACACATGACCCAGCTCAACGGCATCCCCAACTGCGCCACCGTCAAAAAAGCCCGCGCTTGGCTAGATGCGCACCAAATTCCCCATCTTTTCCGGGATTTCAAAAAAGACCCGCCTGCCGAAGCGGAAATCCGCCGCTGGCTGGCAGACATTCCGCAGGAAATGCTGCTAAACCGCCGCGGCACGACATGGCGCGGGCTGCCGCCCGAAGTACAGGCGCGCGCGGCGGACGAAGACGGCGCAGCCGCGCTGATGCTGGAATACCCCAGCCTCATCAAACGCCCCGTGTTGGAACACGGCGGCAAAACATACTGCGGCTTTTCCGAAGAACGGTACCGTGAAATTTTTTAGGCTGCCTGAAACGCGCGGCAAGGCAGCCTGAAACATGGAAACCATTGAAAAAAAGAAGATTTTTTTTATCGCCGATTTGCACTTGTCCGACAGCGAACCCGATTTGGGCGCGCTGTTGTCGGCTTTTCTGCACCGGCACGCCGCCGATGCCGCCGCGCTCTATATCTTGGGCGATTTGTTCGACGCGTGGACGGGCGATGACGACGACAGCCGCACCGCCGCCGAAACCGCCGCCACCCTGCACGCCTTTTCGCAGCACGCGCCCGTGTATTTCATTGCAGGCAACCGCGATTTCCTGCTCGGCAGGCGTTACGCAGAAAAAGCAGGCATCACGCTGCTGCCCGAAACCCATATCCTGCACGCCTTCGGCCGCCAAATCCTGCTGACGCACGGCGACGAAATGTGTACTGACGACACAGGCTATCTGCGCTACCGCCGCATCATGCGGAACAAAACCGTGCAGAAAATCCTGCTGTCGCTGCCGTTCTGCATCCGCAAAAAAATCGCCGCAAAACTACGCGCCGCCAGCCGCCGCAAAAAACAGTCCGCCGCCGCCTATGCCGTGTCGGACGTAACCGAAAGCGGCGTTCAGGCTGCCTTAAACCGCTTTCCGCAGGTGCAGGACATCATTCACGGACACACCCACCGCCCCGCCCGCCACGAACACATATTTCGCAGCAAAACCGTCGTCCGCCACGTTTTGCAGGACTGGCGCGACGGCAAAGGCGGCTATCTGTCGCTGGACGCGGCGGGCAGTATTACCGCCCACGCCCTGCCCGAATGATTGATATAGTCGATTAAAATTGCAATGATACGGCGTTGGCTCGCCTTGACGTACTACCTGTACGCCTTGCGGCTCGCCACCTTGTCTCATTTTTATTTTAATCGACTATATTTTGCTGCCGCGCCAGGTTTTCAGGCTGCCTGAAAACCCGTTCCCACCCGAAAACCCACCATGACCCATCCCTTCCGCCAATCCCGCTTCTTCCGCCCGTATCTGCCCGAAGCCACCCTATCCGAACACGGCAACATCCGCTCGCTGCACTTGGGCACGGAAACCATCCAAAGCTCCATGAACACTGCCAACCCGTCCGAACTCGTGCTGTCATACAGCCGCGCCATGATGGGCTGGCTGCTGTTTGCCGACCCGCTGCCCGAACGCATTCTGCAAATCGGCTTGGGTGGCGGCTCGTTCGCCCGCTGGCTGGCGGTGCATCTGCCGCAGGCCGCGCAAACCTGCATAGAAATCAACCCGCAGGTCATCCGCATTGCCCGCACCTCGTTCTGCCTGCCCCCCGAAGGCGAACGCTTCCAAATCATTGAAGCGGACGGTGCGGAATACGTTCAGCTCCTCAACCGCAATACCGACCTGATTTTGGTGGACGGCTTTGACGGCGTGCAAATCATCGACGATTTGGTTGCCGAACCGTTTTTCCACGACTGCCTCCACGCCCTTGCCGACAACGGCATTTTTGCGACCAACTGGTGGAGCGGCGACAAACGCTATCCGCAGTTCGTTGCGCGGCTGCGGCAGGTGTTTGGCGGACGCGTGCTGGAAATCCCCGCCGAAACCCACGGCAACATCGCCGTTTTCGCCTTTCAGGCTGCCCCCAAAGACCTTCGGCTCGCCAGCCTGAAAAAGCGCGCGGAAACTCTATCGCAGCAATACGGCTTAAACTTCCTCCGAATGCTGGCGGATGCAAAGGCGCGCAATCCGCACAACGGCAAGGCGTTCCAGTTTTAAGGCAGCCTGAAAACGGAGCTTTAACAAAATGAGAACAAGGATGTTGCCGAAAATCGTCATCCAAAACAGCACGATTGGACTGGGCGAGTGCATGGCGCTCCTTCTGTGTGTGTTTTATTCTGGTGGCCACCTACACTGGTTTTGGACTGACTTGTGGGAAAAACAGAGGTTTAAGCCGCTAATGCTCGTAGTTGCCGCCATTTTCGTGCTGCCCGCCATTGTCATTCTGCGCCGGCAATTTGACCGAAGCCCGCAGCTCATCATTTCACCGCAAGGGCTTGATTTGCGCCGAAGCTCCGCTTTCTTCGCGGGCCGTTTCAAAATATCACGCTTCAAGTCGTCCAGATTCAAATCCCGGTATCGCCGCCCCCAGCGTTTTATCGCTTGGAACAAGATGCGCGGGAAAAAAATAGACTTCGTAACCCTCCTCAATGGGCGTGCCGCCCCCAATCAGTGGCTTATCATCTATACCGACCAAGGAGCACTCTTGTCTTTACTTAATTTCATGCAACACGAAGACAACCTGCAAGAATGGCTACGCGCCATCGCCTCTGCACCGGACGAAGCCGGGCGCACCGCGCTCATCCTAAAAATTAAACGGGAATACGAACTATGGTTACCCTAAACACACTCAAGAAAATGAAAACCGACGGCGAAAAAATCGCCATGCTCACCTGCTACGAAGCCTCTTTCGCCGCCCTGATGAACCGCGCGGGCGCGGATATGCTGCTGGTAGGCGACTCGCTGGGCATGACCGTGCAGGGGCATTCCTCCACCCTGCCCGTGTCGCTGGCAGACATGGTTTACCACACCGCCGCCGTGTCTCGCGGCAATTCAGGCTGCCTGATTGTGGCGGATTTGCCCTTCGGCGCATACCAGCAGAGCAAAGAACAGGCGTTTGCCGCCGCAGCCGAACTCATGGCAGCAGGCGCACACATGGTGAAACTGGAAGGCGGCGCAGTGATGGCGGAAACCACCCGCTTTTTGCAGGAGCGCGCCATTCCCGTGTGCGCCCACATCGGGCTGACCCCGCAGTATGTAAACATATTCGGCGGCTACAAAGTACAGGGGCGCGGCGGCGCGGCCGAAGCGGTTTTGAACGACGCGCTCGCCCACGAAGCAGCAGGCGCATCGGCAATTCTGATGGAATGCGTCCCCAACACGCTGGGCAAAAAGATTACCGAAACCGTTTCCTGCCCCACCATCGGCATCGGCGCAGGCGCAGACACGGACGGGCAGGTGCTGGTGATGCACGACATGCTGGGCATATATCACGGCAAAACGGCGAAGTTCGTCCGCAACTTTATGGAAGGACAGAACAGCATTCAGGCAGCGGTGGAGGCCTATGTGCGCGCCGTGAAAGACGGCAGCTTTCCCGCTGCGGAACACGGTTTTGCAGACTGATGCCGTTTCAGGCAGCCTGAAACAACGCTACTAACAGATTGAAATAAAAATGAGACAAGGCGAGCCAACGCCGTCGCGTTGCGGTCTTAATCCGCTATAAAACCGATATCGGCTTTTGTCTTGGCGTAGAACACTCTCGAATTAAGCAACATAAGTTTGGGATAAGGCTGCAACGGCAAGATGATTTTTATAACCGGCACACAGAAAAAATACGCACAACGCCGCAGGATGGGCACTTGCTGCCCACGCGTTTTATCCCCAAAGGCAGCCTGAAACCTTTGCCCAGCCCGCAAATATACCTGCCTTTCACCCATCCAAAGGAACGCCATGAATAAAACCTTAAACAGGCTGCTCACCATCGCAATATTCGCCCTGCTGCTGTTGCAGTTCGCGCGCCTAATCCAACCGCTGCTTCCCGAAACCGCACCGCCCGCCGCCAAACAATATCCGCGCGAAACAATAGACTGGCACACACCCAAACTAACAAGCAACCTCTGGAAAATCAGCCGCCCCGGCCAACCCGATTCCTATCTGCTCGGCACCATCCACGTCGGCCCCGCCCAAGCAGAAATGAATCCCGCCATCACACGGCTGGTGTCCGCCAACAGCAAAATCATCACCGAAATCCCCGAAAACATCAGCCCGAAGGAAAACGAAACCATTGCGTACGCCATGCAGAGCAAAACACCGCTGCGGCAGAAAATCGGCGCATCCCGCTACAACGCACTGGAAGAGCGTATCCGCAAACTCCCGGGCGGCAGCAGCCTGGCAGACGGTTTGGACAGGCTGCACCCTTGGGCGGTATTTCTCGCCATCCTCCCGCTGGACAGCAACCTGAATCGCGAAACCGGCGTAGAAACCTTTATCTATCGGGAAGCCAACCGCCAAGGCAAACCACAGGACGCACTGGAAACACCCAGCGGCGCAGTGATGTATTTCGCCCTGATTAACGACAGCCTTGCCACCGCCGCACTGGAAGACTGGGCGCGCCGCACCGACCGCAAAACCGAACAGGAAGAACATGAACTGTTACAAGCCTACCAAAACGGCAATTTTGAACAAATCCCCGTCCTGCTTGAGAAATCAACCGCCTATGACAACCTCAGCCTCATGACCGCCGAACAGCAACAAGCCTTAGGCACATGGTTGAAGCAGGACCTAATCGTAGCGCGCAACCGCAACTGGCTGCCGAAAATCAAGCAGGAATCCGCACGGCAACGCACCCTGTTTGCAGTCGGCAGCATGCATCTGGCAGGCAGCAACGGCCTGATTGCCCTGCTGCGCCGAGACGGCTACACGGTAACGCCCGAACCGAAGCTGCCCGTGTGGCAATAAGGCAGCCTGAAATCCGCAGCGCAAAGGGAAACGCAATATGGTAAACGTAAACAAAATCTGGTTTTACAGCACGGCAATGGCCGTGGTGATTGCAGGCGTATGGTTCAGCCTGCCCGGCGAAGAACAGCAGCAGAAAATGCGCGCCGCTGCCGCCAAGAAAAAAACCGAACGCGCGGCAAAAGCCAAACGAAAACAGCCCGCATCCGCTCCCGCCCTGCACGCACCGCCGCAGCCGCAATAGGCTGAGACCTTTGCAAAACCTCAGATTTGAGCACAGCTCAAAGCAATAGCATCGCATAATGCGCAGAGAATATTGAAATATTTTCAAGCGTCAGAGAAGCGCATTGCGAAGAAATAGGCCAAAGATGAGGATTTTGCAAAGGTCTCTGGCTGCCTGAAACACGTAAAACGCCCGCCGTATTCCCAGACACGGCGGGCGTTTTACGTCGGAAGACAAAATTTTCAGGCTGCCTTTTCCCAGCGCAGCGGGCAAACCAATCAGGCAGCCTGAAACTCAAACCACGGCTTCTTCCTTCTCCACTTTCTGTTTCACCACATTACTACGGTTCAGCCCAAACATCAGCAAAAGCGGGCTGGCAACCAGCACCGAAGAATAAATGCCGAATACGATACCAATGGTCAGCGCCATCGCAAAGCCGTGCAATGCTGCACCGCCGAACACCAGCATAGAAATAACCATCGCCTCGGTTGAGCCGTGGGTAATAACGGTGCGCCCCATGGTATGCGTAATCGCGTTATCGATTAGCTGCGGCACGGTTTTGTTGCGCATTGAGCCTTTGTGAAAGTTTTCGCGGATGCGGTCAAACACCACCACCGACTCGTTCACGGAATAACCCAAAACCGCCAGCACCCCCGCCAAAACGGTAAGTGAAAATTCCCATCGGAAAAAAGCAAAGCAGCCAAGGATAATCACGATGTCGTGCATATTGGCAATGATGGCGGAAACGGCAAACCGCCATTCAAATCGGAAGGCCAAATACACGATGATGCCGACAATCACCATCGCCAGCGCGGTCAGCCCGTTGGTAACCAATTCGTCACCGACCGCAGGGCCGATAAACTCCACCTGCCGCAGGCTCACGTCAGCATTGTCTTTTTTCAGTATGTCCATCACCCGGTTGGAAAGCTGGGCGGAGGACATTTCGGGGCGGTTGGGCAGACGAATCATGATGTGCTTGTTCGTACCCAGTGCCTGAACCTGGATTTCACCCATGCCCAAGCCGTCCAAACTGGTGCGAACTTTGTTCAAATCCGCGCCTTGTGCAGAGGCATATTCCACCTCCATCAGTGTGCCGCCGGTAAACTCCACCGACAGATTCAAACCGCGTGTAAACAGGAAAAACAACGCCAGTATAAACGTTATCAACGAAATCGCCGTGGTGAGCCTGCCATAGCTCATAAACGGAATATCGCGTTTGAAATGAAACAGTTCCATATTTATGCTTCCTTATCCACAACGGCGGGATAGCGCACGCCGATAGAGAGATGCTGCAATTTGCGGCGGCGGCCATACCACAGGTTCACCAGCGCGCGGGAGACGGTTACAGACGAATAAATAGAGGTGAGAATGCCGAGACAGTGCACAATGGCAAAGCCGCGCACGGGGCCTGAACCGAAAATCAGCAGGGCGATGCCGGCAATCAGCGAGGTCAGGTTGGAATCCAAAATGGTGTCCCACGCGTGGTCATAACCTTCATTAATGGCGATTTGCGCTTTTTTGCCTTCGCGCAGTTCGTCGCGGATACGCTCGTTAATCAACACGTTGGAGTCGATTGCCATGCCCAGCGTCAGAGCCATGGCAGCGATGCCCGGCAGCGTCAGCGTGGCTTGCAGGCACGACAGTATCGCAAACAGAAACAGCAGGTTGGCAGACAGGGCAATGGCGGAAACGATGCCGAAGAAGCGGTAATAAACAATCATGAAGACGACAACCACAATGAAGCCCCACAGCGTTGAATGCACGCCCTTGGTGATGTTTTCCGCACCCAAAGACGGACCGATGGTGCGTTCTTCCACAATCTTCATCGGTGCTGCAAGCGAGCCTGCGCGCAGCAGCAGGGCAACATCGTTGGCTTCGGGATAACTGCCCATGCCGGTAATCTGTACCCGACCGCCGGTGATGGGTTCGTTGATGCGCGGGGCGGTTACAACTTCGGATTTGCCTTGGTCTATCAGAACCATCGCCATCACTTTACCTTTGTTGGCACGGGTAAGGTCGGCGAAGATGGAAGAGCCTGCGCTGTCCAGATTCAGGCTGACAACCGGCAACCCGGTCTGCTGATCCAGCGCGCCCTGTGCGGCGTTGATGTTGTCGCCGGTCAGTTCCACCTGTTTGCTGACGAGATAGCTACGCCCTTCGCTGTCGGCAAGCAGTTCGTAGCCTTCGGGTATGTTGCCGCTTTGCGCTTGGGCAAACAGGGCGGGGTCGGTGCTGACCATGCGCACTTCCAGCGTGGCGGTGCGCCCGATGATGTCTTTGGCTTTGGCGGTGTCGGTCATGCCGGGAAGCTGCACGACGATGCGGTTCGCGCCTGCCTGCTGGATAACGGGTTCTGCCGTGCCCAATTCGTTTACGCGGTTGTGCAGGGTGGTGATGTTCTGTTTGACGGCATCGGAGCGTATCTGCGCCAGTAGGGCTTCGGGCAGCGTTACCGTGGCGGTTGTACCCTCAGTGCTGATTTCCGCGCCGTCCATGATTTTGCGCAGTTCGGGCAGGGCGGCGTTGAGGCTTTCGGCATCGGCAAAGGGAATAACCAGCGTGGTGCCGTTTTTGCGGATGTCGCCCGCGCGCAGTTTTTCCTGGCGCAGGGTGCGGCGGATGTCGCCTGCATAGCGGTCAAGCGTTTTGTCTGTGGCTGCCTGCATGTCCACTTCCATGGTGAAATGCACGCCGCCGCGCAAATCCAATCCGAGGAACATCGGACGGGCACCGATTTTTTCCAGCCATTCGGGGCTGTTGGCAATTTGGTTTTGCGCCACGATGTAGCCTTCGTCCAAGGCTGCATCTATGGCATCGCGGGCGGAGATTTTGGTGGCATCGGTTACGCGCACTTTCAGACTGCCCCCTGCGATAAACATGCCGTTGTGCGGAATGCCTGCTTTTTGCAGGGCTTCGGCAACGGTTTTTTCGGTGGCATCGTTGATGGCGATTGACTGGCGGTTGGTGGAAATCTGAATGGCGGGGGTTACGCCGTAAAGATTCGGCAGCGTGTAAACCACGGCCAGCACCAGCGTAAAGGCAATCAGCAGGTATTTCCAAAGCGGATAACGGTTCATCGTGTTTCCTTGCGGTGGGAAGTGTTTTCAGGCTGCCTGAAACGGAAAAGGACGGCAAGGCGTGCGCCGCTGCTGTCCGTTTTCAGGCTGCCCGTGTTATTCGGCCGTGGCTTCGGCGGAGGGCTCTTCCACTTTGGCGGCGATGGCGTTGCGGTCTACCTCCACTACCAGCCCTTTGCCGAGTTCCACCGAAATAATGTTTTCGCCGCTTTTGGCGATGCGTCCGTAAAACCCTGACGAGAGCATGACGCGGTCGCCTTTTTTCAGGCTGCTTATCATCTCTTGGCGCGCTTTTTCGCGTTTTTTGTTCGGCAGGATGACGAGAAAATAGAAAACGGCGAAAACGGCAACCCACGGCAGCAGCCCGAAAAGCGGATTAGGCTGGGCTGCGCCGGCTTCTGCGGCGTGTGCAAATCCAATCATTATTGTTTCCTTGCGTGTCGGAATAAAAAAACGCGCCATTCTATCAGAACGGCAGTATGCGCGAAACAGAATCAGGCAGCCTGAAAGACACGCTGCTCCCGCTTTCAGGCTGCCTGACCCGCCGCATCACACAATCAGCTTGGACACGGCTTTAAACTGGGGATGTGCGGCATCTTTCAGCAGCATAAACAGCAGGCTTTCAATATTGCTGACCGTTCCGCCCGCTTCGCGAATCTGCTGCAAGCCGTTGGCTTTGTTTTCCGCCGTGCGGGATGCGGCACATTCCTGCGGAACAAACACGGCAAAACCCGCGGCAAGCAAATCCTGTGCGGTTTGCAGCATGCAGATATGCGCTTCGCAACCAATCAGGATGATGTTTTCAGGCTGCCTGTTTTTCAGGATTTGCGCGATTTCGTCCGTGTAGGCGGAAAAACGGGTTTTGGCGGACACGGGGGCTTCGGGCACAAGCAGGCGGATGTCGGCAACGGTTGCGCCCAAGCCTTTGGGATATTGCTCGGTAACGGCAAGCGGCAGCCCGAGCAGGTTTACGCCGGTGATGAATTTGCGGCAGGCGGCGGCGAAATCCTGCGCACCATTGAGCGCGGGCAGCAGCCGTTCTTGGATATCCACAACCAGAACGAAGGTGTTATCGGTGTTTAACATGGTTATTTCCCTTTCAAATCGGCAAGGCATTGTTTGTCGCGCTGCACGAATGCGGCTTCTCCGCCCAACAGGTTAAGCTGCTCCTGCGGCGTGATTTTGGCAAACGAACGTATCTGCTCCGTGCTGAGTTTTTCCAGCGGTGCGTCCCACATGCACAGGCAATATTGTGCGGCGAGGTTGCCGTTTGCGTCTTTCAGGCTGCGTGCCGCCAAATCTTGCTGCCATTTTGGGGCGAGCGGTACGTTTTTGATGCAGCTTTCCACTATGGCGGCTTTGGCTTTTGGCTTATTCATGCCGCATTGGCTGAGAAAAAACAGGGCGGCAAACAGGAGCGCGGCAACGCGCAGCCAGATGACGATGGTTTTGTGCCGTCCGGCGGCGGGCGCATCGGCTTTCAGGCCGCCTGAAACGCCGTTTTCGGAAGGTTGGGCGTTTTCAGGCTGCCCTTGTTTGTCCAAATCAACCATGCAGGCTTTCCATGCGTATCATGACCACGGGTTTGAACACCGTCTGCATCTGTTCGATTTCGGCAATGGCGGATTTGATGCTGCGTTCCACCGTGGTGTGGGTAAGGATGACGATTTCGGCATGCGAGCCGTCGTGCACGCTTTTTTGTATCAATGCTTCAATGGACACGCCGTATTTTGCCAAAATGGCGGAAATTGCGGCCAACACACCGGTTTCGTCCGCCGCTCGTACGCGCAGGTAATAGCTGCTGGTGATGTCGTCTATCGGCAGAAAGCTGATGTCCTGCACCTCGTCTGCCTGAAAACCGAGAAGCGGCACGCGGTTCTCCGCATCGGCATCCAAAAGGCGGCAGATGTCTATGATGTCTGCCACCACTGCGCTGGCGGTCGGCAACGCGCCCGCCCCGGGGCCGTAATACATGGTTTCGCCCACCATATCGGCCTTTACGCGCACGGCATTCATCACGCCGTTTACATTGGCGAGCAGGCGGCATTCGGGCAGCAGCGTGGGATGGACGCGCAACTCGATGCCCTTGTCCGTGCGCCGCGTAATGCCCAACAGCTTGATGCGGTAGCCCAGTTCTTCGGCATAACGGATGTCGCGGCTGTCCAAATGGCTGATGCCTTCCAGATAGCAGGCATCAAAGTTGAACGGCGTGCCGAACGCCAGTGCAGACATAATCGTGATTTTGTGCCCCGCGTCATGGCCTTCCACGTCAAAGGTCGGGTCGGCTTCGGCATAGCCCAACTGCTGTGCCTGCTCCAAAACGTCGGCAAATGCCGCGCCTTTTTCGCGCATTTCGCTCAAAATAAAGTTGCTCGTGCCGTTGATGATGCCCGCAATGGAGTGGATTCGGTTGGCGGCCAAGCCTTCGCGCAGGGTTTTGATAATCGGAATACCGCCCGCCACTGCCGCTTCAAAATAAATCATGACGCCGTTTTCTTCCGCCAGCGCAAAGATTTCATTGCCGTATTCCGCGATCAGTTTTTTATTGGCGGTAACGATATGCTTGCCGTTGCGGATGGCTTGAAACACGGCATCTTTGGCAATGTCCGTGCCACCGTAAAGTTCCACCACGATGTCCACATCGGCACGTTCCACCAGCTCGGACGGCTCGGTCACCACGGCAGCCTGCGGACAGAGCTGGCGCGCACGCACCGTATTGCGCGTGCAGACGGCACTTACGCGCACTTCGCGTCCCAGCCGGCGGCTGATTTCGGCGGCATTGTCCTGCAACACTTGGGCAGTGCCGCCACCCACCGTTCCCAAGCCCAAAATGCCGATATTGACTGCTTGCATAAAATACTCCAAATCGGGAAAATGTTAAACGAAATAAAATTTCAAACTCAGGGATACTACCCGATTTTAGGCAGCCTGAAAACCGCGTACAGCCCTTTCAGGCTACTTTTGCACACCGCAGGAACAGAGACGCGCGATACCGTTTTCCGCAGGGTGGGCATTTACTACCCACACGTTTTCAGGCAGCCTGAACGCCCTCATCCCGCCTTTCTCCCGCAAGCCTGAAAAACCGTCTTGCCCTGCAACCTAAATATTCCCAATTCACATTAATCCCCCATATTTTGAAAGACCACACCATGCAGTTCCGGCAGAGCCCCGCCCCGCCCGTCGCCATAGAAAGCTGCGGCGAAGGCAGCATCACCATCAACGGAAAGCCTTACAACGAACCCGTGTGTCTGGGCAGCAGTGTGCAGACCGGGCTGCCTGAAAAACCGCAAGATTTGGCGCTTGCCGATTTTCAGGCTGCCTTAAACGCAGGAGCAGAAATCCTACTGGTCGGCACAGGCAGCAGGCAGCTCTTCCTTCCGCCAAAACTTGCCGCGGAGCTGTCCGCCTGCGGCGCATCCTTGGAGTGCATGGCAACCGATGCCGCCTGCCGCACCTACATACTTCTGGCAAGCGAAGGACGCAGAGTGTGGGCATGGCTGTGGCTGCAGAAATAAGCGCAATAGCGTTAGATAAAATACGCAAACCTTGCTAGAATGCGCGCATTTTTCCGTTTCAGGCAGCCTCACCGCCGAAACCCGCATACATCTCGCCAAACCGCATGAAAACCAACCTGCTTGATTACAACCTGCCCGCCCTAACCGAACATTTCGCACAAATGGGCGAAAAACCCTTCCGCGCCCGCCAAGTCATGCGCTGGATACACCAAGGCGGCGCGGAAAATTTTGAGCAGATGACCGACTTGGCCAAATCCCTGCGCGCCAAACTGCAGGAAAAAGCCGTAGTCGGTATTCCTGCGTTGATGGCCGCCCAAGAAAGCAGGGACGGTACGCGCAAATGGCTGCTGGATGTCGGCACGGGCAACGGCGTGGAAACCGTGTTTATTCCCGAAGCCGAACGCGGCACGCTGTGTATTTCGTCGCAAGTGGGCTGTGCGCTGGAATGCACGTTCTGTTCTACCGGGCGGCAGGGCTTCAACCGCAACCTTACTGCCGCCGAAATCATCGGCCAGCTTTGGTGGGCGAACAAGGCATTGGGCGTAACGCCGAAAAACGAACGTGTGATTTCCAACGTCGTGATGATGGGCATGGGCGAGCCGATGGCCAATTACGACAATGTGGTTACCGCACTCTCCATTATGCTGGACGACCATGGCTACGGTTTGAGCCGCCGCCGAGTAACCGTGTCCACATCGGGCATGGTGCCGCAGATGGACAGGCTGAAAGAAGATATGCCCGTCGCACTGGCGGTGTCGCTGCACGCCTCCAACGACAAGGTGCGGGACGAAATCGTGCCGCTGAACAAAAAGTATCCGCTCAAAGAACTGATGGCAGCCTGCCAACGTTATCTTGCCAAAGCCCCGCGCGATTTCATCACATTTGAATATGTAATGCTGGACGGCGTGAACGACAAGCCAGAACACGCGCGCGAACTGCTGGAGCTGGTGAAAGACGTGCCCTGCAAATTCAACCTGATTCCGTTCAATCCCTTCCCCAATTCCGGATATGAGCGGTCCAGCAGCAAAAACATCAATATTTTCAAAGAAATTTTAATGGAAGCCGGCCTGATTACCACCGTCCGCAAAACACGTGGCGACGATATTGACGCTGCCTGCGGGCAACTGGCAGGCCAAGTGAAAGACAAAACCAAACGCCAAGCAAAATGGCAGCAGATTTATTTGGAGACCAGATAACCATGTCAAACCGATTCGTTTCCCGCCTCGCGGTGATGTGTGCCGCCGCCCTGATGTTTTCAGGCTGCGTAGATGTCGGCGACGGGCCCAAGATCACCCAGTTTAAAAGCGAGAGCAAATCCGACCGCAAAAAAACCGCTGCCCGCGTCAAAACCGAACTGGCCATCCAGTATGTCGCCTCTAAAAGCTACCGTCAGGCAGTTGTTGCCATTGAAGAAGCCGTAAAAGACGACCCCAGCTATGACGTCGCATGGCTGGCACGTGCGCAGGTGTACCAGCATCTGAACCTGCTGGACAAAGCAGACGAAAGCTTCCGCCATGCACTGGCAATGAACCCCGCCAGCCCGGAAAACAACAATAACTACGGCTGGTTTCTCTGCAGCGCGCGCAACCAACCTGCCGCCAGCATTTCTTATTTTGACCGCGCTTTGGCAGACCCAACCTACCCCACTCCCGAAATTGCCAATATGAACAAAGGCATCTGTTCCGCCAAAGCAGGCCAATCGTCAATGGCAGATGCCTATTTTGAACGCGCCTTACAGATTAACCCCACCTTCGCCCCCGTGCACAAAGAACGCGCCCGCGTGTTTTTAAGTACGAACAAACTCTCCGCTGCCGACAAAGAATTCCGCATGTATCAAAGCCAAATCAACCAACTTTCTGCGGATGATTTGCTCTTGGGCTGGCGCATCGCCAAAGCCAACGGACAAATGCAGGCCGCATCGGAATACGAAGCCCAACTGCGTGAGAACTTCCCCTATTCCGACGAACTGAAAACCGTCACCGGAGGCAGATCGGAATGACCAAGCAGACAGAAAACCCCACTGCCGCCCCTCCCGCCACGCCTGCCGAATTAGGCATGCTGCTGCGGGATTTGCGCGAACAAAAACAGTTGTCGATTGGTGAAGTTTCCGAGCGGCTGAAACTGCCCGCACGCCAGATTGAAGCATTGGAAAACGGCGGATACGACGACCTTCCCGAACCGATTTTCGTACGCGGATTTTTGCGCAGCTACGGTCGTTTTTTGGGCGCAGACGATGCGGTATTATCCGCCGCGCTGGAACGTATCGCACCGACCGAAAAAGTCGCCAACACCGCCAACTGCAATAACAACAAGCTGAATTTCGCCGAAGCAGAACGCAAAAAACCATTCCCGACTTGGATATTCGGTTTGATTGCCGTACCACTAATCGGATACGGCGTATATGCGTGGCAGACAAAATCACAAACGGAAAACGCGCGCCAAGAGGCAGAAAGCAAGCCGCTGCCAACCGCCAGCGAAGCCAGCCGCCCCACCTTGGACAACCCAAACGTGGTGGTCAAACCGATGACGGCAAGCGACACGCAGACCGTATCTGCTTCATCGGCATCCCAGCCCGCCGCCACAGGGGAACTGGTTATCAATGCACGTTACCGCACCATGCTGACGGTTACCAATGCCAAAGGCGAAATCCTGATTAACCAGATTGTTCCCGCCCGCAGCGAACACCGCTTCCAAGACGGCGCACCGTTTGAAATACGGTTAGGCTATGCCGTCGGCTCAACCGTTACCTTCAACGGGCAGGAACTGGATGTAAATGCCGCACGCAAAGGCGGCAAAACCGCCATGCTGACCACAGGCGGTTCGGCATCCGCCGCGCAATAACCGCCGCTCAATACAGGCAGCCTGAAAACCGTCAAAGCGTTTTCAGGCTGCCTGAACAACGCCTGTACCACACACTTTCTACGATAAGATTCTTAAAGAACAACATCATGCATGCCATCACCCGCCGCAAAACCCACCAAGTCCAAATCGACCATATTATCGTCGGTTCAGAATATCCAGTCGTCATCCAATCCATGACCAACACCGACACCGCCGATGCCGCTGCTACCGCCGCCCAAGTCAAAGAGCTGGCGGATGCAGGCTCGGAAATGGTGCGGATTACCGTGAACACGCCCGAAGCCGCATCTCAAGTGGCCGAAATCCGCCGCCGTTTGGACGACATGGGCTGCGCCGTGCCGCTGGTGGGCGATTTCCATTTCAACGGCGAACGCCTGCTGGCCGAATTCCCCGACTGCGCCAAAGCACTGTCCAAATACCGCATCAACCCGGGCAATGTGGGCAAGGGCGCGAAGGGCGACGAAAAATTCGCCTATATGATTCGGACGGCGGCCGAATATGGCAAAGCCGTCCGCATCGGTGTGAACTGGGGTTCGCTGGACCAAAGTCTGGCCAAAAAGATGATGGACGCGAACGCGGCAGCCGGCAATCCGAAAACGCCCGATGAAATCATGAAGGAAGCGCTGATTGTGTCCGCGTTGGAATCGGCGCAGAAAGCGGTGGATTTGGGGCTGCCTGAAAACAAAATCATCCTGTCGTGCAAGGTGTCCAACGTGCAGGATTTGATTACCGTGTACCGAGATTTGGGCAGCCGTTGCGCCTATCCGCTGCATTTGGGTTTGACCGAGGCGGGTATGGGCAGCAAAGGCATTGTCGCCAGCACCGCCGCCTTGTCCGTGCTGTTGCAGCAGGGCATCGGCGATACCATCCGTATTTCGCTCACGCCCGAGCCGAACGCATCGCGCACACAGGAAGTCATTGTCGCACAAGAAATTTTGCAGACCATGGGTTTGCGTTCCTTCACGCCGATGGTTACCGCCTGCCCAGGCTGCGGCCGTACCAGCAGCACCGTTTTCCAAGAGCTGGCGCGCGATATCCAGCAATATCTGCGCGAGCAGATGAGCGTGTGGCGCTGGCAGTATCCGGGCGTGGAAAACCTGAATGTCGCCGTGATGGGCTGCGTGGTGAACGGGCCGGGCGAAAGCAAATTGGCCGACATCGGCATCAGTCTGCCGGGCACGGGTGAAACGCCGGTGGCGCCGGTATATGTGGACGGCGAGCGCAAGATAACGCTCAAGGGCGACAATATGGCACAGGAATTTATGGCAATTGTGCGGGAATATGTGCAAACCAATTACGGCGAAGGCGGCAGGAAACGCGGCAAAGCCAAAATTATCCCCATCAGAAACCAAGGCTGAGGCAGCCTGAAAAAGGAATAAGGCAATGAGTAAGACAGAACAGGAAATACCGGCAGACGACAGCGAACAGGATTTGCGCTATCTGCTGCTGCAACTTTATCTGAAAAACAATCCGCGCTTGGAACACAGCGTGTTTATTTACAGCTTCCAAGGCGTGCTGGACGCACAGACCAACCCGTTCCAATATGTGTCGGGCAAGCTGCAGCCGAACGTACGCAAAAGCATCATCCTGCAAAATCTGGCATCGGGCGAGATGATGCAGGCGTTCATCATGCCGGTTAAGCTGGAAAACGGGCAGAGCGTGATGCAGATTGAAAACACGGTGGTGTATGGCAACAAAAACGGCGTGCTGATGCAGATTGCGCTGGACAGTGCAAAAATCGCCAAAACCGACAAATACCGCCAGTTCCTGAATCTGGCACAGTCGCTGATGTATCAGTTTTACTGACCGCGGTTTCAGGCTGCCTGAAAACAGCTATAACGAGCGGCTGCTTTCAAACACGCGCAGGCAGCCTGAAAACGGGTCGGCAAACTCAATACGCTTTGCGAGCAGTTGCAGCGGCTTGGCATAATCTTCCGCACCGGCAGGCTGCACGTCGGGATAAAGCGTATCGTTCAGAATCGGCATCCCCAGCTTCATCATGTGCACGCGCAACTGGTGCTTCTTGCCCGTAATCGGGCGAAGTTCGTACAAACTTGTTCCGCCACGGTTTTCCAGCAGACGGATTTCCGTTTGCGCATTCGGCTCGCCCGTCTCTTCAACAGTCAGAAAAAACCGCCCGCCGCGCACCAACCGCGAATATACGGTTACGGGGTAATCCAAATCGGCGTGGGTAGGGGCAACGGCATGATAAATCTTGTGTACTTTCTTGTTCTGAAACAGCATTTGATAGGCTGCCCGCGATTGCGGATTATGCGATAACAGCATCACGCCCGCCGTGTCCTTGTCCAAACGGTGAATCGGAGAGATGGCCGCAGCATCCAAACAGCGCAAATCGGCACGCAACCGCAGCCGCGTCAGCAACGTTTCGCGTAGGAAACGCCCGCTGGGAATCACCGGCAGAAAATGCGGCTTGTCCACCACCAGCAGATGCTCGTCCTGCCACAGAATTTTTTCCTCAAACGGGATACGGGGCTCGTCTGCCGAACTGGTTTCCCTGTAATAGAATATTTTTCCGCCTGCGCAAAAGGGCGCGTGTTCGTCCAAAATCTTGCCGTCCGCATCCGCCACCATGCCGCTGTTGAGCCGTGTACGCCATGCCGCCTCGCCGACAAACGGGAAGCGGGCGCACAAATAGGCAAGCAATGGCTGTCCGACAAAGCGTTTGTCGTGCGGCAGATTGAGAAAGCTGGGTTTGATGCCGCCAAGCATGGGCAGCGGACTTTGCGGTTTCATGGGCGCGTATTGTATAGAAGAAATTGCGTATAATCGCGGCTTTTGGCTTTTCAGGCTGCCTTGCCGCGCAGTACGGGCAGCCTGAAACCCGAACCGATGGAAAAACAAATGGGAAACAAAATCCAATCCGTCAAAGGCATGAACGACCTTCTGCCCGTTGAACAAAAAGACTTCAAACTCACGGCAGCTTATTGGCAAGCCTTTGAAAACGCAGTGCAAGCATGGACGCGCCGCTTCGGCTACGCCCAAATCCGCACCCCGATTGTGGAGCAGACCGGCCTGTTCGTGCGCTCCATCGGCGAAGAAACCGACGTGGTCGGCAAAGAAATGTACACCTTCTCCGACAGCAACGACACGCTCAGCCTGTCCCTGCGCCCCGAAGGCACCGCAAGCTGCCTGCGCGCCGTGGTGGAACACAGCCTGCTGCACGCCGCACCGCAAAAACTCTGGTACATGGGCCCCATGTTCCGCCGCGAACGCCCGCAAAAAGGACGCTACCGCCAGTTCCACCAAGTCGGCATCGAAGCGCTCGGCTTTGCCGAACCCGATATTGACGCGGAAATCATTGCCATGTGCGCCGATTTGTGGCGCGAACTGGGCATTGCCGAACACCTCACCTTAGAAATCAATAGCTTGGGCAACCGCGAAGAGCGCGCCGCCCACCGCACCGCATTGGTGGCCTATTTAACGCAACACGAAGACAAACTGGACGAAGACAGCAAACGCAGGCTGTATACCAACCCCCTGCGCGTGCTGGACAGCAAAAATCCCGATTTGCAGGCCATCTGCAACGCCGCACCGCGCCTGACCGACTACTTGGGCGAAGAATCTCGCCGGCATTATGACACCGTCAAAGCGCTGCTGGACGGCTTGGGCATCCGATACACCGAAAACCCGCGGCTGGTGCGCGGCTTGGACTATTACAACCAAACCGTGTTTGAATGGACGACCGACAAACTCGGCGCGCAGGCCACCGTGTGCGGCGGCGGACGCTATGACGGGCTGATTGAAGAATTGGGCGGTAAACCCGCCGCGTCCATCGGCTTTGCCATGGGCATCGAACGCCTGCTGCTGCTGGTGCGCGATTACGGCAGCCTGCACGCCGACAACGCGCCCGACGTATTCGTGATGCAGCAGGGCGAAGGCAGCACGCTGGCCGCCATGCAGTATGCCGCCGCGCTGCGCCAGGCGGGATTTAACGTTGCCCAGTTTTCGGGCAGCACCAAATTGAAAAACCAGTTCAAACGCGCGGACGACAGCGGCGCAAAATTCGCGCTGATTATCGCCGAGAGCGAGCTGGAAAACCGCCAGGTCACCCTGAAAGATTTACGCGGCGGCAAAGGGCAGGTCACCGTGCCCGCCGAACGGCTGGTACAACAGATTCAAGAATGGAGTATGTGATGGCAGTTCACCACAGCGAACAACAAAACATTGAAACAGCAAAACATTTATGGGCAAGCGGCGGCAAATGGCTGGCGGCGCTGCTGGCGGCGGCAGGGCTGGGCTACATCGGTTATGCCGGTTACAGCAGCATGTCGGCAGACAACAGCCGACAGGCCGCACAGGCTGCCGCGCAGGTAAACGGGGATGCGGCAAAACTGGCGGCATTGCAGCAGCGGTATCCACGCAGCGCGGCGGCGGCGCAGGCCTCTCTGGAAACCGCCGCCGCTCTGTTCCAAGCCGGCAAGGCAGACGAAGCGGCTGCGGCATACCGCTGGGTGCTTGTCAACAGCAAAGCAACCGTGTTTCAGGCTGCCGCCATGCAAAATCTGGCGGCGGTGTATATCCAGCAGAAAAAATACGATGACGCGCTATCCGTTCTCGCCACACCGGTGGATGCGACATACCGCCCGCTGACGGATGAGGCAAAAGGTGATGTGTATGCGGCGCAGGGCAAGGCAAAAGAGGCAGGCGAGGCATACAAAGCCGCATTGGACAAGTTGCCCGAAGGTTCGGCAGCGCGCCACTCCCTACAAGCGAAAATCAGCCAGCTTTGAATTTCAGAATTTGAATTTAGAGCGCAGAAATCAAAAAATCCCAGCGGACACGTTGGGATTTTGGTTTTTCAGGCTGCCTGAATGCTGTTATCGCACACCACCGCCTGCGCCCCCGCATCCCGCCATGCCGTTTCCCAGCATTGCACGCAGTCCTCAGGTGCACACACGATTATCGGCACGGGCGCGCCCTCACCCAACACCTCTGCCGCCGCCTGAGCCGCCGCATTGTCTGCCGCGCACCACACCAGTGCGTCCACATCCTGCTGCCGGCTCAACACATAAAGGTATTCCGCGCGGTTGCCGACCGACACCCACACGCTCCTGTTTTCAGGCTGCCTGCCCGCCCCCCATTGGCGGGCATCCAACAGTACCCTTCCCTGCGGCGGCACGGCGTTGCCATACGGCACAACAAAATATTCCCCGCCCGCGTTTTCCCCGCGCAGCCCCGCTTTCAGGCTGCCTGAAAGCACGGACGGAATTTCCAAAGCCGCTAAAATCGGCGCATTGGCAGGCAACATCGGCGACACGGTATACGCGCCCGCCTGCTGCCACGCCCAATGCTGCCCTTCACGCGCCTGCAATTCCCCGCGCCAGCCGGCTGCCGCCACACGGAAAAAACGCAAATCCACCGCCGCGTGTTCATACACATGGGTGCGCCGCAGCCACGGCGTTGCCCGCAAAATTTCCACGCCCAGTTCTTCCGCAAACTCGCGCTGCAAAGCAGCAAATGCCGTTTCACCCGCCTCCACCTTGCCGCCCGCAAATTCCCAATAGCCCGCATACGGCTTGCCCTCAGGACGGGAAGACAGCAGAAACGCCCCTTCGCTATTTTCCAGCACGCCTGCCACCACCGAAATTTTTTTCAACATAACCAATCCTTTCAATCCGAAAAATGCGTATTGAGACCATTGCAAAATCTCAGATTTAAGCACAATTCAAAGCCATAACATCGCAGAACACGCAGACAATACGGAAATATTTTCAAACGATTGTGCCAAAGATAAAAATTTTGCAAAGGTCTCGTATTTTATATAGTGGATTAAAATCGCAATGATACGGCGTTGGCTCGCCTTGACGTACTACCTGTACGCCTTGCGGCTCGCCGCCTTGTCTCATTTTTATTTTAATCCACTATAGTTAATCAGCCCGCTTTCGGGCAAGGCCGCAAACGGCAAAACGGGTTGCAGCCGGTTCATAGGAACAAATACGCACAACGCCGTTTTCCCTAGGACAAGCATGTGCTGCCCATGCAGTTTCAGGCTGCCTGCAAACAGAATTATATTATTTCTGTATTGACAGAAATTTAAAAAATATTTACACTCGCCGTCAAATCAAAGGACAATGCCATGAAACTCAATCCCACCACCGAAAAATTCATTCTGCACTGGGGCGAGCAAGGCTCCAAATGGGGCGTGAACCGCACGGTCGCCCAGATTCACGCGCTGTTGTATATTTTGGGTAAACCGATGAATGCGGAAGAGATTTGCGAAACGTTGAACGTGGCGCGGTCTAATGTTTCCAACAGTTTGAAAGAATTGCAGAATTTGCAGTTGGTGCAGGTAACGCACGTATTGGGCGACCGGCGCGATTATTTCACCACGTCGGACGACGTGTGGACGCTGTTCCGCACGATTGTGGAGCAGCGGCAGCGCCGCGAAATCGAGCCGACTTTGGCGTTTCTGAACCAACTGATGCAGGAACCGGAGTTTGTCAACGAAAACGACGGTGTGAAGACGCGGATTACGCAGACGCACGAATTCATCAGCACGCTGACGGCTTGGACGAACGAAATGCTGAAACTGTCCGCCGGCACAATGGCCAAAATTCTGAAACTGGGCGCAGGCATACAAAGGCTGCTCAGATAATTTTCAGGCTGCCCTTCGGGTTTCAGGCAGCCTGAAAACGGGAAACACGAAACCTATGGAACAATATCATGAATGTAAAACAAATTTTATCTCTTGCATTGGCAGCAGGCGCATTATCTGCCGCACCGCTTGCCTCTGCGAAAGCACCCGTGCAGCACGGCAAAGCCAAAGCTTCCCGCCCCGCCGCACAAAAAGCAGACGGCAGCAGCATGGCACGTGCCGTGAAAATCCACGAAAACGACACCGAACGCGGCATTGCGGCAGAAAACGCATGGATTGCCGAGCATCTGCCGCAATACAGGAAAACAGGGCAGGCACTGCTGCAAGACAAATCAGGTATTTATGACCGAATCACCGTGCAATCCGCTGCCGGCGACACACGCGAAATCTATTTTGAAATCAGCGAATTCTTCGGGCGGAGGGATGGAAAACTGATATTTTAAGGCAGCCTGAAAGCGGCGCACGGCATAGTCTGTGCGCCGCCCAGAATGCTAAAATTTTTTTTCAGCTTTAATTTCTTAATTAACAGAAATTTAGAAAATAAATGTTTCCTGTCTGCCTGTTGCCCGGGCGGGGGAAACAAATGGGAAGCGGATAACGATGAAGCGGAATATACCGAACGTTTTGGTTTGGGCAGTGGCAGCGGTGTGGCTGTGGAGCGGTGTTGTGCCTGTGGTATTTGAAACGCAGCTTTCATTGTCATTGCTGTCGCAGGTGGGAATAGGCAGCCTGAAAGTGCAGTGGCTGCTGCTGGCAGGCTCTTCGCTGTTGGATGCTGCGTTCGGTGTGCTGTGTTTCACCCGACTGCGGTTTCAGGCTGCCTTTTGGCTGGCGCAGTTGGCGGCAGTTGCGCTGTATAGCGCGATTATCGCGTTCAGGCTGCCTGAAATGTGGCTGCATCCGTTTGCCCCCTTGGTGAAGAATATTCCGATTATGGCGGTGCTGCTGTTGCTGTATCGCGAATGTAAAAACATATAGGAGATTGAAAATGAACACGTATTTAATCGTCAAAATCCTGCACATTATTTCGGCCACGCTGATGGTGGGCACGGGCTTCGGCACGGCGTTTTATCTGTTTTGGGCGAACCGTTCCGGCTCGGTGGCGGCGCAGGCGGTGGTATCAAAATGGGTGATGAAGGCGGATTGGTGGTTCACCACGCCGGCGGTGATTTTCCAGCCGCTCTCGGGCTTGTGGATGCTGCATTACATGGGCATGCCGTTTACTTGGGACGGGGCGTGGCTGTGGGTGAAGTGGACGCTGGCGCTGTATGCGCTGGCAGGTGCGTGCTGGCTGCCGGTGGTGTGGCTGCAAATCAAGATGGCGCGGCAGGCGGCTACGGCTTGGCAGGCGGGCAAAAATACGCTGCCGGCCAGCTACAAACGCTATCAATTCTGGTGGGAAATGCTGGGCTATCCGGCCTTCTGCGCCACAGTGGTGCTGTATTTCCTGATGGTGTTGAAGCCGATGTAGGCAATGTGCAGGCTGCCTGAAAACCCAAGCGCATTACCAATGCCAGCCGTAGCGTTTTTTCATCTGCCTGTACCGTTCGCGTGCATCTGCCAAACTCTCGCCGCGATATTTCTCGCCGTAAACACCGAAGTGCGCGATATAGAAGGCTAATATGGCGACAACGGCGGATATCAGCAGCTTTTCCCCAATAGGAGCGGCGACATTCGGCACAACAAGAACGATAAAATAGAGAAAAAGTATCACACAGGCAAACGCCAGCAAACGGCGCAGCCATTTCCATAGCGTGAAAAAGATTTTTTCCGTGCGTGAGGGCTTCGGCAGTTGGCTGCGGTAGACCATATAAACCGGCAGGACAAATATCACGGCCAAAGCCAGCATTACCTGCCAGTGGCGCGGTTCGACAAACCCGCCGTGCGCCAAGATGGGAATGGAAACGGGAAGAAGCAAAATCAAATAGTCCGCAATGCTGCTGATGAGGGAAGGTTTGTCAGGCGTGGTTTTATGGGATTTTGCGCGGCGCGGTTTCATGTGCAGGCTGCCTGAAAGAACAGAAGTGTTTATTTTAACAGGACTTTGTTAAATTTTCCAACGTGAAAAAGCAGCCTGCACAAACATTCATTTGATTTTTCAAACCCTTGCATAAGGAGAATAATATGCAGACATTTAACATTATGGCGATACAGGTTGCCGTATCGTTGGCGGTGAGCCTGGTGTGCTGGCTGGTTTTGGGCGCATCGCTGCGGCGCGTGCTGGCTTTTTTGTGCAACGACCCGCGCGACGAAGTGAAGGAAATCAGCGGCATATTCTGGCAGCGGCTGTATTTGAGCCTGACGCTGTTCACACCGCTGCTGTGCGTGTTGCTGTTTGCACCGAACTTCGAGCGCAGTTTGGCGGACAATCTGCTGTACGCCCTGCGCTGGGCCGTGTTCGGCGGCGTGAGCCTGCTGCTGGTACTGGCGCATTTGGTACGCAAACAGATTCAGGTGTTGCAACGCAGCGGTTTTGAAGGCGTGAAGCCCGAAGCAGAGCCCGAAAAGCAGCCTGCACCGCCCCGTTTGCAAGCAGAAAAATATAACGGCTTTGCCCCGCTGGAAGAGTAACGTATTTTTGGAGAATTTAAAAATGCACAAAATTTTTTACGATGCCGAATGCCCCATCTGCGTACGCGAAATAGAGTTAATCATGCAGGACAGCCGCGCCGGATTCATGGAAGCCGTGCCGATACAGGGCAGCGAAGCCGTGTTGGCGCAATACGGCATCACCACCGAAGCCGCGCTCACCTACCTGCACGTTTTAACGGACGACGGCGTGATGCTGCAAAAAATGGCCGCCGTGCGCAAAATGTACGAAGGCTACCAAGGCTTTGCTCTGGTGAAACTGGCCAATCTGCCGCTGCTGGACAAACTGGCCGACCGGCTTTACCCGTGGTTCGCCCGCCACCGTTACCAATTTCCCAAATGGCTGCTGCCACGCCCCGAATGCGAAGGCGGCGTATGCCGAATCCCACCGAAAGAAAGGACGAAAAAATGAAAAAATATCTTGTTTCCATGATGTTGCTGCCTGCATTGGCCATGGCCGATGGCGGAGAACTGGCGCGCTGCGAGCAAATCTTCCGCGACAATATGGACATTATGGCGTTCCCCATGTATTGCATCCAACACCCCACCCCACTCGTGCAAGACGCCGCCCTGCAACGGCATTTGGAAGCCCTGAACCGCTGCGAAGCCTTCGCCAAACGGCTGCCGCAGACGCAGTACAATCAGATGATGGCGCGCCTGGATGCTTATGTGAAACCCGCAGCATTGAAGGTTCGCGCCCTGCGCAATCGTCCGCAGGAATTTCAGCAATATTGCACCGAGCAGTTGGACAAAGCGGCGCGGCTGTTGCAGAAATATTGACGAAGTCGGCAAAAAGCAGCACCAAGGGCACGCACATCGGTTAGCTGAATCACAGATTCAGACCGATGGCAGCCTGCACCCCGATGGGCAAAGTGCAGGCTGCCTGAAACATCCAACGCCTTATCAATAGGACACAAGCCCTTCAATTTTCAGAAATTCGCACAACGGCATGGCGTATGGCCGTCAGACCCGCTCTGAAAAGCAGCCTGCACATTTTTCAATCGCCCACAAGGAGTTTTGCATGAACATCGTCCTCTTCGGCGCAAGCGGCTTTATCGGCCGCCGCGTTGCCCAAATCCTGCGCGCACACGGCCACACGCTGCGCACCCCGAGCCACCGCGAATTCGATTATTTGCAGCCGAACGAAGCCGCCGCCCGCGAAATCCTGCGCGGCGCGGATGCTGTGTTCAACTGCATCGGCGTGATGAGCCGCCATGCCGACGTGCTGGAAACCGTGCACCACCACACGCCAGCACTGTTGGCAAAAATTGCGGCGGAACAAGGCGTGCGGCATTGGGTGCAGCTTTCCGCGTTGGGCGCCGATCCGAAACACGCCGTGAATTTTGTCGGCAGCAAAGGGCGCGGCGACGAGGCCGTATGCCAAATTGGCGCGGCACACGGCATGCGCGTGGCGGTGGCGCGGCCGTCTGTTGTGTACGGGCGCGGCGGTGCGAGCTGTGAATTGTTTATCAAATTGGCGCGGCTGTCCGTTATCGCCCTGCCGGCCGGCGGCAGGTTCATGCTCCAGCCGGTGCACGCAAACGACGTGGCAGACGGCTTGGTGCGCCTGCTGGAGAACGGCGCGCCGCACGGCACCATCATCCCTTTCACAGGCAGCCTGCACACCAGTCTGGCAGGCTATCTTACCGCCATGCGCACAGGGCTGCACCGCAAACCGCCCTTGCGCGTGCTGTCGATTCCATTGGCATTGGTGAAGCCGTTTCTACCGCTGACCAACGTGTTGAGCAACGGCATGGTAAGCGCAGGCAGCTTTGCGCTGCTGGAAGAAGGCTCGTGCGCTGACTGCACCGCGTTTGCCGAACTGCTGGGGCGCGAGCCCTTGGTCGTGGGGGAATTTTGGGCGATGGAATAATGGATGAAAACCGTCATACCGCTGTGTTGGCTCGTCTTTACGTGCTATCTGTGCGCCCTGCAACTTGCCGCCTTTTACCATTTATATGTCCACGCGATTTCAGGCAGCCTTAAATAGGAAAACGATGTTTCGTGTATTCTCGCTGTATGTATCGGCTATAAGCCATAGGAATTGGTTTTGGAAAAATTTGTTTTCAGGCTGCCTGAAAATCTTCATCAAATATTCACAATATTTTTACTGCATCTTTACGCTTATCCTCCATAATTTCCTTCCTTATAATTCAAGCAGGCTGAATAATGCTGTATAAAATCCATCCAACCGCTTTAAAAATAGTAAAGTGGACAGTGCTTGCGGCAAGTGTTATTTCCGCAGCATACGCAATAAGCAAAATCATAAAGGTGCACGAAGCAAGAAAGCAGCGGCAGCAAGCGCAGGCTTTACTCTCGCAGACAGTTGCCGCACTGAAAGAGCAGCTTCCCCCGCCCAATTCTCCAAATTTGGCAGACAAAATGCCACAGAACATCAGTCCATATCTGCTTAACCGCGTATTGTATTATCCGCGATTGAATGCCTATAAATATACGTTCCGCCCAAGATACCAATACGACAGCAACGGAGTATTTGACTCCGTTCCCGATTGGCTGGAACGCCGCAGCATTTGGTTTAAAGCAGAAAACGGACGTTGGCGGTGTTTTGCCGGCGTAAAACCATCCGTTCAGATTGCCGAATGCAGCGACAGAGACATTGTCAAAGCGCTAACCGTAGAGGACCACAGGCAGATTTTCCGGCAGAAAGCAGCAGGCTGCATCCGTCGGCAGATTGCGGAACAGCATTCAACAGACGAACATATTTACCGAATCCGCAACCAAACGTCTGCCGAAAACGTGTATTTGGATTTTTCCGATGCGCCGCCGTATATCAGCCTGATTTTATTATCCGACCATCCGACCGATTGGTATTTGGGCAATCTGCAGCACACGACAATCAAAAGAATTGTTATACAGGAATCCGGACTTTCCGAAGGCGGAATGCGGTTTTTCGGTTTGCCATACTATTCTGTCAGAGAAGAAAAAAGTACGCAGATTGCCGATATACAGCAACTGCACGAACAATGCGTATTGAACAATCGGGACGATGCGGAATTTTATCCGCTAGGCTATACAGATAAAGATTTTGGCGAATGGTTTTTCAGGCAGCCTGAAAAGCAGTTCCGCCATATTGTGCTGACCGATGCCGCACCAAAAAACGCCTTATTATCTGCTACCGCTGGCGGAGAGCAGCCTGAAAATGCCGTGCTGCTCAATACAGTAACCAAATTGAGAAGCGGCAGCCGAGATACAGACTTAACCAATACGGCGATCAACAATATCGAATGGAAATGTGACAACGTGCAGCAACCCGCCTCCGACAGCACAACACGCATCCACTGCCAAGCTTATTTGTCGGACAAACTGTTGAGCGATGAAGATTTGGGCGGCGTTGTTCTATCAAAGAATAAGCTTTGGTTGGAACATGTAAATCAATATTCTTTACCCGATTGGGCTAAGCAGCAATTGGAAACTACTCCAAAGAGCAACTTAAGAGAAGACACGGTTGTAATAGACGGCAAGCCCTATCCCTTGTCGTGCTTATGGAAAGGGTGTCCCAAATAATGCGGCAAGATTTATAGTGGATTAAAATAAGCGTGTGGCAAGGTGGCACTCGTTGTTCCAAAGCTGCCGAAACCCCTTATATAATCCCATAATTGATTCAACCTTTCAGGCTGCCCCATCCTTGCAGGCAGCCTGAAACCTGTTTGGAAAGACACAATGCTCAACTTCACCCTGCACAAAAAAGACGGCTACGCCCGCCGCGGTACGCTCGAACTTAACCACGGCAGCATCGAAACCCCCGTATTCATGCCCGTCGGCACCTACGGCTCGGTGAAAGCCATGACCCCGCAAAATCTGCACGACATCAACGCGCAAATCATCTTGGGCAACACTTACCACCTATGGCTGCGCCCTGGTTTGGAAGTGATAGAACAATTTGGCGGGCTGCACGATTTTATCGGCTGGAACAAGCCCATTTTGACCGACTCGGGCGGCTTTCAAGTGTTCAGCCTATCCGATATGCGCAAACTCACCGAAGACGGCTGCACCTTCAAAAGCCCGATTAACGGCGACAAACTCTTCCTTTCGCCCGAAATTTCCATGAAAATCCAAACCGTGCTCAATTCCGACATCGTCATGCAGCTCGACGAATGCACGCCCGGCGAAGCTACGCACGAACAGGCCAAAAAATCCCTGCAAATGAGCCTGCGCTGGGCCGAACGCAGTAAAAAAGCCTTTGAAGACCTGCACAACCCGAACGCCCTGTTCGGCATCATCCAAGGCGCGATGTACGAAGATTTGCGCGAAGAAAGCCTGCGCGGGCTAGAAGACATCGGCTTCAAAGGCATCGCCATCGGCGGCCTTTCCGTGGGTGAACCCAAGCCCGAAATGTACCGCATGCTCCGCGCACTCGCCCCCATGTTGCCCGAACACAAGCCGCATTATTTAATGGGCGTCGGCACACCCGAAGATTTGGTGTACGGCGTGGCGCACGGTGTGGACATGTTCGACTGCGTCATGCCCACCCGCAACGCCCGCAACGGCTGGCTCTTCACCCGTTTCGGTGATCTGAAAATCCGCAACGCCAAGCACCGCCACGACAAACGCCCGCTGGACGAATCCTGCACCTGCTACGCCTGCCAACATTTCAGCCGCAGCTACCTGCACCATCTGGACAAAGTCGGCGAAATCCTCGGCGCGCAACTATGCACCATCCACAACCTGCATTTTTATCAAGTGATTATGGCGGAAATGCGCGAAGCCATCGAACAAGGCAAATTCGCCGATTGGCAGGCGCGCTTCCATGAAAACAGGGCGAGGGGAACGGATTGAGCGTTTTCAGGCAGCCTGAAAACATTCCAGCTGTTTGAAAAACCAGATTAACCAAAAAAACCCGTGCATTGCATCGCCATGAAATACCGCATATTGTTATTGGCAATACTGCTTTCTGCATCCATATCGCCGCAAGCCAGCATCACTACCTTTATGGATGGGGAAACCTGTTATACGCGTATTGATGTAAAAAAAGAAGTGAGGCAAACCGACCCTTATCCGTCATGGTTGCCCGTTTGGCTGCCGGACTGGTTATGGGATTGGCTGATAACGAAAAAAGTCATGCTGTATGCCAATCAAAAATATCCATGTAATGTGGTGCAAAACCACGGTTTTATTTCGGTGGACGAACAGGGGAATGAACACAGCCCCGGCGTACTCATTGAATATACGCTGGATAACGGGGTGGTTTTTATACTGAACGGACGAGAGGATATTTCAAAAAATCCAAACGGTGATAGAACCATTTCATTTTATCCCACGCTAAATGGCGAACCGCTGGATATGGCGGATACGGAAATGGAAGGGGATTTTGTCTGCTTCCGTACAAAAAAAGATGATTTGTGTGTGGGGAGAAACACCCTGCTGCCGATATATCTGCCGGATTGATTTCCGATGTTTCCCACCGTCCGATTGGAGATGCGTTAATTCGTTTGGTTGCGATGAGCGTATTTTCAACAATGAAAGGCAGCCTGAAAACGCTTCGATACGTTTTCAGGCTGCCTTATCCGTTGTGATAGGGTCGGAATCCGGTAGGCCGAGCTTTTTCCGGCTTAATCCGCCCCGCCTCGCCCGTCAAAATATTCGACCGCGCCGCCGTCAAAAAAACTCTGCAAAATCGCCTGCGCCGCCACCTGGTCCAATACGGGCTTCTGCCTGCGTCCGCGCACGCCGTTTTCGCGCAGCAGCTCTTCGGCATACACGGACGAGAGCCGCTCGTCCGCCCAATAAACGGGCAGCCTGAAACGTCCGCTCAGCCGCCGCCCGAATTTCCGCGCCAGCCGTGTGAGCTCGTGCTCCGTGCCATCCGTATGCAAAGGCAGCCCCACCACAAGGATTTCAGGCTGCCATTCGCTAACCAATGCGGCGATTTTGGCAAATTTTTCGTCATTGCTGCCGCCCGTAACGGTTGTCAGCGGGTGTGCGATGCCGATGCTGCATTCTCCCTGCGCCACGCCGATGCGTGCTTCGCCGAAATCAAATGCCAAACAGCCACCTTTGCCAGGCGCGAGAAAATCAGGCATAGCCCATGCCTTCCATCAGTTGCTCGGGGCGCAGCCCGAGTTTGGCAAACGCTGCCCGATAACGCTGCTCGGGCGGCATTTGGAACAGGATTTGGCGGTCGGCGGACACGGCAAGCCAGGAATTTTGCGCAATCTCCCGTTCAAGCTGCCCCGCCGACCAGCCCGCATAGCCGATGGATACCATTGCCCCGGCAACCTGCCCGTCGCTTTGCAGCCCGTCTATGATGTCGCGCGAGGTGGTTAGGGCGATGTCGCCGGTAACCGCCATGCTGTTCTGCCAGTCGCCCACGGGGGTGTGCAGCACAAAGCCGCGCTCGGTCTGTATCGGCCCGCCCATCATCACAAACTGTTCGTGGAAACGCAGCGGTGTGGCTTTGCCCGTCCCCGCAAACACCACATCCATCGGCACGGGCGAGGGTTTGTTAATGATTAGCCCCATTGCGCCGTTTTCGCTGTGTTCGCACAGGTAAATCAGGCTGCCTGAAAACAGGGTGCCGTTCAGGCTGGGCATGGCAATCAGGAAATGGTCGGTCAGGTTCATGTTGTGTCCGCGTTTCTGGCTGTTATGCGGATTATAAGGGTTGTGCCGTATTTGGCGGGGGATTTGTTTTTCAAGCCGAAGGGCAGCCTGAAAACGGAAAATCCCCTGCATATGCGGGGGATTGCTGCTTTCAGGCTGCATTCGGGCTATTCCTCTTCCTGTTCGTAATCCATGATGGACAGGCCGTCTATTGAGCCGTCTGCGCCTGCGGTGGCGTTTTTCTTGCTGTTCAGCCTGATTTGCAGGCGCAGGTCGTTTTGCGAATCGGCGTTTTTCAGCGCGTCTTCATAGGAAATCATGTCGTTTTCGTATAAATCAAACAGGGCTTGGTCAAAGGTTTGCATGCCGATGTCGCGCGATTTGGCCATGATGTCTTTGATGCCGTGGATTTCTCCGTGGAGGATAAGCTCGGAAATGGTTGGGGAGTTGAGCAGGATTTCCACGGCGGCGGCGCGGCCTTTTCCGCTTTTCCGCGGGATAAGCCGCTGCGAAATAAAGCCTTTCAAGTTGAGTGACAAATCGGTCAGAAGCTGGGTGCGCCGCTCTTCGGGGAAGAAGTTGATGATGCGGTCCAATGCCTGGTTGGAGCTGTTGGCGTGCAGCGTGGCCATACACAGATGCCCCGTTTCGGCAAAGGCAAGTGCGTAATCCATGGTTTCGCGGTCGCGGATTTCGCCGATGAGGATGACATCGGGGGCTTGGCGCAGGGTGTTTTTCAGGGCGGCAAACCAGTTTTGCGTGTCCACGCCGACTTCGCGCTGGGTGATGATGCAGTTTTTGTGTTCGTGGACGTATTCAATCGGGTCTTCTATGGTGATGATGTGGCCGTTGCTGTTTTCGTTGCGGTAGTCAATCATCGCCGCCAGCGAGGTGGATTTGCCCGAACCCGTGCCGCCCACAAAGATAATCAGCCCGCGTTTTTCCATGACGACTTCGCGCAGTATCGGCGGCAGTTTCAAGTCGTCGAATTTGGGGATGTCGCTGGTGATGACGCGGCAGACGAGTGCGGCGGCACCGCGCTGTATCATGGCATTGATGCGGAAGCGCGATACGCCGGCCAGGCTGATGGCGAAGTTGCATTCGTTGGTTTCGGCAAATTCCGTGGCCTGTTTTTCGTCCATGATGGAACGGGCGATTTGGGCGGTGTGTTCGGCGCTGAGCGGTTTGTCGCTGAGCTTGGTTACTTTGCCGTCCAGCTTCATGGCGGGCGGATAGCCTGCGGTGATAAACAAATCCGAGCCTTTGTTTTTCACCATGTGGGCGAGCAGGCTGTGGATGAATTTTTTCATTTCTTCGTTTACTGGGGCGATTTGGGTGGACATTTTGCTGCGTTTTCCTGATGTTAGACGGATTGCCAAAAAATAGAGAGGGAATTTTAAAACATTTTTACAAGCATTTTCCATACCAAACGCATTACGATGGCGGGCAGCCTGAAAATGCCAAAAAGAATGTTGTTTTTAAAGCATTGTGTGTTAAGACAGATTGGATTATGATAATGTTTGTTTAGATATATCAGAGCCGCGCTTCATCCAACCAATTTTTCACACAGGAAGGATTAAAAATGCAGCCTGTTGCACTGGACAAAATAGACTTGAAAATTTTGCAGGTTTTGCAGGAAAACGGGCGGTTGAGCAATGTGGAGCTTTCCGAGCGCGTTGCCCTGTCGCCTTCGCCCTGTCTGCGGCGTTTGAAGCAGCTTGAAGACAGCGGCATCATCCGCCGTTATGCCGCCCTGCTCTCGCCGGTTTCGTTGGGCTTGGGATTGCAGGTGATGATTAGGGTTACCACCGACAAATCGGCACAGGCGCGGCAGGAGTTTGAGCAGGCGGTGCAGATGTGGCCGGAAGCCTTGGGCTGTTTTGCGCTGACGGGTGAGGCGGACTATATGCTTCACGCATTTTTCACCGATATGAACGCGTTTTCGCATTTTGTGCTGGATGTGCTTCTGTCGCACGACTGCGTGCAGGATGCGAAATCCAGCTTCGTACTCAAAGAAGTGAAAAGCACGACTTCACTGCCGCTGGGGCATTTGTCGCAATAGGCAGCCTGAAACGGACACAGCACGGTTTTATGCCGTGCTGTTTTTTTGGAATATTAAGGTGGGGGCATCCGCTGCCCGCGCGCCCTGCGTTACAAGGCAGCCTGAAACCGTACGGGCATAAACGCCTCCCTGCAAAAACCGGGTTTCGCGAAAGGTTTCAGGCTGCCATCAGCCAGCGTAGTATGCCCGACGAGGCAACCGCAACCAGCACGGTCGGCATCATGGAAAAACGCGATGCCATGAAGACGGTGATGGCCAGCGCGATAAGTTCGTGCGGTTTGTCGGAAACAAAATGCGGGGCGATAACCGAAAGCAGCACGCAGGCCGGCGCGGCTTCCATCGTGCGCGCCATTCGCGGCGAAAGCGTGCGGTTTTTCAAGGCAAAATAGCCGATAAGCCGCGTGGAATAGGTTACGCAGAGCATTCCGATGATGGTGAGAAACGATGTCCACGAAATCATGCCCCGCCCTCCTCGCCAAAGAAATAAACGTAAAGCAGCCCCGCCGCCGTGCCCGCCGGCACATACCAGCCGCTGTGCGGCAGCAGCAGATACACGGCGGCCGCGGTAATCAGGCTCACCAGCCACGGGCGGGCAGCCCGAACCCCGCGCCACATCCCGCGCACCAGCACCAAAAACACGGCGGGAAACGCCATGCCGAAACCGAATCGTTCCACATCGCCCAGCATCGGTCCAATCTGCGCCCCAATGCTGCCGCACAGCACCCATACCACATACAGCAATGCCGCCGTGCCTATGTAATACGGATAATTAAACGGCGGCTGCCCCGCCTGTTCGCGCCGTTTTGCCTCGGCAATGCCCAAAGCCCAGCTTTCATCCGTCATCAGAAACAGCGCGGGCAGCACCTTTTTCAGCGGCAGCGTGCGCAGATACGGCACAAACGCCGCGCCCATCAGGATATGGCGGCTGTTTATCATCGCCGTCATCGTGATAATCAAGAGCACGGGCAGCGGCGTTGCCCACAGCCCCACGGCGGCAAATTCCGAACCGCCCGCATAATTCAGCCCCATCATCAGCGCAGTTTCCAAAACACTCATGCCCTTCTGCCCCGCCTGTGCGCCCAAAATCAGCCCGAACGGAACAGCGCCGAATATAATCGGCAGGCAGTCGCGGATGCCGCGCACAAATTCGGCGCGCGTGGTGGGATGATTGCCGTTTTCCATGTTCAGGCTGCCTTTCCAAAAAAGCGCGCATTTTCCCGCAAAACGCCTGTCCGTGCCAGCCCGCGCCGTTTTCAGGCTGCCTGAAAATACCTATAATCCGCCCGCCTCTGCGTTTTCAGGCTGCCTGAAAGGACCTTCCCCATGCCCAACCCCCTTTACCGCAAACACCTCGTCTCCATTGCCGATTTGTCCGTACCCGAACTGCAACTGCTGCTGGACACCGCGCTCAAACTCAAACACAAGCCGCAGCCGCATCTTTTGGAGGGCAAACTCATCGCCTCCTGCTTTTTTGAACCCAGCACCCGCACACGCCTGTCGTTTGAAACCGCCGTGCAGCGGTTGGGCGGCAAAGTTATCGGCTTTGCCGACGGCGCAAACACCAGTGCAAAAAAAGGCGAAACGCTGGCCGACACCGCACGGATTATTTCCAGCTATGCCGATGCCATTGTCCAACGCCATCCCAAAGACGGCGCGGCGCGCGTGCTGGCGGAATTTTCACGCGTGCCCGTCATCAACGCGGGCGACGGCACCAACCAGCACCCCAGCCAAACCCTGCTGGATTTGGTTACGGTTTACGAAACCCAAGGCAGCCTGAACGGTCTCAAAATCGCCATGTGCGGCGATTTGAAATACGGGCGCACCGTGCATTCGCTGGCGCAGGCGTTAAAGAACTTCGGCTGCTCGTTCGCCTTCGTTTCCCCGCCCACACTGGCGATGCCGGACTACATCACCGAAGAGCTGGACGAAGCCGGCGCGGCATGGCAAATCCTACCCGATTTGGAAACCGCAATCGAATGGGCGGACATCCTCTACATGACCCGCGTCCAGCGCGAACGCTTTGACGAGCAGGAGTTCGCCAAAATACAGGGCAAATTCAACCTGACCGCCGCCATGCTTGCCGGCGCAAAAGACAACCTGCGCGTGCTTCATCCCCTGCCCCGTGTGGACGAAATCCACCCCGATGTGGATGGCACGCCGTATGCTTATTACTTTGAGCAGGCGCAAAACGGCGTATATGCGCGTATGGCGATGCTTGCGCTGGTATTAAACGAAAGCGTGTAAACGGGTTTTCAGGCAGCCTGAAAACCATTCTTCCAAATAAAACAAGGAATTTAAATAATGTATACAAAGAAGGTTTTGGCGATTATGTGTCTGGCGGCACTCGCAACCGCAGGATGTAAAAACAAAAGGCATATTCCCGACAGCGAAAACAACGCGGGCGGGAATACGGTTGCTTCCAATATATCCGCAAGCGGCAATAATAAACTGTTCGCTAACGGCAATAGGGTAAGCTCACCTATTCTGAAATCGAAACCACAACCTAAACCACAACCTAAACCACAACCTAAACCACAACCTAAACCACAACCTAAACCAC
>CAUQSD010000008.1:0-53416 GCA_963520685.1 uncultured Kingella sp. | reverse complement strand
TTATCTGCATTTTTGTAGACTAGCATAACTGCTAATCTACGTCAGCCCCTAAAATTTTCAGGCTGCCTGAAACCCGTTCCGCGCAACAAATGCAAAGTTACGTTAAATCTAGTGTATGATAACGGCTTTGCATTTTGTTTAGGAAATAACAAACCAATGAATATCCTGCACAGTTTACTCGGCATGGTGTCGCTGATTGCGATAGCCGTTTTGTTGTCCAAGCACCGCAGGGCCATCAGGCTGCGGACGGTGGGCATGGCGTTTGCCATCCAGTTCGCTTTGGGCGCGCTGGTGTTGTATGTGCCGCCCGGCCGCGTTGCGCTGGAAGCCGTGTCAAACGGCGTGCAGAAGGTGCTGGATTACGGCAACCAAGGCACGGCGTTCGTGTTCGGCGGACTGGTGGACAGCAAAATGTTCGAGCTTTTCGGCGGCGGCGGCTTTATTTTCGCCTTCCGCGTGCTGCCGATGATTATTTTCTTTTCGTCGCTGATTTCGGTGCTGTACTACTTCGGCATTATGGGCTTTATTGTGAAAACGCTGGGCGGCGCGCTGCAAAAGGCACTCGGCACATCGCGCACCGAAAGCCTTTCCGCCGCCGCCAACGTGTTTGTGGGGCAGACCGAAGCCCCGCTGGTGGTGAAACCGTTTATCGCACGCATGACGCAGTCCGAACTGTTTGCCGTGATGACGGGCGGGCTGGCTTCCATTGCCGGTTCGGTGCTGGGCGGCTATGCGTCTATGGGCGTGCCGCTCACCTATCTGATTGCCGCCTCGTTTATGGCCGCGCCGGGCGGGCTGCTGTTTGCCAAGCTGATGCATCCCGAAACCGAAACGCCCGAAACGGTGTCGGACGACAAACTCAGCTTTGTGGGCGAAGGCGAAACCCCGCCGGCCAACGCCATTGATGCTGCCGCCGCCGGCGCATCCACCGGTTTGCAGATTGCGCTGAACGTGGGCGCGATGCTGGTTGCGTTTGTGGCGATTATCGCGCTCTTCAACGGCATTGTCGGCGGCGTGGGCGCATGGTTCGGCGTGGAAGGGCTGTCGCTGCAAAAAATTCTGGGCTGGGTGTTCTCGCCGCTGGCGTGGCTCATCGGCGCACCTTGGGCGGACGCGCAGACCGCAGGCTCGTTTATCGGGCAAAAACTGGTGGTCAATGAATTTGTGGCGTATTCCGAATTCACCAACTATGTAAAAGACGCTTCGCTGCCCGCACTGAACGCCAAAACGCAGGCGATTATCTCGTTTGCGCTGTGCGGCTTTGCCAATTTGAGCTCCATCGCCATTTTGGTGGGCGGGCTGTCCATCATGGCGCCCAAACGGCGCGGCGACATCGCCAAACTGGGGGTGCGCGCCTTGATTGCCGGCACGCTCTCCAACCTGATGAGCGCAACCATCGCAGGCCTGTTTATCGGGCTGGCGGTGTGATTTGAAGGTTTCAGGCTGCCCCAAACCGTTCGGGCAGCCTGAAACCTTTGCAACAGTCCGGATTTGGGCGCAGTTCAAAGCAATATAAATACGTTTGTAGGGTGGGCACTTGTTGCCCACGCGTTCTATCTCTAAGGCGGCCTGAAAACGCGTGGGCAGCAAGTGCCCACCCTACGCAAACCGGCATGATGCGTATCAATTGTTACGTGTGTCGGCCATGGCAGCGCAACACGCAGAAATGCACCCAAAGACGGCGTTCTGAAAAGGTTTCAGCCTGAAACCGTTTTGTCCCGCCAAAAACACATTCAAAAGGAATCTCCATGTCCCCAAAATCCAAAATCTTCTCCCTGCTTGACCTCACCTCGCTCAACGATAACGACACCCCCGCCGTGATTGACGCACTCTGCAACAATGCTCAGCAGCCCATCGGCAAAGCGGCTGCCGTGTGCGTGTATCCGCAGTTTGTCGCCCAAGTCCGCCAAAGGCTGCCTGAAAGTTTGGGCATCGGCGTGGCAACAGTCGTCAATTTCCCCAGTGGGGACGAGCTGCTTGACGGCGTGCTGGCGCAAACGCGGCAGGCCTTGGATGACGGCGCAAACGAAATCGATTTGGTGCTGCCCTACAAAAAACTGCAAAACGGCGACACCGCCGCCTGCGAACGAATGGTCAGCCAAACCGCCACGCTCACGCACCAACATTCAGGCAGCCTGAAAGTGATTTTGGAAACCGGCGCGCTGACGGACGCGCAGATTGTTCAGGCTGCCCAAATTGCCATCCTCGCAGGCGCAGACTTTCTCAAAACCTCCACCGGCAAAATCCCGCAGGGCGCAAGCCTTTCCGCCAGCGCGCTGATGCTGGGCGTTATCGCCCAATCCAAACAGCCCGTGGGGCTGAAAATCTCCGGCGGCGTGCGCGACATTGCCACGGCGCAGGCCTATATAGATCAGGCTGCCGCCAAAATGGGCGCGGACTGGGTGCGCCCCGAAAACTTCCGCATCGGCGCGTCCTCGCTGCTGAACGAGCTGGTGTGAGCCTGAGTCAGGGGTGGCATTTATCGCCTGCGCTATATTTTTTAACCCCTTTAATCATCATTTTTAGTAGATTGGTAATCTATGAAACGAAATATCAGTTTGGATTTTTTTAGAGGTGTTATGGCAATAGCCGTAGCACTGGGACATTTCTTCTATTGGAATAATCAACTAGATAAAATGCCTTTATCATTTATTTTGGCAGTAGATTTCTTTTTAGTATTAAGCGGTTTCGTCATCTCCGCATCAATCTTTAATAAAGAAAATTTTAATACTTATCGTTTTATTCAGAATAGATATTTCCGGCTTGCGCCCGTATATCTATTTTGCGTATTTATTACTTTATTACCACAATATTTCCTAGCCCAAAACTTTGCCAAACCGAATTCTCTAGACATAGTAAGGATACTATCCATTGGAGAAATGCTACCAATGAATAACCTGCGTTTCAATTATTTTGAACCGTTAGGTATCTCCTATTCCATATCGGCAGAATTATGGGTTGGCATTATTCTATTTCCAGTTGTATATGTAATAAAAAAATATCTTCATCAGTTGTTGATGCCGTTTCTTATAATTCTTACATTATTTACATTTTTAAAAATAACCAATTATACAACTAATTTTATGAATATTCACCATGATAAGGCATATCCTTTTATTACCTATGGCATTATTCGTTGTATTTTAGATTACTGCTTAGGAATTATGGCTTATCTGATTTATGAACAGCAGAACAGCAGAACAGCAGAACAGCAGAACAGCAGAACAGCAGAACAGCAACTATTTTTCAAATAGCCATACTTATACTCTGCTTTCTATTATACAGGAAAATAGGATACAATAGGATAAATGAGTTTGTATTCCCTTTTATTTGCGTATGTTTTATTATTTCTATTGCCAAAAGGCGCGGTCTTATTTTCCACTGCTTCAATAATAAAATTGGTAATTTTTTTGGAGATATTTCCTATCCCATGTACTTGATACATCCATTTTTTATCAATATATTCCAATGGATACACCAAGAATTTAACTACATCAACAGCTCCATCTATTTAGCATTGTGTATAATTTCATCATTTATTATCCATAAATGGATTGAGAAACCGTGTATGCTTTATTTTTCAAAACGGTTTAATCAATAACCAAATGCACACCTCCTTTCTTTCAGGCAGCCTGAACCCCCGCCAACCCCAACCCAAAGGATCCCCAAAATGCTTATCCAAGAAATCATCCGCAAAAAACGCGACCGCCAACGCCTTTCCCCCGAAGAAATCCGGTTCTATATTCAAGGCGTGGTGGACGGCAGCATCAGCGAAGGGCAGATTGCCGCCATGTGCATGGCAATCTATTTCAACGATTTGGATTTGGACGAACGCACCGCGCTCACCGTCGCCATGCGCGACAGCGGCGACAGCCTGAAATGGGAAAGCTACAACCTCAACGCCCCCACGCTGGACAAACACTCCACCGGCGGCGTGGGCGACGTGGTTTCGCTCATGCTTGCGCCCATGCTTGCGGCCTGCGGCGGCTTCGTCCCCATGATTGCGGGACGCGGCTTGGGACACACCGGCGGCACGCTGGACAAGCTGGAAAGCATCAAAGGCTTTGATATTTTCCCCAGCCCGCAGAAAATGCAGGAGCTAGTGAAACAAATCGGCTGCGTCATCGTGGGGCAGACGGGCAACCTTGCCCCCGCCGACCGCAAAATCTACGCCACGCGCGACGTAACCGCCACCGTGGAAAACCTGTCGCTCATCACCGCCTCCATCCTGTCCAAAAAACTCGCCGAAGGGCTGACTAGTCTGGTGATGGATGTGAAAGTGGGCAACGGCGCGTTTATGCCGACCTACGAACTCTCCAAACAGCTTGCGCAGAGCATTGCCGCCGTCGCCACGCTTTCAGGCTGCCAAACCACCGCGCTTTTAACCGACATGAACGAAGTGCTGGCATCCAGCGCGGGCAACGCCGTGGAAGTGCGCGAAGCCGTGCGCTATCTGCGCGGGAAGGGCAAACGCAATCCGCGCCTGCATGAAATCACACTCGCCCTGTCCGCCGAAGCATTGGTAAACGGCAAACTCGCCGCCAGCCGCGAAGAAGCGCGCACCAAGCTGCAAACCGTGTTGGACAACGGCAAAGCCTATGAAATCTTTGAAAAAATGGTGGCAGCCCAAGGCGGCGATACCGATTTTGCCAAACTGCCGCAGGCTGCCGTCGTCAAACCCGTTTCGGCGGGCAAAAGCGGCTATATCCAAGCCATGCAGACGCGCGACATCGGCGTGGCCGTCATCAACTTGGGCGGCGGGCGGCGCATCGCCAGCGACACGATTGACCACAGCGTGGGCTTTGACGAAATCCTGCCCATCGGCACGCGCGTGGAAGCCGACACCCCGCTTGCCGTCATCCACGCCAAAGACGAAGCGTCGTGGCAGGCCGCCGCAGCCGCCTACCGCAACGCGCTCACCATCGGCGAAACGCAGCCTGAAAACCGTCCGACCGTTTACGAAACGCTGTCCGCCTAGTCCGCAAAAAAAGCCGCCCGTGTGTGCAGTCGGGCGGTTTTTTAACGTTTCCAATTTTTGCAGGACAGGCGTTTTCAGGCTGCCTTTTAGACAAAACGCGTGGGCAGCAAGTGCCCACCCTACCAAACCAAAAGCATCCTAATAAATAAAGACAGATAACCGCAGTTTCAGGCTGCCGGTATATTCCACCCCCAAGGCAGCCTGAAACCGCACAACCCCGTAGGGTGGGCACTTGCTGCCCACGCGTTCTGCCTGAAACGACCGTTTCACCGCGTGGGCATAAATGCCCACCCTACTCCAAAGCAAAAGCAGCCTGAACGCGTTTCGTGTCTGAAAGCAGCCTGAAAACGTGCGTGCAGCAAGTACCACCCTGCCAAACCAAAGAGCATCCCAAACAGAAAAATCCGTATCGTTTTAGCTGTCCCGCCATCTTTCAGGCTGCCTGAAAACGGCTATATAGTGGATTAAAATTGCAATGATACGGCGTTGGCTCGCCTTGACGTACTACCTGTACGCCTTGCGGCTCGCCGCCTTGTCTCATTTTTATTTTAATCTACTATACTTCTGCCTTTGCACCCCCAAACGCATTGACAATGGAAACCACCCGCCAAGACCTTACCGCATGGTGCGATACCACCCTGCAAACCGCCCAATTCAAAGACTATGCCCCCAACGGCCTGCAAGTGGAAGGCACGGAACGCATCCGCAAAATCGCCGCCGCCGTAACCGCCAGCCGCGCCGCCATAGATTTTGCCGCCCAAACCGGCGCGGATGCCCTGCTTGTCCACCACGGCATGTTTTGGAAAAGCGAACCCGCCGCCATCACCGGCTGGAAAAAACAGCGCATCGCCGCCCTGCTTGCCCACGGCATCAACCTGATTGCCTATCATCTACCGCTGGACGCGCATCCCGAATTCGGCAACAACATCCAACTTGCCCAGCGCATAGGTTGGATACACGAAGCCGCTTTCGGCGACCAAAACCTGCTCAACATCGGCACACTTCCCGAAAGCCAAGGCAGCCTGAAAACCCTGTCCGCGCGCATTGCCGACGAAACAGGGCGCGCACCCACCGCCATCGGACGGCAGGACAAGCCCCTGCGCCGCATCGCATGGTGCACCGGCGGCGCGCAGGGGTATTTTCAGGCTGCCATTGATGCAGGTGCAGACGTTTACGTTACCGGCGAAATCTCCGAAGCCCAATACCATCTCGCCCGCGAAACCGACACCGCCTTCATCGCCGCCGGCCACCACGCCACCGAACGCTACGGCATCCAAGCCCTCGCCCAAGCCGCCGCCCGCCGGTTCGGCATAGAAACCTGTTTTTTTGACGAAGACAACCCCGCATAAGCTTTCAGGCTGCCCGTTCCCGCACAACAAGGCAGCCTGAAAAACATCCCCTCCCCAACGAAAGGACTTCCCCATGAAACACATCCCCCAACACACCGCCATCGCCCTTGCCGCCGCCCTGCTCGCCGCCTGCGGCACACAAAACCGTCCAGCCCCGCAAAGCAGCGCACAAACCAAAGATGTTGTTGCCCACCAAACCCCGCAGCCGCACGACTTTCGCGGGCTTCAATCGGGGTTTATGGGCGTGGTTGCCTATGAAGCCCGGCAAATGCACGACATGCCCGCAGCCTATGCCGCCCCAGCCGCCGAAGCGTCAGCCAAACGCACCGTTGCCGGCAAACGCGCCTTCATAGCCCGCCCACCCGCCGCCCCCGTTTTGCCCCGAAACACCGAACGCTATGCCGCCCAAGACCCCAACCCCGTCCGCTCCGTTGCCCAAGAGCCCGTCTCCACATTCAGCATAGACGTAGACACAGGCAGCTATGCCAACACCCGCCGCCTGCTCAACAACGGCAGCCTGCCCCCAGCCGCCGCCGTCCGCACCGAAGAAATCGTCAATTATTTTGACTACGCCTATCCCCAACCCCAAGATGGCAAACCCTTCGCCGTGAACATAGAAACCGCCGATTCCCCGTGGCAGCCCCAAGCCAAGCTCATCCGCATCGGCATCAAAGCCAAAGACACCGCCGTCAAAACCCTGCCTCCCGCCAACCTCGTTTTCCTGATTGACGTCTCCGGCAGCATGAGCAGCGAAGACAAGCTGCCGCTGGTCAAAAAAACCCTGCAAATCCTCACCGAACAGCTCCGCCCGCAAGACAAAGTAACCCTCATCACCTACGCCAGCGGCGAAAAACTGCTGCTGCCCGCCACCTCCGACAAACAAAAAATCCTCGCCGCCATCAACAGCCTGGAAGCAGGCGGCGCAACCCACGGCGAGCAGGCCATCCAAATGGCATACCGCGAAGCCGGAAAACACTATATCAAAAACGGCATCAACCGCATCCTGCTGGCCACAGACGGCGACTTCAACGTCGGCATCACCGATTTTGACACCCTCAAAAACCTCGCCGCCGAAAAACGCAAAAGCGGCATCTCCCTCACCACGCTGGGCTACGGCACAGGCAACTACAACGACCGCCTGATGGAGCAGCTTGCCGACGCGGGCGACGGCAACCACAGCTATATAGACAACCCTGCCGAAGCCCGCAAAGTCGTGCAGCGGCAACTTTCCTCCACCCTGGCCACCGTCGCCCAAGACGTGAAAATCCAAGTGGAATTCAACCCCGCCGCCGTTAAAGAATACCGCCTCGTCGGCTACGAAAACCGCACCCTGCGCCAAGAAGACTTCAACAACGACAACGCCGATGCCGGCGACATCGGCGCAGGCCACAGCGTAACCGCCCTATACGAAATCATCCCCGCCGGCGCACAAGGCTGGCTTGGCGGCTCGCGCTACCAAAAAACCGCCCCGCAGGAAGGCAGCCTGAAAGAATACGGCTATCTCAAACTGCGTTACAAACTGCCCGGCCAGAGCAAAAGCCTGCTGATAGAGCAGCCCATCCCCGCCCGCAGCGTCCCGCTTGCCCAAGCAAGCCGCGATACCCGCTGGGCAACCGCCGCCGCATCCTATGCCCAAATGCTGCAAGGCGGCCGATACAACGGCAGCCAAACATGGGACGGCATCGCCGAACTCGCCCGCGCCAACGCCCAACCCGACCCATACGGCCTGCACGCCGAGTTTCTGGAACTTATCGCCAAAGCCAAACGCCTGTCGTCCCAACGCCCCGATGCGGAAAAATAGGCACAAAAAGGCAGCCTGAAAACCAACAACGGCTTTTCAGGCTGCCTTCCTTTGCGCACCCCCAAAACAAAGTAGGGTGGGCACTCGCTGCCCACGCGTTTTTATCCCCACCCCTATTTCAGGCTGCCTGAAACCGACCATTGCACCGCGTGGGCATAAATGCCCACCCTACTCCAAAGCAAAAGCAGTCTGCACGCAATCATCCCGCTTTCAGGCTGCCTTCCTTCGCGCATCCTCCAAGCCAAGTAGGGTAGGTTCTCGCTGCCCACGCGTTTTTATCCTCCCAACCCTATTTCAGGCTGCCTGAAACCGACCCGTTGCACCGCGTGGGCATAAATGCCCACCCTACTCCAAAGCAAAAGCAGCCTGAACGCAATCATTCCGCTTTCAGGCTGCCTTCCTTTGCGCATCCACCCAAGCAAAGTAGGGTGGGCACTCGCTGCCCACGCGTTTTTATCCTCCCAACCCTATTTCAGGCTGCCTGAAACCGACCCATTTCACCGCGTGGGCATAAATGCCTACCCTACTCCAAAGCAGAGCAGCCTGAACGCAATCACCCCGCTTTCAGGCTGTCCTTCCCAACAAAAAACACCGCTCCCAAACCGGAGCGGTGTTTTCGTCTATCCTCAATACGCTATTTCGCAGGCTGGCGCAGCACGCGGCGCACCAGTATCGCCGCGCCGCCGATAAAGGCCAGCAGCCCCAAGATTTCGGCAGGCGTGTCCCAGTTGGCGGGGCGGACGGACAACGGCGCATCCGAGCCGCCCGATGTAACCGATGCGGCAATCACAAACGCCAGTATCACGCCAATCAGGCTCTCGCCGACAATCAGTCCCGCCGAAAACAGCGTAATGCGCCGTTCCGCGCCGGCTTTCATGTCGGCAGCAGCTTTTTCGTCAAACCCCCTGCCTTTTTTGGCAAGATGTCTCGACACCAGCCATGCCAGCACCGCGCCGGCCACAATCGGCATATTGACAGACGGCGGCAGATAGATGCCCATGCCGACTGCCAGCGCAGGCAGCCCCCAACGGCCGTCTGTGGATTTGCGCAACACCCTGTCGGCAACGATGACCACCGCGCCCAAGCCGATGCCTACGCAGATATACGTCCATTCCAGATTGCCGGAAAAAATACCCTGCGCAATGGTGGTCATCAGCGTTGCCTGCGGGGCAGACAATACTTGCGACGGATCCATGTCCGCACGCGGCAGCGCACCCGTGAAGCCGTAAGCGTTATAGAGCATTTCCAGCACGGGCGCGACCACAAAAGAGCCGACCACGCAGCCGATAAGCAGCGCAACCTGCTGCCGCCAAGGCGTTGCCTGCACCAGATAGCCCGTTTTCAAATCCTGCAAATTGTCGTTGGAAATAGAGGCCACCGTGATAACAATGGAGGCGGTGTAAATCGTCAGCGCGGTGAGAAACTGCTTGCCGTCGGGCTGCGCAAACAGTCCGCTGCCCTGCCCGATAGCCAAAAGCGTGAGCGAAATCAGCACCACGGAAATAATGCTGATGCCCGAAATCGGGCTGGAAGAAGAGCCGACCAGTCCGGCCATATAACCCGAGGCCGCGGCCACAAAAAAGCCGATGCCCGCTGCCAGCACGGTACAAACCAGCACCAGCGTAACCGTCAGGCTGCCTGAAAGCTGCTCGGGGCGGATAAACGCCGCCAGTATCGCCGCAATCACGGCAACCGATGCCAGCACCACCGCCATCATGGCTTTGGGCGACAAATCCTGCGACACGCGGTCAGCTTCCGCCACGCCCGTGCCTTTAATGGCGGAAACGGACTGGCGCATCCCTTCAATCATCGGTTTCATCAGCATCAGCAGCGTCCACACCGCCGCCACGCCGATGGTGCCCACGCCGATAAAGCGCGCTTTGGTTTTCCATGCCGCCATGGCATAAGACACCATATCCGCATCGGCAGGCATTGTGCCCGTTGCCGTGAAATACGGCACAAACCCCAGCCACGTGAGCAAAATGCCGACCAGCATCGCCAGCCCGCCCACAATGCCGACCAGGCAGCCTGCGCCCAAAAGCGCAAGCGAAAAGCCCATCGGAATCTGGAAAACCGCGCTGCCCGCTTTGAACCAGTAGCCCGCACTGTCGGCAATCACCCGCAGGCCGTTGGCGGCAAAGCTGAACAAACCGGCCACAATGCTGCCTGCGGCGATTTCCTTCACGCCCGAATCCGCGCCCTCGGCGTGTTCGTCCGCATTGCCCGCGCGCAGGATTTCCGCTGCCGCCACACCTTCGGGATAGGGCAAATCGCTGTTCACCACCATGGCGTTTCGCAGCGGCACGGTGAAGATAACGCCCAGCGCACCGCCGGTAACGCAGATAAGCATGGTGTGCCAGAACGGAAAGCCCTGCCAGTAGCCCAGCATCAGCATACCCGGCAGCACGAAAATCACGGTGGAAAGCGTGCCGGCGGCGGAAGCCTGCGTCTGCACCATGTTGTTTTCCAAAATATTGCTGCCTGAAAAGAATTTCAGCACCGCCATGGAAATCACGGCGGCAGGAATAGACGAGGCGAAAGTGAGCCCTACCTTTAATCCCAGATAGACGTTGGACGCGGTAAACACCACGGTAATCAGCGCACCCAGAATCGTGCCGCGCAGGGTCAGCTCGCGGTAGTTCGCATAAGCGTCGTTCTGTTTCATGATTGTGTTCCTTTAAAAACGGAAACGCATCATAACAAGAATAAGGAGGAATTGACAATTTTTAACAGATTGGCGGTTCTTTCATCGGCACGCAACCCAAAGCAGAACCGCGCCGGCTTTCAGGCTGCCTTTGGGCAACGCGGGCAACGGGTATCCGCACTATCTATTTCATGCACGCAGGCAGCCTGAAACAGAAAACCGCATCCTTTGCGGGATGCGGTTTGCCATGGGAGGCGTTCACAGCACTTTGGCGATGCTTTCGCACAGGTAGTGCAGGTTGTCGTCGGTGATGCCCGCCACGTTGATGCGGCCGCTGCGGACGGCGTAAATCGCAAATTCGTCCCGCAGCCTGTCTACCTGTTTTTCCGACAGCCCGCTGAACGAGAACATGCCGTTCTGTCTGACGATGAAACCGAAATCGCGTGCCGCGCCGCATTGGGCAAGCGTGTCGGCAAATTTCCGGCGCATGGTGCGGATGCGTTCGCGCATGCCGTCCAGTTCGTCAACCCATTGGGCGCGCAGTTCGGCATCGCCCAACACCATGGCCACAGTTGCGCCGCCGTGCGATGCGGGGTTGGAATACAGGGTGCGGATGATGGTTTTGACCTGGCTGAACGCGCGCGCGGCGGTGTCTTCGTTGTCTGCCACCAGCGTGAATGCGCCGACACGTTCGTTGTACATGCCGAAGTTTTTGGAATACGAGCTGGCGACAAGCAGCTCGCGGTTGCGCCCGGCAAAGGCGCGCAGGCCGTATGCGTCTGCATCCAAACCGTTGCCGAGCCCCTGATAGGCAAGGTCAAACAGCGGCAGCCAGCCTTTTTCGGCAGACATCTGCGCCAGCGCGTCCCATTGTTCGGGCGTGGGGTCTATGCCGGTGGGGTTGTGGCAGCAGCCGTGCAGCAGCACGATGTCGCCGCGTTCCGCCTGCGCCAAATCGGCGGTCATGCCTTCCCAATCCAAGGCGTGCGTTTCGGCGTTGTAGTAGCGGTAGTTTTTGACGGGGATGCCGGCGGCGGCGAATATGGCGTTGTGGTTGGGCCAGGTGGGCGTTGAAATCCACACGGCTTTGGCGTGGACACAGCGTTTGGCAAATTCGGCGGCTATCCGCAGCGCACCCGTGCCGCCGAGGCTTTGCGCGGTTTTGGCGCGGCGGGTGGCGATGATTTCGTGCGCGCTGCCGAACAGGAGTTCCTGCGTGGCGGCATTGTAGGCGGACACGCCGTCTATGGGCAGGTAGTTTTTGCCGGTTTCTTGGGCAAGCAGGCGGGTTTCGGCGGCTTTGACGGCGCGCATAATGGGGGTTTGTCCGGCTGCATCCTTATAGATGCCGATGCCGAGATTGACTTTCTGCGGGCGGGTTTCGGCTTTGAAGGCTTCGCCGAGACCCAGAATGGGGTCGGCGGGTGCGGCGGGGATGGATTGGAACAGCATGGTTCTGCCTTTGTTTGCGAGTGGGAAAGCGGGAATTATAGTGGATTAAAATAAAAATGAGACAAGGCGGCGAGCCGCAAGGCGTACAGGTAGTACGTCAAGGCGAGCCAACGCCGTATCATTGCGATTTTAATCCACTATATATAGCCAACACATACAGGAATGGATACGCGTGATGCCGGTTTCTTAGGAGCATTTATGCCCGCACGGTTTTCAGGCCGATACCTTTGCAAAATCCGCTCACAAGCACAGCTTTGCGGCAGAAACAAAACGGGGCAGCCTGAAACCGGAATACGCGTTTCAGGCTGCCCCGTGCTCCGCACGCCGCTATTTCGCCAGCTCTTCGTCCACTTGGCGGTACAGCGCGGCGAAATCGGGTTCGCTGACAAAGGTTTTCAGCACTTCGCCGCGTTTGTTTATCAGCACGCTGGTGGGGTAAAGCTCGGTTTTGACGAATTTGCCGACAACGGCTTTGTCGGCATCAAACATCACGGCAAACGGCAGCTTGCGGGAGGCGGCATAGTTTTTCACGCCATCCAAACTGTCGGCGGGTTGGTTGGTGGGAACGGCGATGCCGAGTATTTGGAAGTCGCGCCCCTGATAGTCGTTCGCCATTTTGGCAAGCTTGGGCATTTCGCTGGCGCAGCCGGGGCAGGTGGGAAACCAGAAATTGACGAGGGTTACTTTGCCTTTCAGGCTGCCCGTGTCAATGTTGCGCCCGTCCAGAGCGGTAAGGTGAAATTCGGGGGCGGCGTTGGAAGCGGGGGACAGCAAAACGAAAGCGGCAAGGGCGGCAATAACGGCGGCCACGGCAAGAGCGGCAAAATTTTTCTTCATAGCGGGGAGAGGGCTTGGGAAAAGGCGGCCATCAGGTTTTCAGGCAGCCTGAAAACGCGTCCGGTATCATCGGTGGGCATCAGCATTACATCGGCCTGCACGCAGAGTGCGCCGTCTGCGGCGAAGACGATGCGCTGCGACACGTCTATGCGGCGCGACTGTACGGCGGCAATCTGTGTGGACACGGCAAGCGCGTCATCCAGTTTGGCGGCGCGGCGATAGCGGATATCCATACGCGACACGACAAGCTGCGCGCGGCGCAGGGCTTCGTGCAGGTTCTGCTGCATAAAGAAATCCCAACGCGCGGCTTCCAGAAATTCCAGATAGCGGGCGTTGTTCACATGGGCATAGCCGTCCAGATGGTAGTTCAGCACGCGGACGGGATAGGGACGGGCATTCATGGCGTTTGTCCAAACACGGAACAAGGCAGCCTGAAAACGGAAAACGGCGTTTCAGGCTGCCCGATGCGGCTTGCGGGTCAGGAGGCATCCAGCGGCTGGAAGGCTTCGCGCTGCAAAGGCTCGCTGCTCAAATCGGTTACGATGCTGGAAAGCTCGATGTCAAACCATTCGCGGAAAATGTCGGGATGAAGCTGCGGCCACTGGGCTTCGTCTTCGCACCAGTCGCCCAGTTCGGCGGCAAAGATTTCTTCCACGCGGCTTTCAATTTCCGTCCACAACTCGTCTGCATTCTGGCAGGCATCCACCAAATAAGAATTGGCGTCTTCCTGCAAATCTTCCAGCGTCAGCCCGCCCAAGTCGGTGCCGGGCAGGCTGCTGAGCCAGTTCCAAAACGGCTGGTTGGGGATGACGATAAATACGCTGCGGTTCACTTCATACATGGCGTTACTCCTGCGCGGGGTTGGAAATCGGGTTTTCAGGCTGCCCCGAAACGGCTTCGGGAGCGGGTGCGGATGCCGCTTCGGCTTCGGGGTCGGCCAGTTCGTCTTCAAGTGTGGCTTCGGGCGCGTTGCCGAGCTGTTTTGCGCGCGCGGCCAAATAGGCTTCGCGCACGGCGATGTATCGGTCCAGTGCCATGTCGTCCAGCGCGTCGGTGGCATCCAGCAGGCGTTCGCGGGTGTTTACCGCATCCAGTGCGGAAAGCGACAGGTTGGCGGGGGCGTCGTGTATCAGCGCGCGCTGCGGGGAATAGGCAGCAGTGGAAACATCGGCAATCCCGTCGCGCACGGTGCTGGGCCCCAGCAGCGGCAGCACGAAATAATGGCTCTTTTTCCAGCCCCACGAGGCGAGCGTGTCGCCGAAAGTGTTTTTGTGGTCGGGCATACCCGCTTCGCCTGCAATGTTGATTAGACCGCCCAGCCCGAAGGTGGTATTCACCGCCACACGCATGAAGTCGCCGCCCGCTTTGCCAATGTGCCCGCGCAGCAGGTTGCTGCCGAAACTTTTGACATCGCGCAGGTTGTTGAAGAAATTGCCTGCCGCACTGCGCACGGGCTTGGGCGTGATTTTGCGGTAGCCGCGGGCAACGGGGGCAAACACATATCGGTCTGCCGTATCGTTGAAACGGAACATGGCGCGGTTGTAGGGTTCGTACGGGTCGCGCGCATCGGCTGCCGCTGCGTGCGGTGCGGCGGTAAGGGCAATCAGGATTGCGGCCGTGCAGGTTAGTTTTCCAGCCATTGTTCCACCTCGTAAAGTTCTGCCAGCGTGCGCACGGACGGCGGCAGCGATTGCAGTTTCAGGCTGCCTTTGGTGCGCAGCGCGGCCATAAGCAGTGCGATGCAGGCGGAATCTGCTTTTTCCACCCCGCCGAAATCTGCCGAGTGCGTTTCAGGCTGCCCGCATTGCGCGGCAAAGCGTGCGTACGCTGCCTTGTCCAGCGTGCGCACGCTCACTTCGCCCGAAACATACAGGCAGCCTTCCCGTATCTCGCTGTGCATCATTTGCCGCCGTTCTTGGCTTTCAAATCGGCAATCAGCCCGTCTATGCCTTTGGCATCCAGAATCGGCTTAAACTGCTGCTTCTGGTTCTGTATCAGCGCAAACGCGCCTTCAAACACCACGTTGAACACTTTATATCTGCCGCCGTCCTGATAGGTGCTGAACACGGCTTCCACGGGCTGCTCGCCCGGATTGGCGATGCTGACACGCACATCCACCAGCTCTTTGCCGCGCATCAGTGCGCTGGCGGGCTTGGCAACGGCGTTTTTCACTTCCACTTTGGCATTTTTGAAACGCAGCATCTGTCCCGAATAGGTGCGGATGAGCATGGCGCGGAATTCGTTCACCAATTCCTGCTTCTGCGCCGCGCTGGCCTTGTTCCACGGCGCGCCCACGGCAAGGCGGGTCATCAGGTTGAAATCAAAATACGGCAGGGCATAATTCTCTGCCTGCTTGCGGACGGCCGCGTCGTTGCTGCCATTGGCTTTGTGCAGGATTTCCAGCATCTGCGCGGCGTTACCCTTAATTTGGTCGGATGCGTCTTTCGGCGCGGCAACGGCAATGCCGAAACTCAAAATGCCTGCGCCGAGTGCGGTGGCGAGTACGGATTTTTTCATGATTTTCCTTTCAAAATATCGGGTTTATGGTTTTCAAGCTGAAACCTACTATTTGGACACGGCAGGCGCGGAGGCATCCTTTGCATCCTTATTGATGAAGTTGTTTACAAATTTGTTAATCAGGTTTTCCAACACCACGGCAGAAGTGGTCAGCGTAAGCGTATCACCGTTTTGCAGCTTCTCTTCCTCACCGCCCTGCGACAGCCCGACATACTGCTCGCCCAAAAGGCCGGATGTCAGAATCTGCGCGGAACTGTCCACACTGAACGGATATTGCGCATCCAGTTGCAGACTCACCCGCGCCTGATAGGTTTTCGGGTCAAGCCGTATCGCGCTCACCCGTCCCACCAGCACGCCGGCGGTTTTCACGGGCGACTGCACTTTCAGGCTGCCTATGTCGTCAAAATCGGCATACACGGTATAGGTTGCCGCGCCGCCTGCCAACTGCGAGCCGCCCGCCACGCGGAAGGCCAACACACCCAGTGCCAGCGCGCCCAACAACACGAACAACCCCACCCAAAATTCCAAAATGCCTTGTTTCATTGATTGTGTCTCCAACAGGCTGCAACCGCATTGGGGGCAGCCTGAAAACGCATTATATAAGCCGTTCAGCCGTCTTTTTCCGTTTCGGACTCGGAACGGCCGCTTTCAGGCTGTCTGAAACGGCTTCGGTATGCGTTCCACAGCACGGCCGCATCGCCCAGCCCCAAACCAAACTGTTCGCGGATGGCACGTATATCGCCCGCGTGTTCGCCCGTCAAATGGGTATCCAGCCACTGCCGCACCAACGGGTCGTCCAACAGCATCTGCGCGGAAACGGCTTCCCTGCCCGCTTCATGTCGGCGTTTTCCCAGCAGCCCAAATACCGACAGCACCGCTGCCGCCGCAAACAGCACGGCAACAATCCAATAATTTGTATCCATAAACAAGCGCGCTTCTCCGTTTCAGGCTGCCCGTTCAGGCAAACATAAACGCCGTCAGAATAAAGTCCAACGCCAGCACCGCCAGCGCAGACGACACCACCGTGCGCGTGCTGGCACGCAGGATGCCCTCGGCCGTCGGCACGCAATGGAAGCCCTGATACACCGCAATTAACGAAACCGCCGCGCCGAATACCGCTGATTTTATCAAACCGTTTGCCACGTCATACGACCAGCCGATGCCATTTTGCATCTGCGACCAAAACACGCCGCCGTCCAAACCCAGCCATTCCACGCCGACCAAATAACCGCCCCCAATACCTGCCACATTGAAAATGCACGCCAAAAGCGGCATGGACAGCACCCCCGCCCAAAAGCGCGGCGCAACCACACGGGCAACGGGGTCCACCGCCATCACGCCCATCGCTTCAAGCTGCTCGGTAGTCTTCATCAGCCCGATTTCGCTGGTCATCGCCCCGCCCGCGCTGCTGGCAAACAGAATCGCCGCCAGCACGGGACCCAACTCCCGCAGCAGCGAAGCTGCCACCATAAAACCCAGCACGTCTGCCGACTTAAATTTGGCAAGCTGCGTATACCCCTGCAAACCGATAACCATGCCGACAAACAACCCCGACACCGCCACAATCAGCACCGACAGCACACCCGCAAAATACATCTGCCGCACCGTCAGCCGCACACGCAGCAGCGATTGCGGCAGCAGCCGCAGCACCGCCAGCAAAAACAGCACGTGCGCGCCCAATCCCTGCAAAAAAGCAATGGTTTTCGCACCGACAGTCTGGATAAAGCCCATAAACACAAATCCGATTGAATGGTTTCCGTTGTTCAGGCAGCCTGAAAGCTAGGCCGCACCCAGCAAATCCTGCCGCAAATCCGTTTCCGCAGGATAGCGGAACGCCACCGGCCCGTTCGGCAGCCCGCCGAAAAACTGGCGCACCCAAGCCGAATCCGATTGCGCCAACTCCGCAGGGCTGCCTGAAAACAAAATCTCGCCCTGTGCCAGAAAAATCACTTTGTCCGCAATTTCCAACGACTTCCCAACATCATGCGTCACCATAATGCTGGTGGAACGCAAAGCCTTGTTCACACGATGTATCAGGTGCGCAACCACACCCAGCGAAATCGGATCCAACCCCGTAAACGGCTCGTCATAAAGCACCAGTTCCGGGTCAAGCGCAATCGTGCGCGCCAAAGCCGCCCGCCGTGCCATGCCGCCCGAAAGTTCCGCAGGCATCAGCCGCTCCGCACCGCGCAGTCCCACCGCATTCAGTTTCAGCAGCACCAAATCGCGTACCGCACTTTCAGGCAGCCCCGTCAGTTCGCGCATCGGAAACGCCACATTGCCAAACACGTCCAAATCAGTAAACAGCGCACCGTGCTGAAACAGCACACCCATGCGCCGGCGGTGTTCGTCCAACTCGCGCACGCCGAAGGATGCCACATCCTCCCCGCGCACCAGTACCCTGCCCGACTGCGGGCGGAGCTGTCCCGTTATCAGACGCATCAGCGTGGTTTTGCCGCTGCCGCTGCCGCCCATCACCGCCGCAAACTGCCCCTGCGCAATGGAAAAACTGACATCGCGCAAAACCGGGCGGCCGCCATAGGCAAAGGCAACGTGTTCAAATTCAATAAAGGCAGCAGCCATAGCACACAATCCCAAGCGGAAAAATCACCATTATGCCCGCAAAGCGGCAAAATTTAAGAAAAGCAGACAAAGATTAACGCAATTTGGCCCAAATATCACGAAAAAAAAGAACTCTTTGACGCATCAAAGAGTTTCAGACAGGTTATATTAACCAAAGGATTTACGAAAGGATACACAAAACATTAAAGCTTGGCGCGGTGGACGGGGCTCGAACCCGCGACCACCGGCGTGACAGGCCGGTACTCTAACCAACTGAGCTACCACCGCGCATATCATTTGCCACAAAAGCAACTGATAAAAAAATGGTGGGTGATGACGGAGTCGAACCGCCGACATTCTGCTTGTAAGGCAGACGCTCTACCAACTGAGCTAATCACCCATATCGCACTGCGATATGCGAAAACGTGCATTAAACCAACTTTTCTTAAAACAGGCAAGGACTATCTTCAAAAAAGTTTGCAAAATTTAAATAATTGCCTGTTGCACATGAATTTTTATTTCACAGATTTTTCGCAGGAGATGCGCCTTGCGGCTTGGTTTGGCAGCGCAATTCCGATATCATGCCGTCTTTCCATACAGAACAAACAAGGTTTTTGCCATGAAGAAGATGGTCAAAATTCTGATTGCCGCTGCCGTGATTGGCGGCGGCGGTTATTTCGGCTACCAGCATTTCCAACCCAAAGACGAAGTGTCCTACCTGACCGAGAAAGTGAAACGCGGCAAAATCAGCCAAACCGTATCGGCAACCGGCGAAATTTCCGCCACCAATCTGGTAGACGTGGGCGCGCAGGTATCGGGGCAAATCAAAAAAATGCACGTCAAAATCGGCGACGAAGTGAAACAGGGCGACCTGATTGCCGAGATTGACAACGTTACCCAAATCAACGAAGTAAACACGCGCAAAGCACAGTTGGAAAGCTACCGCGCCCAACTTGAATCCGCACAGGTCGCGCTGAAAATCGCCCAACGCAAACATGCACGCTATAAAACACTGGCAGGCGCAGACGCAGTATCAAAAGAAGAATTTGAAGCAACCGAAGACGCGCTGGCAACCAACCGCGCCAAAATCAAAGAACTGCAATCCTCCATCAAACAAACCCAAATCGCCATCAACACGGCGGAAAAAGACTTGGGCTATACCCGCATCACCGCACCTTCGGACGGCACAGTGGTCTCCCTAGTGGTGGAACAGGGGCAGACCATCAATTCCAGCCAAACCTCGCCAACCGTGGTGCAGCTTGCCGACCTGACCACCATGACCAACAAAATGCAGATTGCCGAAGGCGATGCCACCAAAGTCAAAGCCGGGCAAACAGTCAGCTTCACCATCCTCTCCGAACCCGATGCCCCCTTCACCGCCAAGCTCGGCAGCATAGACCCCGGGCTGACCGCCATGTCGCAAGGCTCATACAGCCGCTCCACCGACACCACTTCCAGCGCAATTTACTACTACGCACGCGCCTCCGTCCCCAATCCCGACCACAAACTCGCCATCGGCATGACCACGCAGAACACGATTGAAATCGCCGCTGCGGACAACGTGCTGACCGTACCGACCCTCGCCATCAAACAAGAAAACGGCAAAAAAACCGTACGCGTGCTGGGCACGGACGGCAAACCGCAAACCCGCGAAGTGCAAACCGGCCTGAAAGACAGCATGAACACCGAAATCAAATCAGGATTGCAGGAAGGCGAACAGGTCGTGATGAACGAACTGAGCGCGGCGGAAGAAAAAGCCAAAGTGGAAAAAGATATGCAAAGAGGTGGCCCACCGCGCTAAACAGACAGTTTCAGGCAGCCTGAAAACGGAGAAACAAATGCTGGAAACAATATTTCAGGGAATTTTGCGCCTATTTGCCTTCCTGCTGCGGTTGTTGGCGGAATGGTGGACTTGGGGCGGCGAAACCGAAACGGAACAGCGATTTTTCTACCGCACCGGCTGCGTGGTCGCGCCGATATTGAGCTTGGGGCTGCTGAACGTGGAACGTGACGACAACACCCAGCTCTTGGACTGGCGCACCATTTCCATTGACTCGGGCGAATTTATCGGCCGATTGTTTTGGATAATCATCGTATTGCTGCTTCTAGCGGGAATTTGGTCGTATTTGGGCGACAAGGCATAGAACTGCATCTGCAATTTCAACCGCAGGCTGAGCCATGACCTAACATTTAGGCCGTTCCACGGTTTTTTCAGGCAGCCTGCACCCGATATGAAAAATAAAACCAAACTTACCCTGCACCAAAACCGCACCGCCGCCATTTTGCAGCAGGCCAAAACCGGCGCGGCGCAGTGGGACGAAGAACACGAAACTCTCGTCCTGCAAATTACCGCCGCCTTTTTCGATACCGAATTGGGCGACGGCATCGGCTTTTACGAAGCCAACGCGATTGACGATTATATGTCTGGCGAAGAGCGGTATGCCGCCCGCCAACAAGACGAGCGCGTGCTTTGGGAACGCAACCTTACCGCGCCGAAGCGCGTTTCCTGCGGCAACGGATACACCGTCACATTTTCTCCCAGTTCCGCACTGAGCTTTATGGACGGCGCAGGCCGGCGGTTTGCCTTGCCCTGCTATATGCTGTGGGCATTGCAGGACAACCCGATGGATTCCGATGCGCTGATGTCCCATTTGCAGGACAGCGGGTTTTACGAAGGGCTGAACCTGAACGCCGAAGAGCAGGCTGCTTTATACGCATTTATCCGCTTTATGCGGCAGCAGGCGTTTGCGTGGGACGAAGATGATAAGTTTGACGGCTACACCGCTGCCAAACAGCAATTTTTAGCGGCGTATCCGCAGTTTCAGGCAGCCTGAAAAGCATTCAAGATATTGGAAAAAGACATGGCAATTCCGTTCAAAGGCAGCCGCCGCATCGTGGTGGACGGCACGGCCTACCGCTGGCGCATACGGCGCAAACCGACGCGCATTCAGGCGGATTACGGCTGCGGCAGCCCGCTGACATTTGCTGTTGCGCCGGAAAGCCCGCGCGGTGGCACGCTGCACGTTTCCATGGATCAACCGCGCCATGACAACGCATTCAATCAGCCGCGTGGCAGCATCCCGTGCAGTACCGTTACACCGGATACCGTTGCCCGTGCCATACGCCGCGCTTTGGCGGAAGGATGGCAGCCAGAACGCGGTGGAACGTTTGCCATCCGGTGGTAGCCGCAAGTGGATTAAAAGACCGCTTGAGCCAGTTGAACCTGCCGCCCAACGAAATGAAAAGTGCAGGCTGCTTTTTAACGGTTCGGCGGCCGCCTCCCTTATTTCCGCGTCCGCAAAAAGCAGCCTGCACCCCAAAACCTCCGATTAACCACCCCATTATTCAGGCAGCCTGAAACCGCTTTGCACCCGTGCAGGCTGCTTTTCCCACCCAAAGGTCAGAACGTTATGAGCCTTATCCAATGCAAAAACATCAACCGCTATTTCGGCGAAGGCGAAAACCGCGTCCACGTACTCAAAAACATCAATCTAAGTATAGAAAAAGGTGATTTTGTCGCCATCATCGGGCAGTCCGGCTCAGGCAAATCCACGCTGATGAATATCTTGGGTCTGCTGGACACACCCACTGACGGAACCTACGCCATCGCCGGCACGGAAACCTCCAAAATGTCTGCAGACGAGCTTGCCGCCATGCGCCGCAAACGTTTCGGCTTTATTTTCCAACGCTATAACCTGCTCAGTTCCGTGTCCGCACGAGACAACGTTGCCCTGCCCGCCGTTTATGCAGGCATGGGGCAAAACGAACGCAACAAACGTGCCGACGGGCTTTTGGACAAACTCGGCCTGCGGGGCAAAGAAAAAAACAAACCCAGCGAACTTTCCGGCGGACAACAGCAACGCGTGTCCATCGCCCGCGCGCTGATGAACGGCGGTGAAATCATCTTTGCAGACGAACCCACCGGCGCACTCGATTCCGCCAGCGGCGAAAACGTGATGGAAATCATCCGCCAACTCTATAACGACGGCCACACCATCATCATGGTGACGCACGACCCCAAAATCGCCGCGCAGGCCAACCGCGTGATTGAAATCAAAGACGGCGAAATTATTTCCGACACCAGCAAAACCAAAGACCTCCCCACCAGCCAAGTTCAGGCCATACAGGAAAAACGCGGCCTGGCGTTTTACAAAGACCAGTTTTCCGAAGCGTTCAAAATGTCGGTGCAGGCGATTGTGGCGCACAAAATGCGCTCGCTCTTAACCATGCTCGGCATCATCATCGGCATTGCGGCAGTGGTGTCCGTGGTGGCATTGGGACGCGGCACGCAGGAAAAAATCATGGCAGACATCAACGCCATGGGAACAAACACCATCAGCATCTACGCAGGGCGCGGTTTCGGCGACAGACGCAGCGGAAAAGTGAAAACGCTCAAAATTGCCGACAGCGAAGCCATCGCCACGCAAAGCTATGTGGAAAGCGTAACCCCCGTCAGCTCCGAAGGCGGCACGCTGACCTACCGCAACACCGACTTAACGGCCAGCATTTACGGCGTGGGCGAACAATACTTTGATACGCAGGGTTTAAAACTGCAAAGCGGCCGGCTCTTTACCGAAGACGAAGTCAAATCTTCCGCCCAAGTAGTCGTCATAGACCAAAACACCGTCAAAAAACTCTTCCCCGCCGGCACCGACCCCTTGGGCAAAACCATCCTGATGAAAAAACGCCCGCTCACCGTAATCGGCACCATCAAAGACCAGCAAAACGGCATGGGCGGCGACAGCCTGATGATGTGGTCGCCCTATACCACCGTGATGTACCAAATCAGCGGCGACAAACACGTCCGCAGCATCGTGGTTAAAATCAAAGACGGCGTCAATCCGCAGGTTGCCGAAAAAAGCCTCAAAGAACTGCTTATCGCGCGGCACGGCACGGAAGACTTCTTCATGAACAACAGCGACAGCATCCGCCAAACCGTGGAAAGCATGACCGGCGCAATGACGCTGATGATTTCCAGCATTGCCGTAATTTCACTGGTGGTCGGCGGCATCGGCGTGATGAACATCATGCTCGTGTCCGTAACCGAGCGCACCAAAGAAATCGGCGTACGCATGGCAATCGGCGCACGCCAAGGCAACATCATGCAGCAGTTCCTGATAGAAGCCATACTGCTGTGCCTGATGGGCGGGTTTATGGGCATTGCCTTCTCGTTCGGGCTGGGCTGGCTGTTCAACACCTTCCTCGGCAGCAGCGACTTCGCCATGTCCTTTTCCACCGCCTCCATCATCGGCGCAGTCGCCTGTTCCACCATCATCGGCATCCTATTCGGCTACATGCCCGCCAAAAACGCCTCCAAGCTCAACCCCATTGATGCGCTGGCGCACGATTAAGGCAGCCTGAAACCATTCCCCCCACGAAAGGCAACACTATGACGCAAGACGAACTCAAACGCGCCGCCGCCGAAAAAGCGGTGGAACTCGTCCCGTCCGACCGCTATATCGGCATCGGCACGGGCAGCACCGTCAATTTCTTTATAGAAGCACTCGGCAAAAGCGGCAGGAAAATAAAAGGCGCAGTCGCCACCTCGCCCAAAACCTCCGAGCTGATGGCGCGCTGGGAAATCCCCGAAATCCACGCCAACGAAGCCACGCATTTGGCCGTGTACATCGACGGTGCGGACGAAATCAACCACATGATGCAGATGATTAAAGGCGGCGGCGCGGCACTCCTGCCCGAAAAAATCGCCGCCACACTTGCCGACCGCTTTATCTGCATTGCCGACGAAAGCAAATATGTCAGCCGCTTGGGCAAATTCCCGCTGCCCGTAGAAGTCGTACCGATGGCGCGCTCCATGGCCGCACGCGAAATCGTGAAGTTAGGCGGGCAACCCGAACTGCGCATCGGCTGCAAAACGCCCAACGGCAACGAAATTTTGGACGTGCACGGCTTGGATTTAAGCCGCCCCATCCAAATGGAAGACGCGCTCAACCGCATCACCGGCGTGGTGGAAAACGGTCTGTTCGCCCACCGTTATGCCGATTTGCTGCTGCTGGCGCGCGAAAGCGGCGTGGAAACCATCCAAGCCAACGTGCGCTGAACAAAAGGCAGCCCGAACAGAATTTTCAGGCTGCCTGAGACCTTTGCCAAACCTCAGATTTAGCCCGGTTCAAAGCAATGGACCAAAGATGGGGATTTCGCAAAGGTCTCCGCCTTTTCCGCATCACACGACACCGTTGTTTCAGGCTGCCCTGTTTCCCGAAATAAGGCAGCCTGAAAACATCTCCCATTCCAAAGGCAGTCTGAAACCGCACGGGCAACGAATATCCCCCTTTTCAGGCTGCCCCAACGAAAGCATCCTCCATGAAACCTGCCACCGCCCTATTTCTCGCCACCGCGCTTCCCCTCGCCACCGCCTGCGCCGCACCGTCCGCCCCCCAAACCGCCCACAGCTACACCGCCACCGTCGTTTCCGTACACGACGGCGACACCGTACGCACCATCGACCAAAACGGCGCAAAACACCGCATCCGCCTTGCCTACATAGATGCCCCCGAAACCGACCAAGCCCACGGCATCGCGAGCCGAAACGCCCTGCACCGCCTGCTGGACGGGCAAACCGTGCGCATAGAGGTATACGGCACCGACCGCTACCGCCGCCAAGTCGCCCGCATCACACTAAACGGGCAAGACATCAACCTCGCCCAAATCCGCAACGGCAACGCATGGCACTACCGCCACTATGCCCGCCAAAACCAGCATCCTGCCGAATACCGCCGCTATGAATCGGCCGAAACGCAGGCACGCCAAAACCGCACAGGCCTGTGGGCAAACGGCAACCCCACCGCCCCGTGGGACTTCCGCCACCACGCCTTTTCAGGCAGCCTGAAAACCGATTCGCTGCCCACCCGTTCCGTCCCCTGATGTCAGCCTGAAAACAAAAAACCCCGCTTGCGCAGGGTTTTTTCCAACTTATTTCTTATCAGAACCGCCATCCTTGGCTTTTTCTTTATCATTGCCCTTGTTCTTGGCCTCTTCCGCCTCTTTCACAGCAGCTGTGCCCAACGACTTCTGCCATTCGGCAGGATTTTTCACCAAATCCAAAGCCTTACGGAGCTGGTCGTCTTTACTCGGGTCCGGCTTGCGGCGCGAAGACAACTCTTCCAGCTTGGGTTTGGCCTCGCTGGCGGCGGCAGGCTTCGGCTCTTCCGGTTCGGATGCGGCAGCAGGCTTCGCAGACGACTTCACGTCTTCCGAACCGTTCGGGTTGCCGATGTGTCCCGACAAATCTGCCTCGTGGCTTTCAAACACACGGTTTTTATCCTGCACTTCCACATCGGGAATGATGCCCGTGGCTTGGATGGAACGGTCGTTCGGCGTGTAATACAGCGCAGTGGTGATTTTCAGCGCGCCGCCGTCCGACACGGGAATAACCGACTGCACCGAACCTTTGCCGAAACTGCGCGTGCCGACAATCACCGCACGCTTGTGGTCTTGCAGCGCGCCCGCCACGATTTCGGAAGCGGAAGCCGAACCGGAATTGATGATGACCGCAACCGGTATGTTTTTCACTTCGGCAGGCAGTTGCGCCAACGGGTCGGTGCCTGCGGAAAGCAGATAATCTTCCGGACGCGCTTTGAGCACCGATTCACGTTTGTTGTTGCGCCCCTTGGTGCTGACCACGGTTTCATCAGGTTTCAGGAATACGGCGGACACGCCCACCGCGCCGTTGAGTAGCCCGCCCGGGTCGTCGCGCAAATCCAAAATAATGCCTTTGAGCGGACCTTTGTTTTCGCGGGTCAAATCGGCAACCGCTTTGGCAGTGTCGGGCACAACGCGCTCTTGGAACTGCACCACGCGGATGTAGCCGTAGCCGTTTTCCAAAAGGTGCGCGCGCACGCTTTTCACTTTGATGATGGCACGGGTCAGATTCACCACAATCGGTTTGTCGGCATCTTTGCGCGAAAGGGTCAGCGTGATTTTGGTGTTGGGCTTGCCGCGCATTTTCTTCACGGCATCGTTCACGCTCATGCCGCGCGTGGATTCATCGTTGATTTTCAGAATAAAGTCGCCGCTTTTCACGCCTGCGCGCTCGGCAGGGGTGTCTTCAATCGGTGCAATAACCTTCACAAAACCGTCTTCCGCACCGATTTCCATACCCAAACCGCCAAACGCGCCGGAAGTGCTTTCCTTCATGTCGGCATAGCCTTTTTTGTCCATGTATTCGGAATGCGGGTCCAAGCCGGATACCATGCCTTTGATGGCGTTTTCCAGAAGTTTGCTGTCTTCGGATGTGCTGACGTAGTTCGCCTTAATCTGCCCGTAAACTTCCGCCATGGTTTTCAGCGACTGTATCGGCAGGTTTTCGTCCTTCTGTCCTGCGGCGAAACTCTGCACGCTGATGCTTAATGCCGCGCCGCTGAGCGCGCCGAACGTGTATAGGGCTATTTTCTTCCAAGTCTGTCTGGGCATGGTTTTATTGTCTCTCTTAATGGTTTTCAGGCTGCCTGAAACGGCGAAAGGGCGTAAGGTTAGGCGATTTTGCGGGCAAATAAAAGGGGGAGAATGCAAATTGGTGAAAATCTTCGCACCGCATTCGGACGGATACGGGACGGCAAATGCCATCCGTTTTCAGGCTGCTTCTGCGTTTCAGGCTGCCCCAAATGCGCATCGGCATTCGCAGGCAGCCTGAAAGACGGAAATACGTCTGCGTTAGTGGCGGGTTTGGTTTTGCAGATGGAATACCTGCGCCAGCGCACTCACCACATGGGCATCGCGGGCATCGGCCTTGTTCAGCGCGCGCGTGGGCGAATGCAGCAATTTGTTGGTCAGCTGAACAGACAGCCGCTCCAAAACCTCTTCGGGCGGTGTGCCTTTGGCAAGCTGGCGCATCGCGCTGTCAAGCACCTGCCGGCGCGCGCGTTCGCCTTCATCGCGCAGTGCGCAAATCAGCGGAACCCGCTGGCGGCTCTGCTGCCATGCAACAAACTCGCCGACTTTCTCCTGCACCATCGCTTCGGCACGGGCAGCGGCAGACATACGCGCATCCCTGCCCTGCGCCACACGCTCTGCCATATCGTCCACCGTGTAAAGCAGCACACCCGGCACTTCGGCAGCTTCAGCCTCAATATCGCGCGGCACGGCCAAATCCAGCATGAAGGTTTTCAGGCTGCCTGAACGCCGTTCTGCGGCATTGCGCACCATTGCTGCCGTGATAACCGGCATTTCGCTGCCTGTGCAGGAAATAACCGCATCATAACGATGCAGGATTTCAGGCAGCGCATCCAACGGCACGGCCTGCGCACCGTTGCCCAAACGGGTACACAAAGCAACGGCACGGGTGAGCGTGCGGTTGGCAACGGTTAAAGTTTTCGGCTGTTTGGCGGCAAAATAGTTGACAACCGATTCGTTCATTTCGCCCGCACCGACAAACAGCACGTTCAGGCTGCCGATATCGCCCAATTCCTGTTCTGCCATACGCACGGCAGCAGAAGCCATTGATACCACATTATCGCCCACACCGCTGAGGCTTCGGACTTCTTTGGCAGCCTGAAAAGTGCGTTGGAACAGGGCGTTCAGCCAAGTGCCGACCCCGCCCTGCGCACGCGCCACGCCCACCGCTTCCTTCATCTGCCCGAAAATCTGCGGCTCGCCCAACACCATGCTGTCCAAACCGCAGGCAACGCGGAAGGCATGGCGGATGGTTTCGCTGCACCCCAGCACATAAAGATACGGGCGGATATCCTCCGCCGCCATGCCGCGATAATCCGCCAGCCAGCCGATAACGGCATCGGCATCGCCCACGCAGTAAAGTTCGGTGCGGTTGCAAGTGGACAGGATAACGGCTTCCGCCGCTGCGTTTACGCTCAAATCGTGCACGGCTTCGGGCAGCGCATCGGCGGGGAAGGCAAGCTGTTCGCGGATGGTCAGGGGGGCGGTTTGGTGGTTGAGTCCGATAACGGTGAGTTTCATGGCTAGCGGTATGGTTCTTAATGGTTATTCGGTAATTTATCGGGCGGCATTATAGCAAAAAATAAATACAAATCAGGAAATATGAGATTTTAACTATTAAATGAGACTTATTCTCATCGTTATTTAATTCCACTATCCGACTGAATATTTAATATTTTTTAAAAAACACAGATTCTTGGCATGACAGGATGCGGAGGTCTATAATACCGATTTTCCACGAATGTTTAGGATTGGTCATGAATCTGCACGCCATGCGGCAGGATTACAGCCGGCGCGAACTGTCGGAAGCGCAATGTGCGGACAATCCGATAACCCAGTTTGAACAGTGGTTTGCAGAGGCGGTTGCCGCACAGGCGGACGAGCCTTCCGCCATGAACCTCGCCACAGCGGGGGCGGACAGCAAACCCACTGCGCGCATGGTGCTGCTGAAAGAAACACGCCCAGATGGGTTTGTGTTTTTCAGCAATTATCTGAGCCGCAAGGGCGGTGCGCTGGCGGAGAACCCGTTTGCCGCACTCACGTTTTTCTGGCCGGTGCTGGAACGGCAGGTGCGTATTGAAGGCAGCGTTTTCAGGCTGCCTGAAAACGAGTCGGACGATTATTTCAACAGCCGCCCCTATGCCAGCCGCGTGGGCGCATGGGCAAGCGAGCAGAGCCGCGAAATTGACGGCAAAGCTGTGCTGTTGGCACGCGCGGCTGCGTTTGCGGCGAAACACCCGCTGCACGTTCCGCGTCCGCCGCATTGGGGCGGCTACATCGTGCATCCCGAACGCATCGAGTTTTGGCAGGGCAGACCCAGCCGTCTGCACGACCGCATCTGCTACATTCTGAAAAATGGCCGCTGGCTGAAATCGCGGCTCGCACCCTAAGCACCTTTCAGGCAGCCTGAAAACACACATCAAAGGACGCAAAAATGGCAAAGAAATTCCCCATCCATCCCAAACATCCCGAACGCATCTGCTGGGGCTGCGACAAATACTGCCGCGATGTGGACCTCCTCTGCGGCAACGGCTGCGAGCGCATCCAGCATCCGATTGAGCTGGACGGGCCGGAGTGGTACAAAAACGGTGATTGGAGCAGCCTGTTGAGCAAGGAGCAGCAAATTGAACTGGGGCTGATTCCTGCCGAACCCGAACCCGAACCCAAACCCCACATCAAACTCCCCGTCAAGCACTAAACAAAACCAAGGCAGCCTGAAAACCGGTTTCAGGCTGCCTTTTTTTGGGCAGCGGTTTTATTCGCACTTCAATGCTTTTGCTTTATCGGCAAAGGCATCGTCCGCCATTTTGCACATTTCTTCGCGCTGTTTCACGGTGGCGGCGGGCAGCGACTGGCGCAGAAACTCCGTATTCCCCTTGTGGAACAGTGCGGCTTTTTCATCTGCTTTTGCGTAACACGCCTGCGCACGTTTGAAATACGCCTGGCAGACGGCGGGCAGTTCTTCAAAAGCCAATGGTTTGTGATGCACACCGTGCGCCGCCGCGCCCGATGCCGCCGCAGCCAAAACCGCTGCAAAAATGCCTGTGGAAACGCGTCCCATATCATGCTCCTGTATTGTGAAAGCGCAAATTATACGGCTTTTCAGGCAGCCTGAAAGCGCAAAGAACCTGCATTTCGGCGCATTCAGCCGGCATCGTGGTAACGCTTTTCCCGCTCAAACAGGAATGCTGCCACGCACACGTGCAGTACGGACAGTGCAACCGCTACCACGCACACCGTGCCGACTTCTTTGAAATCGCGCAGATAATCCGCGCGGCTGGCAAACAGTCCTTCCAGCACGCGCCACGCCAGCCAGCCGACGCAGCCTGAAACCGAAAACGAAAACAGCAGCCATTTCCAGCCGCTGCCGATTCGGTAGAACCGCACCAGCACGCACCACACCAGCGCAAACAGATACAGCACGACTGAAAAGCGCATCATGAAGACCATGCCTTCTTTCATCATCCACAGCAGCCGCCGCTGCTCAAAGCCGTATCCGGCCAGCAGCGTGCCAATCCACACGGCAGCCATGCCGACAAACACGCCGCTGAACATGGGGAAGATGGCGCGCTGGAACAACGGCTTGCGCTGCCAATGCAGCAGGATGCGGTGGTATGGCTGGAAATACTGCTTTTTGAACAGCATGGCGGTTACTCTCCGTCCGATGCCGCCACATCGGGGATGACTTTTTTGCTTTCTTCTTTGAATGCTTCCACACATTCGTCCACAAACGGCTGGAACAGCGGCTGGTTCATGGCGATTTCGTAGCGCGTGTGGTTGAAGATGCCCGCGCATTCAGTCCATGCGACATCCCTGCCTTCGTTGTTCAGCGCGTAATACAGTTCCCGATCCAGCGGTTTGAGCCAAATGAAATAGTGCGCGGGGCACACGCCGATTTTGCGCACCTGCTTGGCCTCTATATACATCCCCAGCATCAGCGTGTTCACATAAGCGTGGCGGGTGAACACGTGGCGCGCATATTTGCTGCCTTTGTATTGCTCGTACAGGGCGATGGCGGCGGCATAGTCGGGAACGTGTTTTTTCAGCTTGGCATCAAACGAGCGCGAAATCGCGCGGCGCGCTTCGGTGGCTTTCTTGTTGCTGCGTTCCATGTAGGCCAGCAGCACGCCCAACAAGGCTTTGTGGTAGTCGGACAGGCTCTCTTCGCCCAAATAAACGCGCCCGAGCTGGCCGGCAAAATAGTTGCGGGCTTTGGTTTCGTCCAACGTATCGGGGTCGCCCGCCGTTTTGAACAGACCATGTTGGGCAGCAACTTCGTGCGGTTTGCGCGCGGATGCCCACGGGCCTTCGTTGGGATTTTTATCCAACAGGTTCAGACCCCACACGGGCTTGATTTCGTCATAACCGTTGGAGGTTACATAGTCGCCGATGCGGGAAAGTGCGTCTATGCCGTTGCCGCGGTCGGTAACGTGAAGGTCGCGGTGGCGCAGTTTCAGATACAGGAACAGGTCGCGGGTGATGTGCTTGTTTGCCGCATAAATACCCAAAAGCAGCAGCGCAACCGGCACATAGTCGGTTAGGTAGCTAAGCTGCATCATGTCTTTGAACGACCAGGTGTCGTTCAGCAGCGACGAGGTAATCGGCGTATTGTCCAAGCGCACGCGCCAATCGTGGATGAAACCGATTTTCTGCCCTGTCAGGCTGTCCAGCAGGCGGAACTGATACATTTTCAGCGTCAGGTATTCGGGTTTCCACAGCCAGTAGAACAGGCTCATGAAGATGATGACGGCCACTAGCCCCAATGCTGCCAGAAACATTTTCTCTTCCGTGCTGCCGGGCTGCATGCCGCTGTTGTTTTGGTTGTTCATACGCTCTCTCAATATTTCAGGAAAAAGACGGGATTAACGGCCTGTCCGTAATCCTGTACTTCAAAATGCAGGTGCGGACCGGTGCTCTGCCCCGTGCTGCCGACCAGCGCGATAACCTGCCCCGCGCGCACATACGCGCCCCGCTGCACCAGCAGCTTGGCGGCATGTCCGTAAAGTGTGGCAAAACGCGGATTGTGCTGCACGACAACGGCATTGCCGTAACCGCCTTTCGCACCTGCAAAGATGACATAGCCCGCCTGCGCCGCTTTTATGGGCGAACCGTAGGGTGCGGCAAAATCTACGCCCGAATGGTGCAGCAGCCGTTTCTTAATCGGATGCATGCGCAAACCGTAATGCGAGCTGACGCGGTAGGCAGAAAGCGGCAACAGCAGCCTGCCTGCCTGCGGTTGGGGAGGCTGCGGCGGAACGGCTTCGGCAAGGTTGTGGGTATGGTAGCGCAGCTTCTGGCGGCTGTTGCCGTTTCTGCCCAAGATGCGTGCCTGTATCGCCCGCATCATTTCGTCCTGCTCCGTCTGCCGCCCTTGTGCAACGCGCGGGTGCGGGGCGGCGGGACGTTGGGAATCGGCAGCACGCGCCTGCCTGAGCCGTATCTGCTGCTCCAAGCCCGACTGGGCACCGAATTGCGGGCGGGCGGGCTGCTCGGCAGAAGGCGGCGGCATCTGGCCGTTCTGGCGCAGCCTGCCGGCATTGTTGTGCAGCACCCACTCGCCCTGTGCCGCACCCGCTGCCAGCAGGCAGCCTGAAAACACGGCGGTGCGGAGAAGGTGCGGCGTTTTGTTTGTGTTTCTGTTCATTTCAGTTTGGCGCCGAAAAGGCAGCCTGAAAACAAAGCTGCCTTAATTGGCGATAAATATCAAAATATTACACCGTTTTCAGGCAGCCTGAAAACAGCGCACGGTATATAACCGGCGCGCATGAAAACGAATACGTTCGCAGAGCCGGCACTTGCCGCCCAAGCGGTTTAAAACCTCGCGGACAACGAGTGTCCACGCCGCGAAAACCAGCATTATGCGTATCCGTTCTAATGTTTACATGCGCCGGCTAAGTAAGACGATACAGGGCTTGCGGAGTGCAAGGCGTACGGATAGTACGTCAAGGCGGGACAACGCAGCAAATTGTTTTTTCGTTTAAAATAGCGAAGTTTAACCACACCGCAGAAAGTACCGAACGATGTCCATCCGTCCAAACTGCCCCGCCGCCGTCATGCTTGCCTGCCTGTTGGCTTCCTGCGGGCAGCCCGTTCCCCAACAGAACCGCCCTGCCTCATCCGCCACAGCCGCATCCGATATTCAGGCTGCCTCCGCCGTTGCAACGGCTTCCGCCGCATCCGCATCCGCAGAAGAACGAGACTACACCGATGCCGAACTGGAAAACATCGAACAGACTTTCGCCAGCGAAGCCGAACGGCTGGCGGCAGGGCTGCCGCCCGAAGAAGCCGCCAAAATCAAAGCACAGGCAGCGCGGCTGGCAGAGCTCGTGCGTCAGGCTCAAAACATCAAAGACAGCAATCCCGACGTCGCCATCCTGATGCTGTCGGCAGAATACCGCGACATCGCCATGAAAGCGCACGACACCAACATTCCCTATACCAGCCCCGACATGAAACCCGTCTACGAAAAGCTGAAAAAAGACGCGCCCGATTTAAACATCCAAGGGGTTGGCAAATCCAAGCTGCTGCCTGAAAACTTTGTTCACGTGCTGATTATAGACAACGCCACCAACCAGCCGCATTTCGCCGTTTATTCGCGCAAGGGCGAATATTTGGTGTTCTCCGCGCTGCCTTGGGGCAAATCGTTCTTCAACAAAGACGGCTCCCCGATGACCGACGATAAAGCGCGCCGCGCCGTTGCCGCCGAATTTGCACAGACAATGAACCAAATCCGCAAAAACGCGCGCGCCGCCACACCCGCCGCACTCAAATCGGCCGAGGGCAGCTTTGAAACCGCAGCCAACTTCCTAGACCGCAGCCACCTGCCGCACGGCAAAGACGGCGGGCATTATGCCCTGCTGCTGTCGGATATGCTGTGCAACGGCTGCAATCAGGCGGAATACTGGGCGGCTGCATACGCGCAAAACCCCGCACCCGAATGGAACAAAGCGGAAATCCCCGCCCTGCTGCGGCGCACAGACAGCAAGTTCCAAGCCACCGATGAAAGCAGGAAGATTGCCGATGCCGCCGCCCAAGCAGGCAGCAAGCCGCTGTGGAACGTGCTGCTGCCCAGCGACACCGCCCTCTTCCCCAACGACAAAGGTTTGGAACCGAAAGAAAACCGCCTGCCGATTCTGGCCGCAGCCAACTGCAATTCCGGCATCCACATGAACATTTCATACGGCGGTGCGGACGATTACCGCCGCACATGGTCGTTCGGCAAGGACGAAACCAAAAAAATAGGCGACAGCTTCCGCTTTGCCTGCGGGCAAGCCGTGTTCAGCAGCAAAGCCTTGGCCATCGCATTCGGCATCAAACCGCACAACCTGCCGCTGCTGGTATCCGACACGGGCTTGCAGCTTTCAGGCAAATTCAGTTTGGACGAATTTATAGAATTCATGACACAGGAAGAATAAACCGCACAACGGGCGGCCTGAAACCTTTGCAAACCTCAGATTTGGGTACAGTTCAAAGCAATGGCATCACAAAACGCACAGAGAATAGCGTTAGAGAAGCGCGTGGCGAAGAAATATGCCAAAGGTGAGGATTTTACAAAGGTCTCAACCTGAAAACAGGTTTCAGGCTGCCTGCCTGTTCAAGAAGCCGTCGAACCGCTGCCGCATCTCCGCCTGTCTGTCCGCATCGGCAATCCCGCGCAGCACATCGCGCATATCCGACACAAACAAAAAACGGTTGGCGGCAAACGACTGATAAAGCGTGGCGAAATTGGAGCGGTTGAGCCACTCGGTCTTTTCCAGCTCCTGACGGCGCAACGCGGCATCCATCGGATTATGTTCCGACACGATGGCGATTATCTCCCGCACCGCTTCGCGGCTCTCGCGCAGAAATATCTCCAACTGCGGCGCAATTTCCGCCAACACGTTTTCAAACACGGCCAAATCCCGCCTGTCCAACGCAGCCAGCGACACAATCACACTTCTGTCGTCAAACGGATAAACTTCCAGCGAACAGTTTATCCGCCCCATTCGCGAAAGCCGCCTGCGGTGCTTTTCAGGCAGCCTGAAATCGCCGAGCCGCCCGTCTGCAAAATCCGAAAAAACGGCGGCATGAAGCGGGATAGCCCCCTCTTCCAGCCGCTGCATTTTTTTCTGGTAATCGGGCGATTGGACATCGCACAGGCTGCGTAGTCTTGCCAAAGCAGCCTGCTGCGCGGGGATAATCTGCCAATCCATGTTTTTGGAAAAATCCCTCTGTCCTGCCGCATCCAACAACAACTTGTGCAACAGGCGGAACGCCACCGACTCGCGGTGTTCGTTGCCGCCCTCGTAATCATCAAACTGCTCTGCCAATGCCGCGCCCGTTTTCAGGCTGCCTGAAAACAGTTTGCCGACAAATCCGGGCAGCCGCATCAGAACCATTCCAAAAGAGCCGTATTCTTCTTGGCGGCAGGCTCGCTGATGTTGGGGAACAGCACAACTTTGGCTTCTTTTTCCAGTTCGGCAATGCTCATGGCGATGCCCTTGCGCCTGAAATCCGCAGCGGCAAGGTTCGCATCCTCCGTATTCGGTACAAGAAATGCGATGCTGCGCCCTGATTTCGGATGCAGCACGGCTTTATAGAAATAAGTCGGCGTTTGGATACCGGCAAACGTGTAATACGGCGGCTCGCCTGCCTTGGGCGGCTTCTGCCCCTTTATAGGTTTATACACCGCACCCGACACCACATACAGCCGCTCCAACGCCGCGCCGCCTTTCTTTTTGCCCACAAGGGAATGGACAGCCTGGTTCAGCCTACCCCATAACTGCCCTGCGGCGGCAGTCTGCGGAACGGCATTGCTCATCCACATACTCTGCTGCACGCCCTCCTGATTGGGCAGGTCTGCGGCAGGAACAAGCTGCGCGGCAGCCATGCCCGATTGGGCATACATCTGCGGGAATACGGTGATGGATTTTGCCTTCTGCGCCAGATTCGGGTCGGCAGCCCATGCGGCAGCCGTCCGCTTTTCAGGCTGCCTCCACTCCGCCGCATCCAGCACGTAACTGCCCCACAGCGGCGTTTTGGTCTGCGCGTCATAATGCAGCGCGAAACCGCCGTAACACAGCAGGGCTGCTTTATCGTCTCCCTGTACGCGCGGCGCACCCAACGGATAATGCCGGCCACAGCCGCTGCCGATTTTCAGCGCGTAATGCGCATAATCGTTATCGGCGGCAGCATTGGCGCGCACGGCATAGCCGTCTGCCACTTCGGGGCTTTTTCCGCCGACACGCAACGGCGGGTAAACAATACCCGCAATTTTGAGCGCAATAAAAAAAACAGTAGGAACGGCAACTGCCAGAATGCTGATTTTTTTTGCCCGTGCCCGGTTCTGCACAATCGTTTTATTGCTAGCCATAAATGCCGTTATTCCTGCGCGCCGCCTTCGTCCGCCTCACCCTCTGCCGCAAACGCCAAGGTTTCTGCGATGGCGCGGTCGGCATCTTCCTGCGTGATTTCGGGAATTTCTTCAATGCTGTTCACGTCTTCGTTTATCTCACGCAGGGTGTCTTCCACATCCTGCCTTGCCTTACGGAGATTCGGGTGGACTTCGGTTTGGACGGGCAGCAGATACGCCATCACCTCGTCCTGACGCAGCCCGAACGGACGGAAGTCCTGCTCTGCCTTTGAGGCAGCCTGAAAATGCCGCACGTCTTCATCTCGATAGAAAAAGCCGATGCCGCCGTATTCGGGCGCAATGGTGTTTTTCTGCTCTGCCAAATCTGCAAACACTGCACAAGCCGCTGCCTGCGCCTGCTGTCCCAAATTGCTGATGCCGCATTCCGCCATATCGTCAAAAACCTTTCTCAAAGAAGCAATCAAACCTGCTGTTTTCAAATCATCTTCTGCACCGGCATATTCTTCGGGCGGATTGGCAAGATTTTCTGCCGCCCTGCTGTATGCCTGTTTCAATTCGGCAATCTGTTCGATATCGGGCGACTTCATCGCCAAAAACTGATTAACCTTGATGATGCTGTGCGACGGCATCGGAATGGCGATATACGGGAAACGCCCGCGTATAAACGTGCCGTTGGTCAGAAAATGTGCCTGTCCCTGCGTCTGCGCCTCAAAATCGGAAAACGCCAACACGGAACGCCGCTCATACTGCACGGTGTCGTTTTCCTCGGTGCGCCTATCATTGATGAAACGGCTGCCTGTCGTAACCGCCGTGTCCGCCTCGCCCATTTTTTCGCGGAACAGGTTGAACGTGTCGCCCGAATCTTTCAACTTCAAGCCAATCAGCAAATCGCAGCTACCGATAACGTCTTTTGCCTCCGGCCCGAATTGGATGATGGACTGCCCTGCGAATATGGAACAGATTCCCAGCGCACGGGTTTGCGCAGGGATAACTGCCGCGCCTTTTTCCGGCGCAATCTGCCCCCATTCGTCCCAAATGGTTACTTGGGGCTCGGATGATTTGGACGGGCTGTTTTCCAAAATATCGCCGATTTCGCCTTCCGCTCTGTCCCCCAAAAGATTGGTATACATCTGCTTGGCAGCGGTGACCAATGTGTTGCCCATCGCTTTCAATTCGGTGGGCGACTTACCCAAAGACGGCAGCAGTCCGACCAAAATACGTCGGTTAAGCAGCACGTCGCGCAGGTTGATTTCGGAATATTCGGAATTGAAGATATAGCCGTAAAGCCCCGTGAACGAACCCAACACCTTACCAAACTGCATGGAGGCAAACGAGTAATATTTGTGCACATCGGGAACTTGCTCGCCATAAGGCTTGTCGTCGCGAAAGCCTGTGATGGAGTTAAGAAAATTGTACAGGCTGTCATACACCCAGTCAGGCAGATATTTCGGGCTTTGCGGATTGCCTTTGGCATCCCGCGCCTCTTCCCATGTTGCAAACAGGTTTTTCAACACCAGCAGCCTTTGCAGCCCCACCAGCGACACGGGTTGTTTCAGGTAGTCGCGCCGGTAGGTCAGAATGGCCAGCACGCACTCAATCAGGTTCAGTGCCATGCCCGTCCACACCTGGTTGTCGCCGCTTGCCTGCGGAATCAGGCTGCCCAGCGTCTGCGTCATGCCGTCGTGCGTGGCATCTGCCAGAATATTCAGCGTGTTGGAGACTTTGACAGCAGTGTGTTCGGCGCGCACGTCCTGATCGCCCGTCAGATACGACAGCAGCAGCACATCGTCTTCGCGCCCGAACAGCCGCGCGGTGTTATATGCCTTTGCATACAGCTCGTATGTGCCTTTCGCATCCACGAACATATAACCCGATGCGTTCAGCAGCACGCCGAAACAGATGGACAACAGGGCTTCGGTTTTACCCGCGCCCGTTGTACCGAACATGGCGATGTGGCGGCGCAGGTAGTCATCGTTTATCCAAAATTCGCCGCCCGTTTCGTCATCGGTTGCCATAAACAGGATGCCGGTCAGCTTGGAACCGTCCGCGCCGAAATAAGCATCCTTATCGGGATTGTATTCGCCCGCAACCTTTGGCAGTGTGCCGAACGGCGTAAAGGTACGCACGCCCTTTGAAGAGGCATACAGCATCAGCGCGCCCGCTATCGGAATCATTACATACACGGTAAACGGTACGGCAAGCGCAATCAGGGCGCAGGCGGCAAACAGGTGTTTGAAAACGGCAGGGCCGTTGTTCTCGATGCTTGCTTGAAACCGCGCACCCCAGTTGCGGGTATCGCGCACGCGCTCTTCCGTGCCGACAATGTCAGACGGGCGCAGACCGCGCAGTTTGTATTGCTGTTCGGACATGGGAAGTTTTACACAAAAAGGTTACTTAAAGTTTCGTCTGTGACACTTGATGAAATCGGCTGGGATAAAGGCAGCCTGAAACGCGAAATAGGACATTCAGGCTGCTTGGCTTTATCTCCGTCCGGAGTAATATGGATCGTCTTCCAGCTTATCGGGACGTTGATTTGCTGCCCGTTTACTCTCTAGAATAGTTCTCCAATGACCACGAGCAGATGGATTTAGTATTAAATATAAAAAACGTACCATGTGTGTCAACGGTCTGTTCACGCCGTTATCGAGACCATCGCATGCCACACCGGAGCAATAGAGCTCTGATACTTTCATATCATAAAAACGCCTAAGTGGTTTATCACAATCCTTACCATTTTCCTTATGCAAAACAATATGTTTCCCCCCCGCATCATTATAGCCAAAACCATTGTCCACTACTCCATCTCTTCTAGTGAAATATTCCACACAGACGAATGATTTTCGCGCCATAAAAGCCTGTTCCATAATATCACCCGCTGCACCACCTAATGCTGCACCTTCCCCCTTGTTCCCAGCAGGATTGGTAAATTTCGCAATCTGCGCAGCCGATATGGCAGCACTGCCAATTCCAAGCACTGCTGCACCACGAAAGCCTGATTTATCTCCGCGTCTCGCTGCTTCTTCTACAGAGTAACGCGGTCTGAATGTTTCACAGACTGTCCGCATATTCAATGGATACAAACTGTTCGGGTCTTGTTCGGAATTCGGGCTACCTGCAAGACCAGTCAAATTATAACCATGCAAAACAACAGATGCACTGCCACCAGACCGTATAAAACCCCCATTCCGCCTCTGTTTTTCGTAAATGGCTTGGCGCAAATCAAAGGGTTTGCCCGATGTAGTTGTATTCTGATTCCATGCATTACGATAACGATCACGGCTATATTCACTGTCGGATGGAATAATGACTGCATCGGGTATATGGGCATTCTGTGTATTATAGGGCAACACAATATTTGGCGTATCAGCATCGCAGATATGACAGTTGGTTTTACCTGCATGCTTTTCCGCAGGCGAACACTCGCGCGGTGTATTGAATTTATCAAAATTTAAATAGGCCGGCATATCGTCTGCCTGAGCAGCAGCGGAAAACAGCATGGACAGCATCAAAGCAGCAGAAAATCGGAAATGTTTTTTCATGGCATTCACTCGGCTATCGGTTGGTTGGAAGATTGCGGCACACCAAGGGCATGCCACCGTTCAAAATCAGGCATATGTTCAGACCAATAGGCAGCCTGAATCCGCAGGCTATGCGGAAAATGGAACAATTTAATGTTGTCTGCAAACGGTTTCTCGGCGACAGATTGCTTTCTGTCGGTATTTATCAACAATTGCGCAAGTGCACTCAAACTATGTAGCCTGGCATCACCCAGCATTTCGCGCAGGCGGTCGGCACGTGATGCGAAACCGTATTCCCACAACGCTTCGTACGCATCCTGTGCGGGGTGCTTGCCGTTTTCAGGCTGCCCGTGGCGGTATTCGGCAACGGCAGCAGCACGACAGATATGGTTGAGTTCTACCTGCGTGATTTCAGGCAACCACACCGCTTGGGCGGCATGTACCTCATCCAGTGCGTGTAGATGGAAGCTGCGGTGGCACAGAGCGCAGGCACAGACAAGGTTGTTTTCATCCAAATTGCCGTGGTTGTGGTCCAAATGGTGCACTTCCTGATGATGCCGCGCGGCAAACCCGCAATACCGACAAGTATATTTGTCGCGCTTGATGATGCCGGCATAGGTCTTTCTGAGATTGCCGGACAGGGCTTCGTTGTCGGGACTGGCGTGATGCAGGTCTTTGATGTCCCACGACAGCGGGCTGGCTTCTATTTTCAATGGTTTCAGGGTCATGGCTCGCTTCGGCGTTGGTTTTCAGGCTGCCTGAAAAATATAGGTCGGCATCATCCCATCACGCTTTGCCCGTGGATTTTTATCCATTTGTGGCACAGCTCTTCAAACACATCAATGTTTTTTCGGGTATCGGTTTCACGCATGATGCGTTCTATATCGGCTTTCGCACTGCCGCCGGGATAGGCTTTGGCAAGTATTTTGCGCGCGGCAATGGCGTTGCCGAGTATCTTTTCCATGGTACAGAACAGGCGGTAGTCTTCCTGCGTGGTGGTTAGCGACCACAGTTTGATTGCACCAATTTTGTTTCGCAACAGCACGGCATAACGCCCGTTGGCACGCTTGGTTTTATAGATGGCGACAAACACGCTGCCGTCGGCAGAGGGCGGCGTTATCATTTTTTGCAGCGCGTATATTTCGCCAGGTTCGGACACGCCGGCTTTGTCTTTCAAAATTTGTATGTCCGCATCGGTGCAGGGCGATAAGATATTGAGCGTAGTCTGCACAGTCAGCAAATCATGCGGGAAGTGGGTAAACAACTGCGAGGCACCCATAAATTCGGTTTTACGCTTACGCATCAACAGTGCAACCGCATTCACATAGTCTTTCATGGACGGTATTTTCATCGGCACACTCATTTCGTCCATGGTGAAACGCTTGTAGGCGTTGGCAATGCCGCCCACTTTCTCCAAAAACGCTTTTTTGTACAACGCAACATCCGTGTAATCGTTGAAGCGCACATTATCTGGAGCCGGCACGGATGCAACCTGCTTGGTATCCAGCATAAAGCTGTTGGCCATTGCATTAGTGGCAAACATATACATCAGTGCAGCCTGTTTGGCTTCCAGCATGGTATGCCCCGTGGCAACTTCCATCAAATCCAACGCCAAAATCCGCACATCGCCGATTTCAAATTTCGTGTGATCCGACACGATGGGATAGCTGGTAATAACGCTTTGCAGAGTTCGGCAGAATACATTGATAAAATTTTCCTTGCCGATTTCCTTATCGCCATACATGGATTTGATGTGCAAATCTTCGCGCGCAGTGATGATGTAATCGGTCAGTACGGGAACGGCGCGCTGCTGCGCCAGCAAGGCTTCGCGCTTGTATTTGCCGCTTGGATGAGCAAACAGGATATCCGCCACTTCCCACCACGAAGTTGCCCGTGTGCTGTCGCCCTCGTTGCGGATAAGATTGTGCGCAAGCTGCTCCTCGGAAACAGGCTCAAAACCGATTTCGCGTAGCGAGTTGGTTACAGACGGAATGCTGTTGGCCTGAAATGTGCGCGGACGTGCGTGCGGATAAGTAATAAAACAGTCGGACAGCCGCTGGAACGTCCTGTCCACCAAATCCGACAAAAACTGCGCCATGCCATCCGGCACTTGCCCCGTCATCGGATCGGCCATGCTAGTCGTCAGGAAGCCCAGCACATAGGCACGCTGAGATTCCAGCAAGAAACGGCAGCCCGGCATGGTGTCGTTCAAATTGATGCAGTATTTCGGGCTGTTGGAAAGACGTATATATTGCGCTTTGTATTTTTCATCTTCGGGCAACGCATCACGTATCAGCCGAACAAATCCTTCGGACGATCTGTCCACATCAATAATAGCGATATAGGGAAGTTCGTCATTCAGCGAATTCATTACGAAAGACAAATGGCTGTCGTTCATGCTGACGGATTTACCGTAGCCCGGAATGCCTGTAAACAGCGTCGTCCAAGAGCTTTGCAGCGAACTCATCGGCTGATAGGGCATCAGCTTGCCATCCGTCGTGCCGAAAATCAGCGATCCTTTGCTCCATATCCGTGCAGGACGGGACAACGGCAACATTTGCACTGCCTGGCGCAGTGGCGGCGCAGCCTCAGGTGCAATGCCGAACGGTGTAAAACCGATGGATGCGGAAGCCACACCCTCAATCGGGTTGCCGGTTACATCGGAAACATTGGGCGAGCCCCAGCTTTCAATAGACTGGATAAGCTGCGAAACGTTGGTTTCCGCCTGATCCAGCGTTTTGCCCCAAGTGCAGGCAGAGAAGCGGAATGTTACCGCGGTCTCCCCCGCTTTGTTCACATAATCGCCCATACTGTCCACCGTATCGTTGAACAGACGATTGCGTTCAGAGGCAAATGCCAGTATCGCAGAAATACTTCGTTGCAGCTTTTTGGCATCCACCCCGTCTCCGCCAATACTGAACATTACCCGCCAGCCCATATCGCGATAAGACGTCAGTTTGTCGAACAAATCGCGGAAAAACTGCACTTCTTGCGGATAATCGGTCATATAGACAGGCGCAAAGAAATATTGTCCGCAGCGCACAATCTTTTTGTTTACCGACTCCATATCCTGCTTGAACACCTGCTGTGCAACCGTATCGGGAACAACATTCCAGCCTTCCGATTCCAAATTTTCATGCGTTTTCATCGGCACATAATAATCACCCGGCAAACGCACGCGCCAATCATTGCTCACCCCGCCGCGCTCTATACCCGAACGCATCTCACGGGCAGCCTGAGCCAAATCCAGCACCTGAAAATCAAGCTGCACATTACCCAATTCGCGCAGAATGTTTTCAACATAAGCTTTATGTTTGTTAATCAGCCCTTTATACGCAGCAAACGGATTGGCCGAACCGCCAAGCGGCAGATTTGCATTTTTAAATTCTTCCACACGCCCGTTGGCTTCCATTTCCTGTTCAGAAGGGCTAAATAGAGAAGGCAGTGTCCACAGCAGCAAATAGTTCTTTTCTTCCGCGCCCATACCAGAACGGTATAAAGCATCTTTCTCGTCATCAACAATATAATTTAAATCCAAATGCAGCTTTTCATTGGCCAAATACTTATCCGCCAATATCGCATCTATATTTTCCTTTGATTTAGACGGATCAAACTGGAAGCACATTTGGAAATAATGCCCCTGCTTCTTGAAGTTACTAGACAAAGCCTGTGCCAAATGATTAATGATGCTATCAGCATAGGTTTGCCCCGAAATAATGGTTTTTAACCCGTCTATCTGCAATACGGTCAGCAGGCCGCCCGTTTGGGTTGCGAAAATCGGCATATCCCGCATATTTCCGCGTTCATCGCTGATTCCAGTTTCCAAGCAGGAGTAATTATAGAGATAATCTTTTTTTGCATTGAACAGGTGATTCAGAATTTCATCTGACAGTTCGTTTAATTTGGTGAAGAATGACATAAATCCAATATTTCGTTATACGCATAATATTTTAGAGGATAGGCAGCCTGAAATCGAAACCCAAATTTCAAGCTGCCCGCCTTCTCTAGCAGGAGAGCAGCTTCTCATTAATGACTAACAAAGCAGGCAAACTCTTGTATTACCCGATTCTCGCTAACTCGGGTGCTGCTTTTTATCGTTAGTATGCTTCGATGCTTCCTTAGCTGCTGCCTCAACCTTTCCCGCTGCATTAGCGACCGTGTGACTGCTATTTTGCACAGAAGCCGCAACATTATTGGCAGCGGCAGCGGCAGCAGCAGCCTGAACTTGGGTATTGGGTTGCAACACCACAGAACCACCTGTATTAACTGAACCAGCTGTATTAGTAGGGCTACCAGTACTAGCAGAACCACCCATATCGGCAGAAGTATTTGTTGTTGGTGACAAAGTCTCATTCCGTCCCTGCTGGTTTAATCTACCAGTATTAATTGGTTCTCCTCCATTTATTGGTACTTTACCACCATCAGAACCTCCAGAAGGACGAGAGCTAGATGCAACAGATGCAGTAACTGGTGCGGCAGAGCCTCCTACCGGACCGTTTGAAGAGCTAGGTGCATAAGAGGCAGCTCCTTGCCCAATTGCAGACGCCTTACTCTCAATTTTGTTCTCAATGACAGAACCACCAATAGATTGTGCTGCTTCAGTCAATTGACCCATTGCACCACCAATCATGGTCGGAATCTTATCTGCGGCCAGCGTCATAATAGACAATGATCTAATATTTAATTGGTACAGCAAATAAGTAAACAACAGGAACACCGCAAATGAAGCCGTTAAGCTATTTAAGTGGAAATATCCGCCATTGTGCCCATTAGGAACAGATGAAACTGGACTATAATTGGATGAATAAATCAAATCCATGCCATCTGCGAAAGCAGAAATTGCCAAAATACCGAACACTTGCATCAATACCATTGCAAGAATAAATCCGAATGCCAACGATGGCACAGCCAATAACATAGAAATTATCTGCGGATAAGCCTGCGCTGCTTTACCAGCATACTTCGATCCTTCCGGAGTTAAATGCATCGCCAACACAAAAGGCAAAGAAAACAAAATTGTTAGAAAATTAACTGTAATGCCAAGCACAGCACCAATGCCATACAACAAAGGCAGCGCAGGAATAAAATAGGCAAGCATCATACCCATTGCATACATGCTTGATACAAGTATATTTACCGCATTGCCAGCACTCGTAACATCTCTTCTGTCACCTTTCCCACTGCTAATTTTATCTTTATTGTTTGTATACAATTCAATTGCATTCAGCATTGTATGCCCAGCTTCCACAGTCATAACCATTGGATGGCGATAGCTACTTGAAATAGTACGAACATCAGCACCATATGCCAATTCCATTAAAGGATTAGCCTTGGATGCCTGTAAGCCAGAGTATTTTGCAGCCAAAGATTTAGATTGTGAACTCTTGGCAAAATCTTCCATAAAACCATATTTATTTCCGAGTATATCGAGGAGATTTTTAGATGGAGCATTCCTATATCCCGAAGAAGGCATTAACCTCTTGAATGCTTTAAAATCTTTACTATCTTTGACAGAGTCTGGAAAATCAGGGACTATACGTGCTAAATTCTGAACATTTGCAATATTATTTTGCAAAGCAGTCATAAATTTAAACATACTAAAGAAACCTTGTTTCTCAGCACTGTCTTGCGCCAACTGCAAAACATCAATATAGTTATTGCGATCATTCAAAGATGAAGAGTTGCTTTTGCTAGAATTTTGCTCTATTTTTTTTCTTATCTCTTCAATAACTTTTTTTTCTATATCATCAGCAATCACATCTAATTTATATGCTGCTTCGATTTGTAATATTTTCTTATTACGGGTCAGCATCTCTTCATCGCTATTGCCTTCTTTACCATTATTGTTATTACTTTTTTTATCAGTCGGTGTCTCTACAATAGGAAAAATACGCCCATCTCTAATTTTCCAGCCAACCCGAGAATGCGTATTAACTGCCTCCACATATTTCTTGGCAACATCTTTAATTTTATTGGTATATGTCTTATCAAATAAATCGGCATAAATAGCCAATACTTGATCAGCAGAGCTTGATTTACCATCTTTACTATCTAAACCAAGGCTGTGTACCCCGTCCTTACGACGCTTTTCGGATCTATTAAGAAGTTCCTCTGATGCACCTATAAAAATATCACCTTTTGTATTGTTCCTGTTTTTATTTGATTTCCCCCCCGTGTTTGATCCATCCTCTCCTGATGAATAATATTCTTTTATACCTCCAACAATATCCTCTGCATTGGCATACTGAACATATCCATTTCCAACGAACGTATTATTTGTAGTAAAATTTATCACACCACAAGCAGTCTGTTCTCTATTTCCAAAAGATAGAATGCCTGTTGTTTTAATACTAGAAGGTTTAGCGCCAGAAGATGGAGATTTCGTAAAATCCACATAAGCCTTTTCAAGGGTATTGGCCTTCTTAATACTATCTAAATTGGCACTTTTACGGCTTTTCCCGTCAAATACGAGCGCCTCTGGATAGCTATCTTTTATCTCTTGACTGATAACTTCCTTGCGTGCTTTTTTGTATTTTTCCAATTCCTCTTTGGCAAGTTTATTACTATTCTGAAGATTATCTGTAGATTTTTTTTCAAGTCCATTCTGCGCGGCTGCCGAAGCTTCTTGTGCATTTACCACAGTATCTTGAGTATATCCAAAAGTATTATCTGACTTACCATCATTCTTTCTTTCAATAGTAACCTTAGCCATCCCCTGATCATCTATAGTACTGTTTTTTTCATTCAAAGATGTTTCTTCTTTAAATTGATCCTGTGCGAATCCTCGATTATGGACAATCCTTTCGTTTTCATAAAGTTGCTCTGATGCTGCGGCATACATGCAGACATAACCCTCAAACACACGATAAACTAGTTCGTGAAGTTCCGGATTAGGCATTTTTATTGCATATAAAGACCTTATATTTCCATTACTCTCACTGTCTTTAATAAACATCTCCTGAATACCCAAAAAGCTTTTCCATTCTGTACCGCCAAAACCGACCATTCTGGAAAATGCCCAAGTAAGCAGAATCATGCCCAAACCCAAACCGTTCCAAAACGGAACGAGTAGAAACAATATGGTTACTGTGCGGCCAACATAAAATGCGCCACCCAAATCCTGAATAAAGGTTTTACCTGTTTGGGAAGAGTGAATCAACGTGGAGAGCATGGAGAATGCAACCAAGCTCAATGCAAAACCAACACCAACCGTGGAAATCAATTCCAATGTGGTGTGCAGCGGATCGCCTGTAACACCGGCAAATACACCTGTGCCATCGCTTTCCCAGCCTGATGCTTTAAGCAGCTTGCCGATAATTTGGGCAAGCATGGCCATAAACAAATCACCATCGGGAGGCGTAAAAATCCCCTCTTCGGCCCTTGCGAATACAGGAAACATCATGGCTGATAATGCTGATGCTACTTTCAGGATTTGTATTTTCCCCATTTCTAACTCCTTTGAATTATTCCCCAGAGCCCGCCTGTTTGCTCAAATCATTGGTAACCGGTGCCAGTTGGTTGGCGTTGATTGTGGCAAGCAGTGCATTGGTTTGCTGCATCTCGGTTAAAAGTTTCAACAGCAGGTAATTGGTCATGGCTTGGCTTTCCGCCAATTGGCGAATGGCATCTATTTCACGCGTGGTGCTTTCACGGCGCGCTATATCACCGCTATAAAGTAGCGGGCGATATACCATCATTTGGTCTATTTCTTTCAATGACGGAGCAGCGGGGCGAACGGATTCTTTGCCACGGACTTCCTGATAGGCTTTCACCATATGTGGATCATTCCATATTTTTGCCAATGGATGCTGTTCGCTAAGCTGCATACCGCGGCTATACGCCAATTGCTCGTTTAACACGTCCACAGTGGGAGCCATTCGCTGTAACCATATTTTGCGCAAAACGGTATATTTTTCAGAAATTGCACCTTGCCCGTTGCCCATCGGATCGGGAGCAAGCGCGGTGGTTACACTGTTGATATAACGTTGGCCGTAACCAACTTGTTTTTGGGTGAGCGACAGGTTATTTTCTGTCGGGTTCTGGCGGATGGATTCTATTTTATCCGCCCAGCCGCCCAATTTACCGGCTTCTTTACAAATACCTAATCTGACATCTGAAACCGAACACAAATCTTTATCTTCCTGCCCCTGTCCGTTGCCATAGCTGATGACATTCATAAAATTGCCGTTGCCAAATGTATTTTGGCGAACATTGGACATATTGCGCAATGCATTGGCAGAACTGTTTGCGCCTGCCAATGCCGCGCCGGTGCTGCCGCGCGAAACGGCGATACATTTTTGCAGATTGGGGGCAGAATTAAGCTCTGCCTGCTTCCAGTCGTGCATCAGGGTAATGTTGGCATTATTGATTGAGCCACCGATGCTGCCAGCCATTGCCGCATTCATTCCGATTTGATCGGTTTGCGACTGAGCTTCTAATAATGCTTTTATATCGGCCAACCCCCTATGCGTGGTATCATCTTCAACCTTCCATCCTGTCCCTATGGCAAACAATGGTGTTGATAACAAGACGAGAGATAACGTAAATACAAGTTTTTTATAGTTCATAATTTTATAGACCCTTTTCTGACACATAAATAATCAGTTTTCACTATTGCCAACTTTACCATTAGAATTACTAGTTCCTTCATTATTCATACGATTAACATCTCCAATAAAATTGCTACCAGCACTTTTCAACTCATCAAGTTTTTGACCCACCGTACTATAAAGGAAAGCATCTGTATCTTTAGCAGCCTTATTAAGCAACTGACATCCTGCTCGTTTTACTCCATTCTCTAATTCTTCAAGAATACCTTGGATTAACCCTCTTGCTTTTTTTTCCAATCCAGACTTTATCTTATCCAAAGAACTTCCCGAACCAATAAACTCAATAACCTCACGTACAGTATTCGTTAAATTTTGAACCGTCTTTAATGAATTATTCAAATCACATCCCAACATACTAAAACCTTCAATATTCATCTGATTCGGGTTCTTAATCACATCCATAATTCTTTGATCGATTTTTGCACTCTGCGCTATGGACATCCGCATATTTTTATCATACTGAGTTTTCAATTCAACCCATGCTTCTTTTGTGCACCCCTGCTGCGCCCATGCTTCTTTATATCCCTTGGTAGCATCGTCTTTTTTATCCTGCTCGGAAAAAATGCCGCCCTCTTTTGGAACAAATCCCTGCTCCAATCCTGTTGCTGCGATTGCACCTGTCGTATTTTTGCCCACATTATCTGTACTGGATTTTGAAGATGTCTCCTGTGAATCTCGAACAAAGCCACCACCGCCACTAGAACTTGAATTAGCAGCCTCTGCATATCCGCCTCCTGCCAGCATGGCTGCAGCAACCATTATCAAAGCAACATTTTTTTTCAATTTCATATCAATAACTCCAAGAATAATCTGAATCACATTTTGTATTTCGGTGTTTTCCGCCCGCGTGCGCGGCGGCCTGCCAATGCGAAGCCGACAAGGCGGAAAAATACGGGAATGGAATAGCCGCGCTTGTTGAGCAGATAAAAGGCGAACACCAGCACAATGCCGACTATGGGCAACTGCCACAGCACAATGTTGAAGAATTGCAACAACACGAATATGGCGAGCAGCACGCCGAGCCAAATGGCGAGCAGGCCGTCGAATTTCCAAAACAGGGTGCGCTGGGCGGTGATTTTCCAACTGCTGAGCCAATCGGGGCGGTGCAGGGACATGGTGAATCCTTTTGAAAAGTTTCAATGTTTGGGCGGGTTTGCGCCTATATTTGGGTTTCAGGCTGCCTTTGAGGTTGGGACCGCATGGGCAAAATGCCCACCCTACGCGGGTGGCTTGGGTGGTCTAAATACCTGCATTTGGGAAATTGGCTATATGTTTGTATAGTTTTCAGGCTGCCTTTTCCGTGTTGGGACACATGAGTATAAACACCCACTCCACTTTGCGGCGCGCCCCAAGTTACCTGATTTACTGGGTATTGGCCCAACTTAATGAGCTAATAATCTGAACAGTTGCCGCCGCTCAGGCAATTTTGAATGTTTTTGCCGTCGGCAGGTTTTTGTGTGTTTTCCATCATTTCCTGCATTTGGCTTTTTTTGCCGCTGCCTTCTCCCCACATGGTAATGCTGCCTGAATAGTCTATGAAGGCAATCAGGCAAAACAGGGCGAGACCGCCGATGAAACGGATGTATTCGGACGACAGGTGGACGTTGTTGTCTTTTTTGTAGTTCCGCATCCGTGTCAGAGCTTGGAACATATAGAATACGCCGACTAGATAGAAGACGCGGTGGATGACACCAGGGAGTATCCCTAGAAAAGCTATCAGGTTGGCGAGGATATATTCTACGGTTATTCTTTCACCTGCGCCTTCGGCAGCATATGCCCATGCGGGGCTCAGCAGGAGGATGCCGAGCAGAAGCCGAGAATTTGGGGATGGCTGCGTTTGCATGGCGGTTATCCTTGTGTTCATGCGGTGGTTACACTTTTGAGATATATATTAATAATTGTAAACCATTTTTCTGAAATGTAAAAGCTGCTGCTTGGGGTGTGCGCGTTTCTGTTTGCAAAACAGCAACCGTTGGCACGGGCGGATATGGCTGCCTGAAACTGCATGGGCATAACGCGTTTCCGTAGGGCGGGTACTTGTTCATACCCGCCCGGTGCAAAACGAGCATGATGCATGCCTGAAAACTGAAAAAGCGTTTCCAAAAAAGGAAACGCTTTTTTATGCCATAGCGGTCAGAACGCTTTTTCCACCGCCCATTTCACCCATTCCGTCAGATAGGCGGGATACACGCCCCAAACCAAAAGCAGCAGTGCGTTGGCGGAGAGCACCACCTTCATCAGCAGCCGGGCCTGCATCGGTGCGGTGTTTTCGGCGTTTTCAAAATACATCGCACGCACCACGCGCAGATAATAGAACGCACCGACGAGCGACATCACGACGGCAAACACGGCCAGCGCGGTTGCCCAAGGATAGGCGGCGGCAAGCAGGGCTTTGAGCACGGCGAATTTGGCATAAAACCCCACCAGCGGCGGAATGCCGGCCATGCTGAACAGGGCAAGCAGCATGGCGAAGGCATACCAAGGATTGCGCTGGTTCAGCCCCGCCAAATCGGCGATGTTTTCACATTCCCTGCCCTCGCCGCCTACCATCATCAGCACGCCGAAACCGGTCAGGCTCATCAGGATATAGGCAACGGCATAGAACAGGGCAGCCTGAAAACCGACCACGCCGCCCAAAAACGCGAGTAGGATAAAGCCCATGTGCGACACGGTGGAAAACGCAAACATGCGCTTGATGTTGGTCTGCATGACGGCGGCCAAGTTGCCCACCAGCAGCGACAGTGCGCCGAGTGCGGCGAACATGAGCTGCCAGTCGCCCTTTTGCAGCACCAGAGCACCCACCAGAACGCGGAAGGCAAACAGGGTGGCGGCGATTTTGGGCACGGAACCGACAAAGGCGGCAACGGAAGTGGGCGCGCCCTGATACACATCGGGTACCCACATATGGAAGGGCACTGCGCCGAATTTAAACGCCACGGCTGCTACGATGAACAGCACACCCAGTTTTAGCAGCCAGCCGTTGGCACTGCCTGTTTGGGCAGCCTGAAACACATCGGCGAAATTCAGGCTGCCTGTTGCACCGTATACCATAGAAATGCCATAGAGCAGAATGCCGGATGCGAGCGCACCGAGTACAAAATATTTCAACGCGGCTTCGGCAGCCTGAACGCTGTCGCGGCGCAGCGCGATCATGGCATAGAGCGAGAGCGACAACAGCTCCAAGCCGATATAGCCGACCAAAAAATGTCCCGCGCTAATCATCACGCTCATGCCGAGGGCGGCGAACATGGCAAGCGTGTAAAACTCGCCCTTCGCCATGCCGCAGCGGCGGTTATACGCCCTGCCGTACACCATGACCGCCGCCGTGCCCAGATACACGGTTATTTTGGCAAACTGCGAGATGCCGTCCACCAGATACATACGGTTGAACGCCTCCACAGGTGCGCCCTGCCATGAAAAGTATACGGTCAGTGCGGCGGCAAGCATCGCGCCGATACTCATGAAATGCGTGATATAGCGGTTTTCATCGCTGGTCCACAAATCCGCCAGCAATACGGCAAACAACGCACACAACAACACAATTTCAGGTGCGGCAGCACTTAAATTCAAATTCATTTCCACGTTGCACCTCAAATCTTACTTTGCGCGATTTGCGCCATTAAATCGTTGGCCGCCTGATGCACCACCGCGATAAACGGCTCGGGATACAGGCCCATGCCCAACACGGCCGCCGCCAAAATCGCCAGCACCGCAAATTCGCGGCAGTTGATGTCTTTCATTTCGGCCACGTGCGGATTAGTGATGTCGCCGAAAATCGTGCGTTTGTACATCCACAGCGTGTAGCTCGCGCCCAAAATCAGCGTTACCGCCGCCAGCGCGCCCACGCCCAAATGGTAATGCGTTGCGCCCATAATCACCATAAACTCACCCACAAAGCCCGAAGTGGCCGGCAAACCGGCGTTCGCCATGCCGAACAGCATCATGAACGCGGCAAATTTCGGCATCACGTTCACCACGCCGCCGTAATCGGCGATATTGCGCGTGTGCAGCCGGTCATACATCACGCCGATGCAGAAGAACATGGCGGCAGACACGAAACCGTGCGAAATCATCTGCATAATCGCGCCTTTGAAGCCCCAAGCTTCAGGCTGGCCGTCGGCCATAAACATAAAGAAGCCCAGTGTGACAAAGCCCATGTGGCTGATGGACGAGTACGCCACCAGTTTTTTCATATCGGTCTGCACCAGTGCAACCAAACCGATATACACCACCGCAATCAGGCTCAAAACAATAATCGCAGGCGCGAAATAGCGCGAAGCATCCGGCAGAATCGGCAGCGCGAAACGCAGGAAGCCGTATGCGCCCACTTTCAGCGTAATCGCCGCCAGCACCATCGAACCGCCCGTCGGCGCTTCAACGTGCGCGTCCGGCAGCCAGGTGTGCACAGGGAACATCGGCACTTTCACCGCAAACGACAGGAAGAATGCGACAAACAGCAACTGCTGCACACCCAACGGAATGTTTTTCAGGTTCTGCAAATCGGTAATCATGAAGCTATCGGCCTGCGCGCCCAGATAAATCAGCGCAATCAGCATCAGCAGCGAACCGGCCAGCGTGTACAGGAACAGCTTCATGGCGGCATACATGCGCCGCGCACCGCCCCACATACCGATAATCAGGTACAGCGGAATCAGCATGCCTTCAAAGAACACGTAAAACAGAATCGCGTCCCGCGCCGCAAACGCGCCGTTAATCAGGCCCGTCATGATGAGGAAGGCCGCCATATACTGCGCCGCGCGTTTTTGAATCACCTGCCAGCCTGCCAGCACCACCATCAGCGTGATGAACGAATTCAGGATGATGAACAGCACGGAAATGCCGTCCACGCCCAGCGCATAGTTCAGGTTCAGCGCGGGAATCCACGCATGCAGCTCCTGAAACTGGTAGCCGCCGCTGGTGCGGTCGAAATGCGTGAACAGCGGCAGGGTAACGGCAAAGCTGGCCGCCGCACCCAAAAACGCCAGTATCCGCGCCAGCGGCGCACGCTCGTCCGAGCCTGTCGCCAACACCAGCACGCCTGCCAGAATCGGCAGCCAAATGGTTAGGCTGAGTATGTGGTTGAAAAACATTGTGTTACCTGTTTGGTTGGGGAGTTATGGAAAAAGTTAAATTTCGGGGTATTTCTGTGATGCGGGCAGGTGCAGGCTGCTTTTATTGCCCGTCCTACTCGCTGCCTTCTTTTTCAATCACCAGAATCCGTGCTTCGCCGCAGGGGTGGGCAACGTGTTCCGCGCCGATGCCTGCGTGGAAAATATCGCCGCTTTTCAGCCGCACGATGTGTTCTTGTCCGTTTGCGCGGTAATGCATATCCACTTCGCCGTCCATCACGGCAAACACTTCTTCGCCGTCGTTGATGTGCCAGCGGTA
>CAUQSD010000007.1:0-53706 GCA_963520685.1 uncultured Kingella sp. | reverse complement strand
TGCTAAAAATGTTGCGGGAAAATCCTTTAAAATAAATTTTGCTTCCTAAGCCCCTGATATTTTTATATCAGCAAATTCCTTGGAATGGTTGATGCGGTAATGGATAAAACCGCTTACGTCCAACTTGTCGTAACTGCTCAGACTATCCGTGTAAACAATGCTGTCCGGCATGATTTTCTGTTTGATAACAGGCATTAAAGTATCGGACTTGGCATTATCTACGACAACGGTATAGACCCGTCCGTTACGTTTCAGAATGCCGAAGACAACCACTTTTCCTGCCGCACCGCGACCACGTCTGCCTTTACGCCGTCCGCCGAAATAGCTTTCGTCCAACTCGACAGAGCCCTCGAAAACCTCATCGGCAGCCAAGGCCGGATAATGGCTGATAACCATGCGGATTTTGCGGTAGAACAGAATAGCGGAGTTGGGCTGAATGCCCAAAATATCGGCAGCGGAACGGGCGGTAACTTGGAGTACGAAAAATTCAAGCAGTTTCTTTTGAACTCTCTTGCTTAATTTACAATTGGTTATCTGCATTTTTGTAGACTAGCATAACTGCTAATCTACGTCAGCCCCATTTTTTATGCTGCTTCGGGCAGCTTCAAGAAAGTTTCGCGGTAATGGCGCAGCTCTTCAATGCTTTCCAAAATATCGTCCAAAGCCTTGTGCGCGCCCTTTTTCACAATGCCTTTGTATACGGCGGGATGCCAGCGGCGGGCCAGTTCTTTCAGGGTGGATACATCCAAATTGCGGTAGTGGAAATAACTTTCCAACTGCGGCATATGTCTGGCCATAAAACGGCGGTCCTGACAGATGCTGTTGCCGCACATCGGCGATGCCTTGGCCGGCAGCCATTGGCGCATGAAATCCAACAGCCGTCGTTCCACTTCCGCCTCGGTGTAACACGATTCTTTCACCCGTGCGGTCAGCCCCGTGCGTGCGTGCGTGGCGGTGCACCATGCGTCCATGCCGTTCATGATTTCGTCGCTTTGGTGGACGGCATACACTTCCGACTGCGCCAGCAGGTTCAAATCCTTATCGGTGATAATCATCGCCACTTCAATGATTTTATCGGTATCGGGGTTCAGCCCCGTCATCTCCATATCCAGCCAGCAGAGATTGTTTTGGTTCTGCATTGTTCCTATCCTGTACGCAAAACCGCTATTATAGCCCGATTGCGCTGCCGCCTCGGTTTCAGGCAGCCTGAAAACCGCATCGGGACACGATATGAAACACACCCTACGCATCAGAAAATGGCTCGCCGAATGGACCGACCCATACAAACGCTACCGCCACCAGCGCGTCATCCACACCGTCCGCCTTGCCGCCGCCGTTGTCGCCGCCTCGCTGGTCGCTTATCTGCTGAACCTGCGCCACGGCGAATGGATTGCCATGACCGTGTTCGTGCTGCTGGGCACCGTTCCCTATCAGGGCGCAATCACCAGCAAGGCATATGAACGCATCATCGGTACGGTACTCGGCATGGAGGCGGGGCTTGCCCTGCTGTGGCTCAACCATAATTATCTGCATTACAGCCCGCAGTTTTTCCTGCTGCTGGGCATAGCGGCGGCGGCAAGCGGCTGGCTGTCGCTGGGGCGGCACGGCTATGCGGCGATGCTGGCGGGGCTGACCATGTGCATGCTGCTGGGCGGCACGGGCAGCCATTGGATACAGGACGGCGTGATGCGGGCGGTGAATGTGGTTATCGGCGCGCTTATCGTGCTGCTCGCCTCCATGCTGATTCCGATTAAGTCCACGCTGATGTGGCGTTTTTCGCTGGCGGACAACATGGAAGCCTGCGCACGCCTGTTCAGCATCATCACCGCACACAAAACCATTCCCGAAGATGCCGTGGAAACGCTGTGGGCGGAGCAGCGCGACATGAGTGCGCGTCTCGTGAAAACCCGCGCCATGATGCCTGCCGCCGCCCATGAAACCAAAATCGGCACGGACGTTCTGGAAAGCATCCAGCAGAGCCAGCGCAACATCATCAGCAGCGTGAACCTGATGCTCGCCGGCGTATCCAAGCTGCCCAAGCCCCGCTTGTCGCCCGATGAGGAAAAGCTGATTAGCAGCCATTTCGCCGCCTTGCGCCACGACCTGCATCTTACTGCCATGCTGCTTAAAGGCCGCTGGCGGCCGCGCATCACCATATCGTTTGCCCAAGAAGAAGCTGTGCGTACGCTCGCTGCCAAGCTGCCCTTTGAAACGCAGGGTTTTTTGTGGACCAGCCTCACCATCCGCGCAGAACTGGCCTATCTGCTGGCGGTGTTGCAACAGCAAAGGAAACGCTGGCTCACGCTGCGGGAGCGTGCGCGGCTGCGGTGAAGCCAATTAGAGACCTTTGCAAAACCTCAGCTTTGAGTACAGTTCAAAGCAATAGCATCACAAAACGCGCAGAGAATATTGAAATATTTTCAAGCGTTAGAGAAGCGCATTGCGAAGAAATGTGCCAAAGATGGGGATTTTGCAAAGGTCTCAATTAGTTGATGTGCACATGCTTTGGGCTGTGCTCAAATCTGCGGTTTTTGCAAAGGTATCTGTTTGCGTAGGGTGGGCACTTGTTGCCCACGCGTTGCTTCAAGGCAGCCTGAAAACGCGTGGGCAGCAAGTGCCCACCCTACAAGCAATTTTGTTTCCGTGTACATCGGCCACGGTGGGGTGGGTTCAACGGCTTTATCGGATTGGGCAGCCCGACTGGTGGTTGTCTATTCCTGCCCGCCGTTTTTCAGTGCGTCAAACTTGGCTTTCATGGTGGGGTTTTTGCGGGTGAGTTTTTTCACGCTTAAATCTTCGGCTTTGTTGTTGGCCAGGCGCAGGTTGTTTTCGGACGAGAGCAGGGCTTCTTTGGTTTTTTGCAGGTGCTGGATGGTTTTGTCTATTTCGGTGACGGCTTCGCCGAAGCGGCGGCTGGCGAGTTCGTAATTGCGGGCAAAGGCGGTTTTGAAGGCTTGCAAATCGTCTTCAAAGGTGGAGATGTCTATGTTTTGCGCGCGCATGGCGGCGGCTTCCTGTTTGTATTGCAGGGCGTTTAGGGCGGCGTTGCGCAGTAGGGAGATGATGGGGATGAAGAACTGTGGGCGGATAACGTACATCTTCGGATAGGCGTGCGACACGTCCACGATGCCGCTGTTGTAAAGTTCGCTGTCGTTTTCCAAAAGTGAGACGAGTACGGCGTATTCGCAGCCTTTTTCGCGGCGGTCTTTGTCCAGCTCTTTGAAGAAGTGTTCGTTTTTCTTTTTGGTGGCGGTTTCGTCGCCTTCGTTTTTCATTTCAAACATGATGGAGACGATTTCGTTGCCCTGTTCGTCTTCTTCGCGGAAGATGTAGTCGCCTTTGCTGCCGCTTGATGCGTCGTTGTCTTTGCCGAATCGGGCGGCGGGGAAGGCTGTGGCGCGGATGCGTCCGAATTCGGTTTCGCAGTGGGCTTCCAGACTTTCGCCCAGCATTTTGGTGGACTGGCGGGCTTTGAAGTCGCGGTAAAAGGCGATTTCTTCGTCTTTTTGTTTGAGGCGGGTTTCGTATTGCTCGCGCAGGGCGGTTTGCGCCAGTCGGTTTTCGGCATCGCGCAGGTTTAGGTTCTGTTGCAGGGCGGCCAGTTCGCGCTCTTTGTCGGCAAGGGCGGCGTTCACGGCAAGCTGCCGTTCCAAGGCTGCGCGTTCGGCGGTAGCTTGGGTTTGTGCGCGGGCTTCGGCCAATTGGCGGTTTTTTTCGGCAATTTCGGCTTTCAGGCTGCCTGAAAGCTGGGCGGCGGCCAGTTCGCTGTCTTTGCCGTGGGCGGCAATTTGGGCGGCAAGGCGGGCGATTTCGGCATCGCGTGCGGCCAGTTCGCGTTCAAAGCGGGCGTGTTCGTGCGCCTGCTGCAAGGCGGCTTCGTTTTTTGCCTGCTCTTGGGCTTGGGCGAGCCGTTCGCGCACTTCGGCTTGGAATTCGCGGTTGCGGACTTGGTTTCGGATGTCGGCATAGCCTGCTTCGTCTATGCGGAATGCGGTGTGGCAGCGGGGGCATCGGATTTCGTGCATTTTGCGGTTTCCTGTATGGTGGGGCGGGATTGTATAGCGGATTAAAATGGAAATGATATGGGGGGCGGGGTGTGCGTTTATGGCTGACGTGCTGGCGAACGGGAAGGTTTGTAGGGCGGGGTACTTGTTGCGCCATGCGGTTTCAGGCTGCCCTTAGAGGGCGGAACGCGTGGGCATGAATGCCCACCCTACGGAAACTTGGTCTTTCCCCTGCCTATGGGAGCGTGTTTGCGCTAATATGGCCTTTTCAGGCAGCCTGAAACCGTGTTCCTCTGTTTCAGGCTGCCTTTGCGTTTATTGGTGCGCCAAGGCTATCCGACGCAGTAGCATTGCGATTTTAATCCACTATAATCGCGCCTTTTCCCCTGTCTGTCTGCCATGCCGCATCTGCCCGATTATCTTGCCAATATCCGTATCGTCCTTTCCCGAACCAGCCATCCCGCCAATATCGGCTCGGCCGCGCGTGCCATGAAGACCATGGGGCTGTCGCGGCTGGTGCTGGTGTCGCCCAATCTGATGTCCACCCCGATGACGCCGGAACCGCCTGTGTTCCGCCCCGAAACGGCAGCGGGTTTCAGGCTGCCTGAAGAGAGCTTCGTGCTGGCCTCGGGCGCGCGCGATGTTTTGGAAAACGCCCGAATTGTGCCTACTCTTGCCGAAGCACTGCACGGCACGACATTAAGCTGCGCGCTCACCAGCCGCCGGCGGGAGTTGTCCGCGCCGCTGTTTTCCCCACGCCGGCTGGTGCCGGAAATCCTTGCCGCCGCGCAGGCAGGGCAGCAGGCCGCGCTGGTGTTCGGCAACGAAACCTTCGGGCTGGACACGGACGAAGTGCGCCAATGCAACCGCCTGATGACGATTGCGGGCAACCCCGACTATTTCTCGCTCAACCTGTCGCAGGCGGTGCAGGTGGTGTGTTACGAGCTTTTCAGCCAAACGGATGCGGACTTGTCGCACCTGATGCCGGAGCGTAATCCCGCCGCCGCCGAACAGGTGGAAGGCATGGTGCGCCATCTGGGCGACACGCTGGAAGGCTTGGGTTTTTTCCGCCGCCGCAACGGCGAACGCATGATGCGCCGCCTGCATGCCCTGTTCCGCCGTGCCGAGCCCGACAGCGAAGACATAGACATCCTGCGCGGCTTCTTCCGCACCGTGCAGAACCGGCTGCCGAAAGACCAAAACCGATAGCACCGTCGGGCAACGTACAGGCAGCCTGAGACCTTTGCAAAACCCCAGATTTGAGCACAGTTCAAAGCAACAGCATCGCAGAACGCGCAGAGAATATTGAAATATTTTCAAGCGTTTGAGAAGCGCGTTGCGAAGAAATGTGCCAAAGATGGGAATTTTGCAAAGGTCTCAGCCTGAAAACCCGGCACGGCACAGACCGGCGCACGGAAGCCAAACTGCGGAGCTGCTATAATCCGCCCGCTTTTTCAGACAAGGAGTCCATCCATGCCCTTCGCATTCTTTTTTCCCGGACAAGGTTCGCAAAGCCTGAACATGATGAACGGTTTTGACGGCGTGTCCGTTGTACGCGACACCTTCGCCGAAGCCTCGGACGCACTCTCGCAAGACCTGTGGGCCATGATGAACGGCGAAGATGCCGCCCTTATCGCCCAAACCGAAAACACCCAACCGCTGATGCTTGCCGCAGGCATCGCCACATGGCGCGCCTATCTTGCCGCAGGCGGCCGCAAACCCGACGCCATGGCCGGACACAGCCTCGGCGAATACAGCGCACTGGTTGCCGCAGGCAGCCTGAAATTTGCCGATGCCGTCAAACTCGTGCGCCTGCGCGCCGAACTGATGCAGACTGCCGTGCCGCAAGGGCGGGGCGCAATGGCCGCCATTTTGGGGTTGGACGACAACCTCGTCCGCACAATCTGCGCCCAAGCCGAACAAGGGCAGGTGTGCGAAGCCGTGAATTTCAATTCGGTCGGGCAGATTGTGGTTGCCGGCGATGCCGCCGCCGTGGAACGCGCCATGTCCGCAGCCAAAGAAGCCGGTGCAAAACGCGCGCTGCCGCTGCCCGTGTCCGTCCCCTCGCACTGCCGCCTGATGAAGCCCGCCGCCGAAAAACTCGCCGCCGCCCTGCAAGACGTTCCACTCGCCCCGCCCGAAATCCGCGTCATCCACAACGCCGATGTCGCCGCATACGAAACCCCCGAAAAAATCAAAGACGCGCTGGTGCGCCAGCTATACAGCCCCGTGCGCTGGACGGAAACCGTACAGATGCTGGTGCGCGAAGGCATCGCCCAATCCGCCGAATGCGGGCCGGGCAAAGTGCTGGCAGGTTTGGCCAAACGCATAGACCCCGCAGCCGTCTGCACGCCGCTGGTGTCCGCGCAGGCAGTGGACGACTTCATTGCCGCGCATTCCTGATTTCAGGCAGCCTGAAAACATGGATAAACGCCCCACCGTCATACTCGCCGCCCCGTTCATATACGGTTTGGACCAATGCATAGAAAAAAACCTGCACCACGCAGGTTACAGCGTCGCCAATCTCTGCTTTGACGAACGCGACACCCCGTACCCCAACCTCGGCACGCGCCTGATTGCCCAGTTCCACAAACGCATCACCGGTAACACAGACTACAAAAAAAGCCTGAAATACCGCCGCCACGAAGCCGAAATCGCCCGCAGGCTTGCCCCGTTCGGCAGCCGGAAAGCCGATTTCGCCCTGTGCATCAACGCCCACGTCTATCCGCGCCGCATCATCGCCCAAATCCGCGAACGCGCCCGCTTCTGCGTCGGCTTCCAGTGGGACGGCATCGGCAAATTTCCCGATATTTTGGGCTATCTGGATTTGTTTGACCGCATGCTGGTGTTTGACCCCGCCGACGTGGAAAAATACCCGCAACACCGCTTTCAGGCTGCCAGCAACTTCTATTTTGACTACCCGCTGCCCGAAGCCGGGCAGCCTGAAAACGGCGGCATCTATTTTCTCGGCGGCTATGAAGACAACCGCGCCCAAGCCACCGAAACCTTCCTGCGCCACGCCCGCGCCCGCCGCCTGCCGCTGGATTTCCGCATCTATTGTAAAGACGGCCGCGCGCAGAAACGCTTCGGCAGCGAAGGCGTGCGCTATCTGGACCGCAGCAGCATCCTCAGCTTTGAAGAAAACCTGATGGCGGTGCGCGCCAGCCTTGCCGTTGCCGATTTCGTGCAGTATCGCGATTACGGCCTGTCGCTGCGCGTGTTTGATGCCCTGCGCTTCGGCAAAAAGCTCATCACCACCAACCAATCGGTAACGCGCTACGATTTTTACCGCCCCGAAAACATCTTCGCGTGGGACGGCAAAGACCTCTCCGGACTGGAAAATTTTTTAGAAACCCCCTGCCAGCCCGTTCCCGAAGCCGTCCGCCGGCAATACGCATTCAGCACATGGATAGCACGCGCCTTTGCGGCAGCCTGAAAACGATATGGAAAAGAAAACCGTCATCCTCGCCATGCCCACCCTGTTCGGCTTCTGCCAAATGGTGGAAGAAAACCTGCGCCACTGCGGCTTTGATGTAACCGTCATCGCCTATGAAGACCGCAAATACGAATACCAACGCCTTTGGGACAGAATCCGCAAATTCTGGCATCGGCACATTTTGGGCGACCGCAACTTCAAAAAAGAACTGCTGTTTGACCAAGTCCGCCCCGTTTTTCAGGCAAAGCTGGATGCCATACAGGGGCAGGCAGACTACTGCTTCATGATTTGGCCGGGCGTGTTCCCGAATTCGTTCATGCAGTCCCTGCGCCAAAAATCAAAAAAAATGGTGCACTACAACTGGGAAGCCCTCGATTTCTTAGGCGAAGACTTCGGCAAGATAGACTATTTTGACCGCTTCCTGTTCTTTGACCCCTACGACATCGGCCGCCGTCCCGAATACGCCGCCAAGCTCGTCCCCACCGCCAGCTTCTATTTTGACTGCCTGCCCGACACGCACGAAAACAACCGCAGCCTGTTCTTCATCGGCTCGCATGCCAAACAGCGCGTTGCCGACATCCGCGCCTTCTATCATGCCGCGCAGGATTTGGGGCTGCCCGTGGATTTCCGCATCGCCGCCAAAGATTTGGACGAAGCCCGCCGCGAACTCGGGCTTGACGGCGTGCACTATTTCCCCTATCGGGACGCGCTGCCCTACCGCCAAACCCTGCTGCTGACGCAGAAAGCAGGCGTGCTGGTGGATTTTCTCAACACCAAGCATTACGGCCTGTCGCTGCGCGTGTTTGAAGCCATCGGCTTTGACAAAAAACTCATCACCACCAATCCCACCGTCGTCCATTACGATTTCTACCACCCCGACAACATCTTCGTGTGGAACGGCACCAACCGCGCCGAACTGGCCGAATTCCTGCAAAAACCCCTGTTCAGGCTGCCTGAAGACCTGAAACGCAAATACAGCTTCGGCAACTGGATACGCTTCGCACTGGACATTCCGCCCTATCAGGCAATCACCTTGCCGAAGCTGCCGCCCAAACCGCAAACGGAGGTGCAGTAATGTTTCCCAAGGACAATCTGGTTGCCGAAACGATAGACATCGCAGGCACGCCGTTTCCGCCGGGCAGCACACCCGTCCACATTGCCCTTGCCGCCGACCAAAAATACGTCAGGCACACCGGCACGGCAGCGTATTCCGTGCTGGCGCACAACGCGGATATGCCCATCCATTTTCATCTGATGGTAGACAGCATCGGGCAGGACGACATCGCCCGTTTCCAAAAGCTGCAAAACTGCGCGGGCATCGGCACGCCGTTCCGCATCACCCTGCATTTTCTAAACAAAAGCCTGTTTGACGGGCTGCCGACCTACAAATGGTTCTCGCCCGCTACCTATTACCGGCTGGCCATCCCCACCGTTTTGGAAGGCATTGCCGACAGGGTGCTGTATCTGGATGCCGATGTGTTGTGCACAGGCAGCCTGAAAGAACTGTTCGGCATAGATATGGAAGGCAAAACCGCCGCCTGCGCCGCCGATAAAATCCTGTTTGCCGACTATATCCCCACGCTTTACCGCTTCGGGTTCTCGCCGCTGTCGGTTTATTTCAACGCAGGCGTGATGCTGATAGACATCGGCATGTGGCATGCGGCGCGTACCAACGAAAAGATGAAAGCCGTGCAGGAAAAAGTGGGCACGGAAAAATTGTGGCTGCTGGACCAAGACATGCTCAACCTTGCATTGGACGGCAACATCCGCTACCTGCCCGAGCAATACAACTGGCTCAGGTGGCAGCAGAAATATACGGATTTTGCCGAAAACCACGCCCAAATCAGGCTGGTGCATTTTGTCGGCGGCATCAAGCCGTGGCACTGGCTGGGTTTTAATCCTGCCTATGATGCCTGTCGCCGCGCCTCCCCGTGGGCGGACATACCGTATGAAGTTCAGCAAAACCCGCCGCGTAACCCGTTTGTGTACAAACAATATCCGAAAATGTTCCGCATTGCGGCGCAGCAGAGCTGGGCGCGCGGCGAAAAACGCCGTGCCGCCGCCTATTTTGCGGAATTTCTCCGTCAAAAAATTCTCACCCCCATAAGGAAATAATATGCATACCCAAAACCTATCCGGAAAAACAGCCTTGGTAACAGGCGCATCGCGCGGCATCGGTGCCGCCATCGCCGACACGCTCGCCCAAGCGGGCGCAACTGTTGTCGGCACCGCAACCGGCGAAAACGGTGCATCGGCCATTGCCGCACGGCTGGCACAATACGGCGGTCAAGGCCGCGTGCTGAATGCTGCCGACCCAGAAGGCATAGAAAACCTGATTGCCGACATAGAGCGCGAACACGGCAGGCTGGATATTCTGGTAAACAACGCCGGCATTACCCGCGATAACCTGCTGATGCGCATGAAAGAGAGCGAGTGGGACGAAATCATGGACATCAACCTGAAATCGGTGTTCCGCGCCAGCAAAGCCGTGCTGCGCGGCATGATGAAGCAGCGGCACGGACGCATTATCAGCATCACCTCCGTGGTCGGCACGATGGGTAATGCAGGACAAACGAACTACGCCGCCGCCAAGGCCGCGCTGCAAGGGTTCACCAAATCGCTGGCACGCGAAGTCGGCAGCAGGGGCATCACCGCCAACTGCGTCGCCCCCGGTTTTATTGACACCGACATGACCCGCGCCCTGCCCGAAGAAACCCGCAAAGCGTTTGAAGCGCAAACCGCACTGGGACGCTTCGGCGAAGCGCAGGACGTTGCCGATGCCGTGCTGTTTCTCGCATCCGAACAGGCGGGCTACATCACCGGGCAGACGCTGCACGTGAACGGCGGGATGCTGATGCCGTAAAACCGCCAATTTTTGAGACGGAATCATAAAAAAGCGCATGGCCATCTGCATACAATGCGCTTTTTTCAACCTCTTTCAGGCTGCCTTACACGCACAGGCGGCAAATGCCCGTTCTGCAAGTGTCCGTTTTATATGGCGGATTAAAATAAAAATGGTACAAAGCGGCGGGCCGCAGGGCGTACAGACGGTACGCCAAGGCGGGTCAAAGCAGTAGCATGGCGGTTTTAATCCACTATACATGTTGGGATAGCCTGCCGCCGGAAGGCAGCCTGAAAGCCGCCGACACAAGGAAATCGATATGAAAACACTGTTCCGCACCGCCCTGATTGCCGCCGCCGTTGCCCTGCCGGCCGCCGCATCCGCCGCACCCGCCCATGCGCCCAAGGCCGCGCCTGCCAAAGCCAAAGCTGCCGCCGCCAAACCCGCCCGCGCCCAAGGCATTTGGATAGACGTGCGCACACCCGAAGAATACGAATCCGGCCATCTGGACGGCGCAATCAACATCCCGCACGACCAAATCGCCGCCAAAATTGCCGCCGCCAGCCCCGACAAAAATGCCCCCGTAAACCTGTATTGCCGTTCCGGCAAGCGCGCAGGCATCGCCAAGCAGGAACTGGAAAAATTGGGCTACACCCGCGTAACCAACCACGGCGGCTATCAGGATTTGCTGGACAAAGGCATCAAGTAAGCAGGCGATCGCCCGCGCGCAAAAAAACAGCTTCATGAGAAGCTGTTTTTTGTTTTCAGGCTGCCTGAAAGCCGTTTTATTTCTCCGCCTCGGTGCGGTATGCCTGCCGCGCGGCATCAAAGCGTTGCAGCGGTTCGGCGGCGGGCGGCTTGTCCCACAGCGAAACCAGCCAGGCGGCAAGCGCGGATATGATGAAGCCTGGCACCAGCGAATAGAGCGTTTCCATGTCCGCACTTTTCATGGCGGGATTGACGTAGCGTATCCAAACGATAACGGTTGCCGCACCTGCCACCATGCCCGCAAACGCGCCTTTTTCGGTAAGCCGCCGCCAAAACAGCGACAGCAGCACCAAAGGCCCGAATGCCGCGCCGAAACCCGCCCACGCATCGGATACCAAATCCAATACCCTGCTTGCAGGGTCGGCGGCAATGATGATGGCGAGCACGGAAACCGCCAGCACCATACCGCGCCCAATCCACACCAGTTCTTTCTGCGTGGCATCGGGGCGGAAGAAGCCCTTGTAGAAATCTTCGGTGATTGCGCTGGAACACAGCAGAAGCTGCGCGCTCAGTGTGGACATGACTGCCGCCAGAATCGCGGACAGGATGATGCCCGCCAGCCAAGGGTTAAACAACAGCATGGTCAGGGCGATGAACACGCGTTCGTGGTCGCCGCGCATGGCAGCGGTTTCATCGGGATGCGCGCCGAAATAGGCAATGCCGAAATAGCCTACCAAAATTGCACCGCCCAAGCAGGCAACCATCCACACCATGCTGATGCGGCGCGCGCCGGTGAGCGATTTCACGCTGTCGGCCGCCATAAAGCGCGCGAGGATATGCGGCTGACCGAAATAGCCCAAGCCCCATGCGGCGGCGGAAAGAATGCCCAGCCATGTCAAATCGCCGAACAGGCTGGCATACTGCTTGCCCGAAGCGGCAGAGGCAGCCTGAACCGCCGCACTGACTTGTTCCGCACCGCCTGCCGCCAGATAAACCATCACGGGGGCGGCAACCAGTGCGAAAATCATCAGCGTTGCCTGCACGGTGTCGGTCCAGCTTACGGCGAGGAAGCCGCCGATAAAGGTATAGGCGATGGTTGCCCCCGCGCCCAGCCACATCGCCTGCATATAGCTGATTTCGGGAAACAGGTTTTGGAACAGCCGCGCACCCGACACAATGCCTGAGGCGCAGTATATCGTGAAGAAAAACAGGATGATGGCGGCAGAAGCAAGTTTGATGCGCGTGCTTTTGCCAAAGCGGTGGTAGAAATAATCGGGCAGGGTAATGGCATTGCCGTTGTGTTCGGTGTGCACGCGCAGCCGCCCCGCCACCAGCCGCCAGTTGAGATACGCGCCGACAACCAGTCCGATTGCTATCCACGATTTTGACAGCCCCACAAGATAAACCGTGCCGGGCAGCCCCATCAGAAGCCAGCCCGACATATCGGACGCACCCGCCGACATCGCGGTAACAAACGCGCCCAAGCTGCGCCCGCCCAGCATATAGTCGTTGAAGTTTTTGGTGGCGAGATAGGCGGTGACCCCGATGCCGAGCACCAGAACCAAATACAGCCCGAAGGTGATGTACATGGGATTGAAATTCATGGAAATCCTTGTGCGCGCAAAAAAGGTTCGGATACTAGCAAACCGCCTGTGCGAATACAAGCGGGGCAGGGCGGAGTAGGGTGCAGTCCGCTGTCTGCGCGGATTCAGGCTGCCTCCCAGATATGAAACGCGTGGGCAGCAAGTGCCCGTCCTACGGAATCCCGTGTTGCGCGTATCCATTCCTGTGTGCCGGTTTTTGTTGATTAAAATAAAAAATGATGCAAAGCGAACCCACGGGGCGTATATGAGTAATACGCCAAATGAAGGTAGGGTGGGCACTTGCTGCCCACGCGTTCCACATCCAAAAGCAGCAAACCGTGCGGGCATAAATGCCCGCTCCACGGAAACCAGCGTATCGGCGGTAACCTTTTCAGGCTGCCTGAAACCCCGTCCCGACCCCAACCCGTTTTTCGGTTAAAATCCGCCGCTTTACCACCCGTTTCCATAAGGAAAACCCATGTCCCAACAATACGTCTATTCCATGCTGCGCGTGAGCAAGGTTGTGCCGCCGCAGAAAACCATCATTAAAGATATTTCCCTTTCTTTCTTCCCCGGCGCGAAAATCGGCCTGCTCGGTTTGAACGGCGCGGGCAAGTCCACCGTGCTGCGGATTATGGCGGGCGTGGATAAGGAATTTGAGGGCGAAGCCGTGCCGATGGGCGGCATCAAAATCGGCTATCTGCCGCAAGAGCCTGAGCTTGATCCTGAAAAAACCGTGCGCGAGGAAGTGGAAAGCGGTTTGGGCGAAGTGGCTGCGGCGCAGAAACGTTTGGAAGAAGTGTATGCCGAGTACGCCAATCCCGATGCGGATTTTGATGCGCTGGCGGAAGAGCAGGGCCGCTTGGAAGCGATTATTGCGGCAGGTTCGTCCACGGGCGGCGGTGCGGAACACGAATTGGAAATCGCCGCCGATGCGCTGCGCCTGCCGGAATGGGATGCCAAAATCGGCAATCTGTCCGGCGGTGAAAAACGCCGCGTCGCTTTGTGCAAACTCTTGCTGAGCAAGCCCGACATGCTGTTGCTGGACGAGCCGACCAACCACTTGGATGCGGAATCGGTGGAATGGCTGGAGCAATTTTTGGTGCGCTTCCCCGGTACAGTCGTTGCGGTAACACACGACCGCTACTTCCTCGACAACGCCGCCGAATGGATTTTGGAACTCGACCGCGGCCACGGTATTCCGTGGAAAGGCAATTACTCGTCTTGGCTGGAGCAGAAAGAAAAACGCTTGGAAAACGAGGCGAAATCCGAAGCCGCGCGCGTGAAGGCGATGAAGCAGGAATTGGAATGGGTGCGCCAAAATGCCAAAGGCCGCCAAGCCAAGTCCAAAGCGCGTTTGGCGCGTTTTGAGGAAATGAGCAACTACGAATACCAAAAACGCAATGAAACGCAGGAAATCTTCATTCCCGTCGCCGAGCGTTTGGGTAATGAAGTGATTGAATTTGTGAACGTTTCCAAATCGTTTGGCGATAAAGTGCTGATTGACGATTTGAGCTTCAAAGTGCCTGCGGGCGCGATTGTCGGCATCATCGGCCCGAACGGCGCGGGTAAATCGACGCTGTTCAAAATGATTGCGGGCAAAGAGCAGCCTGATTCCGGCGAAGTGAAAATCGGGCAAACCGTGAAAATGAGCCTGATTGACCAAAGCCGCGAAGGTTTGCAAAACGACAAAACCGTGTTCGACAACATCGCCGAAGGTCGCGACATTTTGCAGGTCGGACAGTTTGAAATCCCAGCCCGCCAATATTTGGGACGCTTCAACTTCAAAGGCAGCGACCAAAGCAAAATCGCGGGGCAGCTTTCCGGCGGCGAACGCGGACGTTTGCACTTGGCGAAAACCTTGTTGAGCGGCGGTAATGTGTTGCTGCTGGACGAACCGTCCAACGACCTCGACGTGGAAACCCTGCGCGCGCTGGAAGACGCATTGCTGGAATTTGCCGGCAGCGTGATGGTGATTTCGCACGACCGCTGGTTCCTCGACCGCATCGCCACGCATATCTTGGCTTGCGAAGGCGATTCGAAATGGGTGTTCTTCGACGGCAACTATCAGGAATACGAAGCCGATAAAAAACGCCGTTTGGGCGAAGAGGGTGCGAAACCGAAACGGATTAGATATAAGCCGGTAACACGTTGATTTCGATTTTTCAGGCTGCCTGAATAAAGGGGCTTTTAGCTTGTAGGGTGGGCATAAATGCCCACCCTACAAAATTGGTATTCCGGATAAAAAACGCCGACTTGGCGAAGAGGGCGCGAAACCGAAGCGTATCCGCTACAAAACGGTAACGCGTTGATTTTGGCTTTTCAGGCTGCCTGAATAAAGGAGCTTTTAGTTTGTAGGGTGGGCACTTGTTGCCCACGCGGTTTGCCGCCTTTAAACAGATGTGTAACGCGTGGGCATAAATGCCCACCCTATGAAATTGCTATTTCGGGTGTTTAACGGTTTTGTTGGGCTCGGCAAGCCGGCCTGTGTTTACCTGGAAACCGTGTAGCATATAAAAAAACCGAAACGGAAACGTTTCGGTTTTTGCCGTTTCAGGCTGCCTGAATTTTGCGGATAAGTTCCTGCACGGCGAGCGCGCGGTGGCTGATGCGGTTTTTTTGTTCGGGGGGGAGTTCGGCGGCGGTGCATCCGTATTCAGGCAGGCGGAAATGCGGGTCGTAGCCGAAGCCGCCGCTGCCTGCCGCCTGCATCTGCCACTGGCCGCGCCAGATGCCTTCGGCAATGAGCGGCAGCGGGTCGTTCGGGTGGCGTGTCAGGACGAGTACGCAGGCATAGCGGCAGGATAGGTCGGCTTGGCCGGCCAGTTCGGCGCAGGCTTTGGCATTGTTGGCGGCATCGGATTTCAGGCTGCCCGACCAGCGGGCGGAGTGTACGCCGGGTGCGCCGCCGAGCGTGTTAAAACAGATGCCGCTGTCGTCTGCCAGTGCGGGCAATCCGCTGTGGCGGCTGGCATGGCGGGCTTTGGCGAGGGCGTTTTCTATAAATGTGGCGTGCGGTTCGGGGCATTCGGGTATGCCGAGCGCGGATTGGGGCAGGATTTCTATGCCAAGCGGGGTGAAGAGCGCGGCAAATTCGCGCAGTTTGCCTGTGTTGCCGCTGGCGAGGACGATTTTGTCAAACATGGGGGGTGGTCCTTTGGGGTGGTTTTCAGGCTGCCGTTGGCAAGGGGGGGCGTTTGTTGCCTGTGCGTTTCGTTTCCGAATGCGGCAACCGTGCTAATGCCTCATCTGCGGGAATCAGCGGTGTGTGGGGTACAAGGCAGCCTGAAAAGGGCTTTCAGGCTGCCTGAGTTTTGGATTGCGTTGTTATCGGCAAGGTGGGATGGACATATAGTCGATTAAAATAAAAATGAGACAAGGCGGCGAGCCGCAAGGCGTACAGGTAGTACGTCAAGGCGAGCCAACGCCGTATCATTGCAATTTTAATCGACTATAAATGCCTACCCTGCGGGGCTACATCATCATGAGCAGCCAGTAGAACAGTTGCAGGATAAGGATGGTGAGGGCGATGATGGAAGCCATCATCCAGTTGAATTCGCTGTGGTGGGACGGCTGGGCGGGAGCGGTGGGCGCGGGCGGTGCCGGCGGCTGGGCGTGCGGCGCGGGTTGGGGCAGGGTGTTGGCACCGCTTTGGTTGTCGCCCACGAGGGTGAAGACGAGGCTGTCGGTGTGGATGGTGATGTTGTTCTGCTGTTCGCTGTTTGCGCCGCCGATGGTGGTGCTGCTGTTTTTGCTGCCTTGCGCGGCGGGCTTCATGGCGATTTGCGGGAAGTGCTGGTGTGCGCTGTCCCTGTCCAGCAGGGTGAAGGTGTTCACTTCGGCAAAGGTGTGTTCTTTAAAGGCGGGAACGCGGTATTGCAGCGGCTGCTGCGGGCGGTTGAGTTTTTTGAGCTGGGCAACGGTGGGCTCTATCTTGGGAGCGGCGGGTTTTGGGGTGCTTTGTGCTTGGGCGGCGGGCTGCTTTTTCGCGGGGTCTGCCGGTTTGGTGTTGGGTTTGGCGGCTTCTGCGGGGGAGGTTTGGGAGGGGGCGGGTTTTTGTTTTTCAGGCTGCGCCGGTGTTTTGTCTTTGCTTTCTTTGTGTTCTTTGTGGGCGCGGATGGCATCGAAGTTGTCGAACAGGGTGGCGAGCGATTCCAGTGCCGCTGCGCTGGCGCGTTTGGCGATGTTGAGTTCCTGTTCTTCTTCTTTGCTGATTTCTATTTCTTTTTTGGCAACAGGTTTGCTTTTCCTGACCAGCTGGAACATATGTCCGCACGCCTGACATATTGCGCGGCCGTTGGTGCGGTTCAGCACTTCGCTTTGCAGTGCGGAAACGTGTTTGCATTGGGGGCAGGTTACTTTGACTTCGCTCATAATTACTTCTCTGTTGCTTGATGTTCCGGGTTCAGCGTTTGATGCCGCTGAGCAGTGCCCAGCCGCTGTCCGTTACGGCGGGCTGCATGTCAAACCATTGTGCGTAAATCGCCGCCATTTCCTGCGCCTGTTCGGCCAATATGCCCGACAGCACGATGCGGCCGCCTGTTTTGGTGCGCGCCGCCAGCATTTCGCCCAAGAGCCGCAGTGGGTTGGCGAGGATGTTGGCGACGACGGTGTCAAACTGCCCTGCCGGCAGCGCGTCGGGCAGGTAGAAGGCAGCCTGAACGCTGTTTTGTGCGGCATTACTGATGCTGGCTTTGATGGCCTGCGGGTCTATGTCCACGCCTGTTGCGCTGCCTGCGCCCAGTTTCAGCGCGGCAATGGTCAGGATGCCCGAGCCGCAGCCGTAGTCCAGCACGCTTTCGCCGCTTTTCAGGCTGCTGTCCAGCCATTGCAGGCACAGGTGCGTGGTCGGGTGGCTGCCTGTGCCGAACGCGAGACCGGGGTCCAAACGCAGGTTGATGGCGCGCTCGTCGGGCGCGTCGTGCCAGGTTGGGGTAATCCACAGGCGGTCGGATATTTTGATGGGGTCAAACTGCGATTGGGTCAGGCGCACCCAGTCCTGCTCTTCCAGCGTTTCGGTTTCAAAGGCGGGTGGCTCTATGCCGATTTGGGCGGCGGCGCGGGCGATAAGTGCCGCTGCGTTGTCGCTTTCGGCAATCAGGGCGATGATGAGGCTCTGCTGCCAAATCTGCTGCTGCGGCATATCGGGTTCGCCGAAAATCGGCTGCTCGGCATCTGTGCCGGCGAGTGCGTCTTCAATGGCGGCAGAGAGTGCGCCGCAGTCCAGCAGGGCATCGGACAGCGGTTCGGCAAGGTTTTCGGGGACGGGGATGCTGGCTTGCTGGTAGGACATGGGCGGCGGCACACGGGCGGGGGATTCAAGAAAGCCGCGTATTTTAACAGTTTTTTGCGTATCCGTCGGTAAAGATAACGGAACGAGACCTTTGCAAAACCTCAGATTTGAGCGTAGTTCAAAGCAATAGCATCGCATAATGCGCAGATAATATTGGAATATTTTCAAGCATTAGAGAAGCGCATTGCGCAGAAATGGGCCAAAGATGGGGATTTTGCAAAGGTCTCGGAACTTGTCTGCCGCGCTGCGCGCGTATACAGCAAGCGTGAATTTGCGTAAAATTCTGCGCATGGTTTTTTCGGTTTTCAGGCTGCCTTTTTACACTTTCGGGCAGCCTGAAAGCCTGTCTCCAATCTGAAATCTGAAACGGAATCTGACGGCATGACGCAATCTTTGAGTTACCGCGATGCGGGCGTAGACATCGGCGCGGGCGACCAATTGGTTGAAAACATCAAACCTTTTGCCAAACGCACCCTGCGCCCCGAAGTGCTGGGCGGTTTGGGCGGCTTCGGCGCGCTGGTGGAAATAGGCAAAAAATACCGCCATCCCGTGCTGGTGAGCGGCACGGACGGTGTGGGCACGAAATTGAAGCTGGCTTTTGAGTGGGACATCCACGATACGGTCGGCATAGATTTGGTGGCCATGAGCGTGAACGATATTTTGGTGCAGGGCGCGGAACCTTTGTTTTTTCTGGACTATTTTGCCTGCGGCAGGCTGGATGTGGCGCGTGCCACCGAAATAATCAAAGGCATTGCGGCGGGCTGCGAACAATCGGGTTGCGCGCTGATTGGCGGCGAAACGGCGGAAATGCCCGGCATGTATCCCGAAGGCGAATACGATTTGGCGGGCTTTGCCGTCGGCGTGGTGGAGAAGGACGGGATTATCGGCGGGGAAGACATCGCTGCGGGCGACATCGTGCTGGGGCTGGCATCTAACGGTGCGCATTCCAACGGCTATTCGCTTATCCGCAAAATCATAGAGCGCGAAAAGCCCGATTTGGATGCGGTGTTTGACGGCGGCAAAACCCTGCGCCAAGCCGTTATCGCGCCGACGCGGCTTTATGTGAAACCGATTCTCGCCGCGCTGCAACGATTCAATATCAAAGGCATGGCGCACATCACCGGCGGGGGCCTCACCGAGAACATTCCGCGCGTGCTGCCTGAAAACTGCGTTGCCCAAATTGATGCGGCGGCATGGCAGATGCCCAAGCTGTTCCGATGGCTGCAACAGGCGGGCAACGTGGACACGCAGGAAATGTACCGCACGTTCAACTGCGGCATCGGCTTCACGGTCATCGTATCGGCAGCGGAAGCAGATGCGATGCAGCAGTTCTTGGTGGAACAAGGCGAAACCGTATACCGGTTGGGGGTGATTCGCGCACGCGTCGGCAGTGAACATCAAACGCAGGTGGGATAGCGGTATAACGGAAAAAAGGCAGCCTGAAAATCGGAGAACGCGGTTTTCAGGCTGCCTGAATTTTGGGCGGCAATGTTGTCGGCAGGGGAGGGTGGGCAACGAGTGCCCACCCTACAGAATCGGCGTTCCGTCTCCGAAGGTGGCCCGTGTTGGGATGAAGCCGGCCTACGGAATCGGCGTTATAGTGGATTAAAATCGCAATGATACGGCGTTGGCTCGCCTTGACGTACTACCTGTACGCCTTGCGGCTCGCCGCCTTGTCTCATTTTTATTTTAATCCACTATACACATTGCAAGGCAGCCTGAAAACCTGTGGCTCTTGGTTTTCAGGCTGCCTTTGTGCCGCTGCGGGCAGGGCAGATAAGCGCGGCGGTTTCTTCTGCGCCGATGGCTGCGGTTGCGCCGCGTTTGGAGGCGGCAAGCGCGCCCAAGGCGCAGGCAAATTCCAAGATTTCGGGCGGTTCTGCGCCTTGCAGCAGCCTGAACACGAAGCCTGCCAGAAAACTGTCGCCCGCGCCGACGGTGTCCGCCACGTCCACACGGAAGCCTTGGTGGGCGGCAGAGAGGCCGTTGCGGCAATACAGTGCGCCGTGGCTGCCCAGCGTGATGCACAGATGCGGAATGCCGCACAAATCTGCCAGAAAGTGCGCGTTTTGCCCGATGCTGCGGTAGGACGAGCCGTATGCCGCCGCCAGTTCAAACAGTTCGTCGTCGTTGAGTTTGACCAAATCCGCCGCTTCCATCAGTTCCCGCACGCGTTCGGGCGTGTAGTGTGGGGCGCGCAGGTTCACGTCAAACACTTTGAAGCGTGCATGCGGCAGCAGGGCGTGCAGGGTTTGGCGCGAACGGGCATCCCGCGCGGCCAGACTGCCGAATATCAGCGCGTCCGACTCTGCCACGCGGGCAACGGCGGCTTCATCGGTGCGGATGTTGTCCCACGCGCAGGGATAGACGATGTCGTAATGCGCGCTGCCGCTGCCGTCCAAGATGACTTTGACTTGGCTGGTGGGCAGTTCGGCGCAGGTTTGGATGAAGCGGGTGGAAACGCCGAGCTTGGCGGTTTGGCGCAGCAGTTCTTCGCCGTTTTCGTCTGCGCCGCAGCGGCTGATGACGCAGGCATCTGCGCCCAGTGCGGCCAGACGGGCGGCAACGTTCAGCGGCGCGCCGCCCAGCACTTTGCCGTCGGGCAGGCAGTCCCACAGGATTTCGCCGAAGGAGGTGGTTTTCATGGTTCGGTTCTCTGATGGGGGAGTTTGTTCCGCCGGGGGGAGCGGGTGTTTTTGTTTACGGCTTTGTATTCAGGCAGCCTTTGGGTTTATACGTTAAACAGGAAGTGCATCACATCGCCGTCCTGCACCACGTATTCCTTGCCTTCCACGCGCATTTTGCCGGCTTCTTTGGCTTTGGCTTCGCCGCCGAGCGAGACGAAATCGTTGTAGGCAATCACTTGGGCGCGGATGAAGCCGCGTTCAAAATCGGTGTGGATGACGCCGGCGGCCTGCGGGGCGGTGTCGCCTTTGTGGATGGTCCAGGCGCGGACTTCTTTCACGCCGGCGGTGAAGTAGGTTTGCAGGCCGAGCAAATCGTAGCCCGCGCGGATGAGGCGGTTCAGGCCGGGTTCTTCCAAGCCCATTTCGGCGAGGAATTCGGCTTTTTCGTCGTCTTCCAATTCGGCGATTTCGCTCTCCATTGCGGCGCATACGGCAACGACGGGGGCGTTTTCTTTGGCGGCGAGTTCTTTCAGACGGTCCAGATGCGGGTTGTTTTCAAAGCCGTCTTCGGCAACGTTGCCGACATACATGGCGGGCTTGGCGGTGAGCAGGAACAGCGGTTTGAGCATGGCGAGTTCTTCCGCGTCCAAGCCGAGTGAGCGCACGGGCTTGCCTTCGTTGAGGTGCGGCAGGATTTTTTTGCACAGTTCCACCAGTTTTTGTGCGTCTTTGTCGCCGGAGCGGGCGCGTTTTTCTTCGCGCACAACGGCTTTTTCGACGCTGGCGAGGTCGGCCAAAGCCAGTTCGGTGCCGATGGTTTCAATGTCGGCAATCGGATCGACGCGGCCTGCAACGTGGACAATGTTGTCGTCGTCAAAGCAGCGCACGACGTTCACGATGGCGTCGGTTTCGCGGATGTTGGCGAGGAACTGGTTGCCCAAGCCTTCGCCTTTGCTCGCGCCGGCGACCAAGCCTGCGATGTCCACAAATTCCACAATGGCGGGCTGCATTTTTTGCGGATTGACGATTTTCGCCAGCTCCGCCATGCGCGGGTCGGGCACTTCGACGATGCCGACGTTGGGTTCGATGGTGCAGAAGGGATAGTTCGCCGCTTCGATGCCCGATTGGGTCAGCGCGTTAAAGAGGGTGGATTTGCCGACGTTGGGCAGGCCGACGATGCCGCATTTCAGGCTCATGTTAAGGCTTCCTTAAAATATGCAAAGGCGCGGATTTTAGCATACGGCGGATTGGCCGCTTGGCAGGGCAGCTTGAAAACGGGTTTCAGGCTGCCTTGTGTCGGTTTTTAAGCGGCGAAAACGGCGCAACGATTCCCCTTACCCGAACGCAACCCAAATCTCACACAAATTCAAAGCGCACATTCTCATACAGCGCAAAATACAGCGGGTTCAGTCCCGCCATCGCCACCATTTCCGCCTCTCGCTGCAAACTGTCCCAATCTTCCGCCCATACTGCGGCCAGCTGAACGCGCCAGCCCTGCCGCACCAGCCGCCGAATCACTTTCTCCAAATGCAGGGTTTCCCGCATGGGCGAACATTTCAACATCTCTGGTGATTTAATTTCCGGCTCGCGAAAACCGTATTTGGCAAACGCGCCGTCGCCATAATAAGGAAAAACAGCAGCCGCAACCGCCGTGGCCATCGCCCAAACCGTCATCTACCACGTCGTAGTTGTGGACATAGGGCATAGCGGCTGCCCGTATGCTCTGTCCATCGGCCGGCTGGAAGCAGATGCCGTTGCCGTTTTGGGCAAACAAATCGTCTGGGCAATCCGTGCTGAGTAATACGGTAAAGCACATGGCGAACCTTTCTGATGAAAAATGGTCGTATGGTAGCGAGGTAGGGTGGGCACTTGTTGCCCACGCGTTACGCATCTAAGGGCAGCCTGAAACGCGTGGGCAGCAAGTGCCCACCCTACAAAATCGGCGTTCCGTTTCCGAGTATGGCAACCGCGTGGGCAGTAAGTGCCCGCCCTATGGCAAGCGGTTTGTGCGCGTTCGTTTCAGGCGTGTTGGCCACGGGTTAAGACGGATTGGGGCAGCCGAAATGCTTTTCAGGCTGCCTCAAAACGCTGGGGCAGCCTGAAAGGCGGTTTTACGATTCAATCACGATATTGGGGAATTTGCTGCTGAAATCGCGGCCTTTGTCCGCCACGGCCAGCGCGATTTGGAAGGCGGCCTGCGTGTAGATTTCGGCGACTGCGGGCTGGCTGTCCAGCAGTGCGCCTGCGGTGCCGTTGTCCATGGCTTCGCGCACGGGCAGGGCGAGGGGGAGCTGCCCCAAAAGCGGCACGTTCAGGCGCGCGGCAAGGTTTTTGCCGCCGTCTGTGCCGAACAGGGCTTCGCGGTGTCCGCAGTTGCTGCAAACGTGGACGGACATGTTTTCCAGCACGCCGAGGATGGAGATATTGACTTTGTTGAACATATCCACGGCTTTGCGTGCGTCTATCAGGGCGATGTCCTGCGGGGTGGTTACCACCACGGAACCGGTTACGGGGATGCGCTGCGACAGGGTAAGCTGGATGTCGCCCGTTCCGGGGGGCAAATCAACAAACAGGTAGTCCACGTCGTCCCATTCGCTCTGCATCAGAAGCTGCTGCAAGGCTTGGGAGACCATTGGGCCGCGCCACACGATTGCCTGGTCGGTGTCCACCAGAAAGCCGATGGACATGACTTGGATGCCGTCGCGGTTGGTGATGGGGATGAGCTTGTCGCCCTGTTTTTGCGGGGATTGGTCGGCCACGCCGAGCATGGTGGGTTGGCTGGGGCCGTAAAGGTCGGCATCCAATACGCCGATGCGCGCCCCCATTTTTGCCAGCGCGGTGGCCAGATTGGCGGTGGTGGTGGATTTGCCGACGCCGCCTTTGCCCGATGCCACGGCGATGATGTTTTTTACGCCTTTCACGGTGGGGATGCCGTTTTGCACTTTGTGGGCAACGATGTTGTGGGTGATTTCCAGTTTGACGGGTTTGCCTGCGGCTTCGGCAATGGCGTGGTGCAGTTTGTCGGCAATGTGGGCAACGGGATAGCCGAATTGCAGGGAAACTTTCAGGCTGCCGTCTTCCTCTGCCACGCTTTTGACGGCTTTTTCGCTGCCGAGCGTGCGGTTGGTGTCGGGAATTTGGATTTGTTCGATTTGGGTTTTCATGGTGTTTTCCATCTGTGGGTGGTGAAGTGAAGGGTGTTGCGGTTTTTCAGGCTGCCTGAGACCTTTGCAAAATCCCCATCTTTGGCACATTTCTTCGCAATGCGCTTCTCTAACGCTTGAAAATATTTCAATATTCTCTGCGCGTTTTGTGATGCTATTGCTTTGAACTGTACTCAAAGCTGAGGTTTTGCAAAGGTCTCTGCCTGTGTCGGGAAGCGGTGCACGCCGCGTTCGCTGACGAAGTAGTCCGCACGGATGTCGTGCGGCAGGTTGGGCAGCCGTGCGATGCTCTGGCAGGCATATCCTGCGGCAACCAGACGCGGTTTCAGGCTGCCTGAAACATGGGCAACGGTGCAGTCGTAATAACCGCCGCCCTGCCCGAGCCGGTAGCCTTGGCGGTCTATGCCGACAATGGGCAGTATCATGGTGTGCAGATGCTGCGCGCGGATTTTTCTGCCGCGAAACTGGGGAACGCGGATTTTGCCGCCTCCCCGGTGGCGTTCCGCTTTCAGGCTGCCTGAAACGGGATAGGGCGTGAACCACAGGCGCAGCGAGCGCGGCTCTATATAGGGCAGATAAACGTGTGCGCCGCGTTTGCGGGCAGTGCGTACAAAACGGTGCAGGGGAAGTTCGCTGCCGATTGCCCAATACACGGCGATGCGTTTGCCGCGTTTGATGAAGGCGTTGAGTGCGCGGTTGGCGGCAAGCGCAGCGGCGCGTCTGGCGTTTTCAGGCTGCCTGCTGCGGGCCTGGCGCAATACTCGGCGGATGTCGCGCTTGGTGGCCGGGTCGGAAAGGTTTTCAGGCTGCCCGAATAGGGCGGTTTGGCGGGGTGTCATAAAAAAGCCTGTCTGCATAAAACGGGATAAACGATGGGGGGTCAGCCGCGCCCCGTGCTGCCGAATCCGCCCGTGCCGCGCGTGCTTTGGGCAAAGTCATCCACCACTTCAAAGGCAGCCTGAACCACGGGCAGCACAACCATTTGCGCGATGCGCTCCATCGGCTTGATTTCAAAGGCCTCGCTGCTCCTGTTCCACAGCGACACCATCAGCTCGCCCTGATAGTCCGAATCAATCAGCCCGACCAGATTGCCCAGTACAATGCCGTGTTTGTGCCCCAATCCCGAACGCGGCAGGATGGTGGCGGCAAAATCGGGGCGGCCGATGTGGACGGCGATGCCGGTGGGTATCAGCCGCGTTTCGCCCGCGCCCAAAACAACGGCTTCGTCCAAACAGGCGCGCAAATCCAAGCCTGCGCTGCCCGGCGTGGCGTATTGCGGCAGATGTTCCGCCATTTTCGGGTTGAGGATTTTGAGACGGATAAGGGGGCGGGACATAGCGTATTCCTTTTGCGGACAAGGTTTCAGGCAACCTGAAAAAAGGCGTAATGATACCGCAAATCCGCACAATTTTAACCGCATTTAACACTTGGAAAACAAATTGGTTACATCGTACAATATAACTTTCCAACCCCCGTGCAGAAAGGCACAAAACCATGGCAGACGACAAATTGAAACAGGCCGCATTGGATTTTCACGAGTTTCCCGTGCCGGGAAAAATCAGCGTTACGCCTACCAAACCGCTGGCCACCCAGCAGGATTTGGCTTTGGCCTATTCGCCCGGGGTTGCCGCACCCTGCATGGAAATCCATGCCGACCCTGAAAATGTGTATAAATACACTGCCAAAGGCAATCTGGTTGCTGTGATTTCCAACGGCACGGCGGTTTTGGGCTTGGGCAACATCGGCGCGCTGGCGGGCAAACCCGTGATGGAAGGCAAAGGCGTGCTCTTTAAAAAATTCGCCGGCATCAACGTGTTTGACATAGAAATCGCCGAAACCGACCCCAAAAAACTGGTGGACATCATCGCCGCCTTGGAACCCACTTTCGGCGGCATCAATCTGGAAGACATCAAAGCACCCGAATGCTTCTATATAGAAAAAGCCCTGCGCGAACGCTGCAACATCCCCATTTTCCACGACGACCAGCACGGCACGGCCATCATCGTCGCCGCCGCCGCCCTGAATGCGCTGGAACTGGTCGGCAAAGACATCGGCGAAGTGAAACTGGTCTGCTCCGGCGCGGGTGCAGCCGCAATCGCCTGCCTGAACCTGCTGGTGGAACTGGGTTTGAAACACGAAAACGTAACCGTTTGCGATTCCAGAGGCGTGGTATACAAAAACCGTGCAGGCGGTTTGGACGAAAGCAAAGCCGCATATGCAATTGAAGACAACGGCCAGCGCACTTTGGCGGATGCCGTGGCCGGCCAAGACTTGTTCCTAGGCCTGTCCGGCGCAAACCTGCTCTCGCCTGCCATGTTGAAAACCATGAACGCCAAGCCCATCGTGTTCGCCATGGCCAATCCGAATCCCGAAATCACACCGCCCGAAGCCAAAGCCGCCCGCGATGATGTCATCATCGGCACGGGGCGTTCCGACTATCCCAACCAAATCAATAACGTATTGTGCTTCCCGTTTATCTTCCGCGGCGCGCTGGACTGCGGAGCCACCGCCATCAACGAAGCAATGAAAATGGCAGCCGTGCGCGCAATTGCCGCCTTGGCCAAAGAGCCGGTGGATGAAAACGTGCGTGCCGCATATCAGAACCGCGATTTCACCTTCGGCCCCGAATACCTGATTCCTACACCGTTTGACCCCCGCCTGATTGCATACGTTGCCCCCGCAGTGGCAAAAGCGGCCGCCGACAGCGGCGTGGCGAAACGCCCGATTGCCGATTTGGCGGCATACGCGGCAAGTTTCGCGAAAAAATAAAGCACTTGTGTTTTCAGCCTGCCCTAGTCGGCAAAACAAACCCCGCGCCCGATTTCAGATTGGGCGCGGGGTTTTCCCGTTTGCGGTTTCAGGCTGCCTGTTGGGCAAACTTCCGGCTACGGCTGCGGCGGATTGCCCGAACCACCCGATGGCTGGGATTTGGAGGGAATCGCATTACTGCGTGCCAGCAGCATCAGGCAGCCTGAAAGCACCATACCCAGTGCAATAAACGGCTTTACACCGTATCCGTATTTTCCCGTCAGATAAATTGACAAACCGATGTACATCAGCAGCGGTGCGGAAACGACAGACTGTTTGTTCACTCCGTCCAAAATAAAAACCAACACACCCGCAGCGGCAAGGGCAAAAGCAATGATGTTGCCCGTGCTCGGGAACAAATCCATGCTTTTTAAAAACCACAGCACCCCCGCAATAACTAGAAACAGCGGCATAGCGAGCGAAGATTGTTTCATGGCGGTTTCCTCTCGTTTTCAGGAAATTAAGCGTTATTGGCGGCGCGGCGGATCATTGGGGCGCAGTTGCGCGGCAAGTTTGTCCAAAATCCCGTTGATAAATTTATGGCTGTCTGTGCCGCCGAACGTTTTGGTCACTTCAATCGCTTCGTTGATGATGACGGGGTAGGGCGTTTCGGGCATGGCTTTCAATTCGTGCGCCGCCATCAGCAGCACACTGCGTTCAACAGGGTTAATCAGGTTTTCATCGCGATCCAACAGCGGGCGGATAATCTGCATGTATTCGCGCCGGTTGTCATACGCGCCGAAAAACAGCGCGGTAAACAGCTCGCTATCCGCATGGCGGTAATCGCTGCTTTCGCGGATATTGGCGGCAACATCGTGCGCTTCGGCCTTGTTCAGCGCGGCTTGATATAAGGCCTGCACGGTAAATTCACGTGCACGGCGGCGGGGAGGAACTCTCATTACGTATCTTTCAGAATATTTTCAGGCTGCCTGAAATCAGGCTTCACTCAGCGCATCGGTAAGATTCGCCATTTCCACGGCAACGATGGCGGCATCGGCGGCTTTTTCCCGGATACGTGCGTGTGCCTGCGCGTCGTTTTCGGTGGTTAGAATCGCATTCGCAATCGGAATATTGAAATCCAAGGCAACACGGCTCACACCCGCGCCGGATTCATTGGCAACCAATTCAAAATGATAGGTTTCGCCGCGTATTACCGCACCGATGGCAATCAGTGCGTCATATTCCTCGCTTGCCGCCATGTTCTGCAAAACCAGCGGAATTTCCAACGCTCCCGGCACGGTTGCCAGCGTGATATTTTCGTCTGCCACGCCCAATTCCAACAGTTTTTTGTGCGCGGTTTCCACCATTGCACTGCCAATTTCGTTGGTGAAACGAGCCTGTACGATGCCGATGCGCAAATCCCTGCCGTTTAAATTCGGATTAATTGTTTTCATAAGAAAATTCCTTGATAAATTAAGTTATCAGGCAGCCTGAAAGCGGGTTATGCCATCGGCTGCCAGTCGGCAACTGCCGAAAAGCACTGTTTCTCGTCATCCCATTCCCATGCACCTTCCGATTCCTGAACCAATTCGGCGATTTCCGGATGGGTATTCACGATTTCAGCTAGCGGCAGCGTGTCAAAATTATCAGGATTGTCGGTGTATTCATCGGTTTCCATGCCGCTAAATACCCGCCAGCCGCTGTCATTGGGAAATGCCGCCGCTTCGCGATACAGAAAACCGATTGGCATGCGTTCCCGGCTAACCTGTTTGCTGGCAATGGTGTAATTGAGTGCGGCAGAGAGTGCACGCGCGAAAGGATTGCTCATGAGATTTGAAAAAAAGACGGATTATACGGGGTTTCACTTTAAACAGCCGACTGGTTTTCAGTCAGCCTGAAAATTCCCGCGTTGCCTAAGCGTTCGGCAATTTCGCGTGCCGTGCCGAAGCTGCCGATAACATAATCAGGCGCGATTTCGGCCAGCGGCAGCATCACAAAACTGCGCTCGTGCGCACGCGGATGAGGCAGCATCAATTCAGGAGATTGGTTAGAAAGATTTGCATAATCAATAATATCTAAATCCAGTGTGCGGGGTGCATTTCGGAAACTGCGTGTGCGTCCGAACTGCTGCTCAATATCATGCAGATGTGTCAGCAGTTCGGCAGCCGCATAATTTGTTTGAACAAGTGCAACTGCATTGATGAAATCAGGCTGATTGACATATCCGACAGGCGTGCTGCAATAAAGCGAAGAGCTTTTCAGGCTGCCTATCAGCGGCAATGCCGACACTGCGGCGATAGCAGCGCGCACCTGGGCAGTAGGATTGTCCAAATTACTGCCAAAAGCAATAACTGCGGCAGTCATCAGCGTGCGTGTTTCATCAAGCGTTGTTTTTCACGTTTCCAATCTGCTTCTTTGGACGATTCGCGCTTATCATGCATTTTTTTACCTTTTGCCAAGCCGATTTCCACCTTAATACGCCCGCGCGAAAAATGCAGATTAAGCGGCACTATGGTATAGCCTGCCCGCTCCGTTTTTCCAATCAGTTTATTAATTTCCCGCTGGTTTAATAATAGCTTGCGCGCACGGACAGGATCTGGTTTGACATGGGTGGATGCTGTCGGCAGTGCAGTAATATGACAGCCAATCAAATAAAATGCATCCCGTTTCCAATAGATATAGCTTTCTTTCAGTTGGACACGCCCCGCACGGATGGCTTTTACTTCCCAGCCTTCCAATACCAAACCGGCCTCAATCTGTTCTTCTATAAAATAATCATGGAAAGCCTTGCGATTGTTTGCAATAGACATTTGTTTATACCTAAAATATGAATTGGTTTATTAATAACAAAGAATTACCTTAAAATATAAAACAGTCACAAAAACAAACAAGCTGATAAACTCATGTATCAGCTTGTTTGTTTTGTCTAGAATGATTCACAAGAACCAGCTTTTGCTGTTAAGACTTGGTCAGACAGACCTCTGCAACGATAGACCGAGTTATTCCAATCCATCCACAATCCATACTTATAGTTTGGGTTTGTGGGAACCGCTTGTAAATATAGATTTTTGTCGTTTATGGTATGTAATAATCTATATTTTTTTACATCAGGTTTTAGTTTATTCCAGCTTGATGTAAAAGCATCAGCAGTTGTTATATGAGGATCCCCAAGTTTTTCTGTTTCAACAGATTGTTTTAATGCTATAAGTTTTTGTTTGGCATCTGCTAAGTCTGTTTTCTCAATGTAATTATTATATGCCGGAATAGCGAAGGCAGCCAAAATAGATAGGATTATTAAAACAACTATTAACTCTATCAGGCTAAAACCATTAGCTTTACGAGAAGGAAATAAAGAATTGATGGTCATATCAATATTCCAATTCCAAATAAGTTTGTAATGTTACAACCGTATCGTTGTTATTGCCATGCGCCCTAGAAGTAACTCTGAAAAAATTAGATTTTCCTGACCCATCTAATTTTTTTCCCAAATATTCAATAATATAATTCGCTTTTCCATCGGCAGTCATTTTACATTTGTCAATGGCTTTGCACCCAGTATCCAAAATAGATTTATCAGTACCATTTTCGCACGCCTTATTAAGATTCGTTTGGCAACGCTTCCAAGCAACAACATTAGAATCCAATGGAGAGACGAATTTAAACTGAACATCGCTAGAATCTGTGTATGTATCTTTTGCAGGTGCACATAAGCCATTGGTGCAGTCGGTACTAAACTTTATTTCTTGATTCTCATCTTCTGCCCATCTTTTTATTTCCGTTTCAGCTTGTAATAAGCCTATCTCTGCTAACGTTATTGCAAATTTTCTATCAGCCTCATTGGTGCTCATCCGCATCTCCGTATTGGCTGTTTGACTTGTTACCAATACAATTAAGGCAATTATTATCATGATAACCATGACAATAAATAGAGAAAATCCACGTTGTTTATATTGGTTCTTTAAATGTACCATGATTGGCTAAGCTCCATAAGGGTTTATTTGTTTGCAGGTGTAACGTTGGAACATGTATTCCCTGAACGAATAGTGGCATTAATGATATAGGAATCCTTAGTTGTAGAGTTAGGATAAGTATATTTTATATTAAGCCGAATGCCTGCTGGCAAAGCTTTTTCCGTATCGTTATCAACTAAGTCATCCAGAAATTTGAATGTTTCTTTATTATGTTTGCTTTTATCGCGAGATCGATTTCCGCAATTTTGCACATAAATGAATTGCGAAGTCATATCATCAACATTCTGCATTAAGAGTTGTGGGCCTTGCCATTTTCCTGACTCATCTAAATCATATCGTAAGAGACTTGGGGTATTATTGATGGTGGCTACGATATAAGCGGCAGCATATAACTTGCTTATGGTTACTTCTCCCAAGCTAGGATAGCCAATTTTCCCTCCATCAAATCCCTGAAGAGTAAAAGAGAAACCGTTTGTATTTTGACTTGGGTTAGATACTTTCACAGAATAGGCATTGGAACAACTGCTAACGACTACATCACCTTCTTGCATAATCGTTTGATGCAGACTTGGGAGAGCTGTTGCGTCAATAGAGAAAGAGGATTGGGAGAAAGTAATTCCACTCGTATCTTTACCATAAATTAATAGGATGCCGCCTTTGAATGCACTCAATCCTGTTGTTGTAAAGCCGGCATTACTAAGTTCCGAGAGAGAAGTCAGTTTTCGTACCCCATAACCATCATATACGTTTCTTGCCCCTTTTGTATCTGTAATATTGAGTAATCTTTGGGTTGCGCTAGTTTCATCAAAGAATTGAAAGTTACTCACAGCATTAGCTGTACTATAGCAGCCAAAAGCCCCCGCATTACGAGCATCACGAGTAATCATGGATGCAGAATTACGGAGTTCTTGTTGAACTTCCAATCTCTTTTGTGAACTTGTATTTAGTTTTCTAGTAACGATATAAGTACTTCCTGCTGCGGCGATAACAATCAGAGCCAACACGCTCGCAACCAAAAGTTCTATTAGGGTAAACCCTTTGGTATTGGGTAGGGTATAGCGATTTATATTTTTCATGATAGAGACTCTATGAGAAGAGGGTATAGACTAATCTGCAACTTTCAGGATGTAACTATAATCTGTACTATCCCCGTTCTTATTTGTTCCATTAGCAGTTTTCACTCGCCATGCAATTTTAATAGCGGTAATGTCATTGCCACTGCATTTTCCATCCATTGTGCCGCTATTATCTAAAGTTGGATTATCAGGTTTGCTTTTATCTGCGCAAATTGTATAACTTATCGTTTGGATGTTTGATGATTCGGGTGCAATCAGTTTGTTGTACAGTTCAGTTTCAAATTGATTTTTATATATATTGGCAAACTCACTCTTGGAGTTACCATTACTATTTGGAGAAAATCCACCAGCAGATTGGGTAATTTTCTTTGCCGATGTCAGATAATGCTTTAAATAAGACCGATTATATGTATCTCCATTTGCGGAACTTGCTGATTCTAATTCGGGATTCATTAGCATTGAATCCGCTAATGATTCTGCACTTTGAGATATGATGGTTCTAGTTTCTGCTTCTGATATGCCTGTTACAGCACGTAATTGCGTTGCCATTAGTGCAAGAACACCAAGTGTTAAAAGAATTACGGCTACAATAACCTCAACCAAGGTTGATCCTCGAGAAAATATGATATTTCTTAGAGATGAAGTATTCAATCTGTTCATGGTATGGGTAACTCGTTTTAGATTACAAATGATATAGGTGGTGAATTAGGTTGTTGTGTCTGTGCAGATTTTGTTAATTGGACCTTGGGAAGATTCTCCTGTTGTGCTATTTGTAGGATTACACACAACTACTGCCCCTCCTGGGCTGATAACAACATACCGTTTAGGAGAGTTAGCCCGATTAGGATCGGTAACGGTAACGCGGATATAATGCGATGCTAATACGCTATTGGCCCGTAATGCGGCATATCCAGCAGATGCGGTTACACTATCTGTGTAACCAGCCATGCCATTTGGCATGAAGATTATGGTATTGGAATCAAATGGTACGTTGCATTTCAGGCTGGTAATAGGACATGCCTTCATGTCTACTTTAACCCTGCTATCGCTATTTGTATCTGTTTTGTTTAAAGTTGTGGTGCGAATAGACATATCGTCATTCGGGCTGTAGAAACTGTCATAGTTTTTGTCTGCAAAAGTGAGTAGCCCGTTGCTGATTTCCCTGTTATCACACGTTCCAGTTGATCGTCCGTCTTTTCTAATTTTTACGCCGCAAATCAGAATCGGCAAATTTGTACGCACGGCTTCAACCCTTGCCAAACGGATAGCGTTAGCAATTTGTTCGGAACGGTTTACGATTCGAGTGTTTGCAACCAAGTTACGCATACTTGGCAAGGCAAATGCGGCCATTATCGCCATAATGGCGATGGTTACCATGAGTTCTATCAGGGTAAAACCTCGAACATTTTTGTAGTTTGACATAATTATTGCGCTCAAAAGAAAAATCTGTTGAAAATTTAGACTACTATTTTTTATTCCTTCGAATATTCGGGAATATAAGCTGCATTTTCAAATCGAGTAAATTGTCCCATGAAAGTCAGGAATACTCTGCCTGTCGGGCCGTTACGGTGTTTGCCGATGATGCACTCTGCCAGTCCTTTGAATTGGCTTTGCTCTTTGGTGTAATACTCGTCGCGGAACATAAACATAATCAGGTCGGCATCTTGTTCTATTGCCCCCGATTCTCGCAAGTCCGACATCATCGGGCGTTTGTCCGTGCGCTGTTCTACGGTGCGCGAAAGCTGTGATAGGGCGATGACGGGAACCTGCAATTCTTTTGCCAGTGCTTTGAGCGAGCGGGAAATCTCTCCAAGCTCGGATGCACGGTTGTCGCTGCGACCCGAACCCGACATGAGCTGTAGATAATCGATGACTATTAAACCTAAACGATTGTTGAAACGGCGGGCTAAACGGCGTGCGCGTGCGCGGAGCTCCAAGGCGGTGAGTCCTGCGGTTTCGTCTATGAAAATCGGGGCATCTGTCAGTTTGGTGACGGCTTCGTTCAGGCGCTCCCAATGTTCGTCTTTCAGGCTGCCGTTTTTCAATATGCTTTGGTCTAAGCGTCCGACCGAACTGAGCATACGCATGACAAGTTGTGTGCCACCCATTTCCATTGAAAATACGGCAACGGGCAGCTTACTCTGTATGGCAACGTTTTCGGCAATGTTTAATGCGAATGCAGTTTTCCCCATTGACGGCCTGCCTGCCACGATGACCAAATCGCCTGACTGCAAGCCTGATGTGTATTTGTCCAAATCGGTGAAACCTGTGGAAACGCCTGTTACTTCGTCCGGATTGTTGCGCTGGTAGAGCATATCTATGCGCTCTATATTTTGACGGAGCAGGTCGGGCATTTCCAAGAAGCCTTGCTTTGACTTTGCACTGCTTTCGGCGATTTGGAAAACTTGGTTTTCGGCTTCGTCTAAAAGCTGGTCGGCAGTTTTGCCTTGGGGATTATAGGCGTTTCTAGCAATTCCTGTTCCAACCTCGGCAAGCTGGCGGATAACCGAGCGTTCCCGCACGATTTCGGCATAACGGCGGATGTTTGCGGCAGAGGGGGTGTTTTGTGCAAGCGTTACCAAATAGTCAAAGCCACCCGCGGTTTCCAGTAAATCGTTGCGTTCCAAGAATTCTTGGACGGTGATGATGTCGGCGGGGCGGCCTTCGTTTATCAGGGCGGATGCGGCGCGGAAGATGAGTTTGTGTTCGTGCCGGTAGAAGTCGTTTTCGCCGATGATGTCGGCGATTGTGTCCCATGCGGCGTTTTCCAGCATTAACCCGCCGAGCAGGGACTGTTCGGCTTCTATGGAATGCGGGGGCAGGTTAATGCTGCGGATTTCCGCGTCGCTGCCTGGGAAATCTGTGTCGGACATGGAGGGGTAAAACTAACGTTTTTCGGCACTTTGTAAAGAATGAGATTGTTTTTCAGGCTGCCTCAAATGCTTCCTGATGGGGCAGCCTGAAAACGGGAATTAGCGAGCTTTCCAGCGTGCTTGCGATTCGCGGACGACTCGTTTGGCTTCTTCAATGTCGCCCCAGTGCTCTACTTTGGTTGTGCCTGTTTTCTTGAGATCTTTGTAGTGGTTGAAATGGAATTCGATCTGTTTGATGAGTTGGGCGGGCAGGTCTGACAGCGTTTTAATCGGGTTGCCGCTGTCTCGGTCATCCGCAGGGACAACAACGATTTTGTCGTCCACTTCGCCGTCGTCTACGAATTTCATCACGCCGATGATGCGCGCTTCCATATAAATGCCTGTGGGCAGGGGTTGGCGGGTGATGATGAGTGCGTCGAGTTCGTCGCCGTCTTCGTCCAATGTTTGCGGGATGAAACCGTAGTTCGTGGGTTTGGCGAAAATTTGCGGCTCAACCCGATCCAGTTTCATTACGGCATTTTTGCGATCCCATTCTATTTTATGAGTGCTGCCTTCGGGAATTTCCACCACTACGTTGATGATGCCGCTATCCACATCGCCTGCATCTAAAATTTTGTTGAAGTCTGCCATTTCGGTTTCCTGAGATTGGGTTGGGAAATGGTGCGATTATAGCGAAACGGGCTGTTCCGTGCAAAATCAGGTTAAGGAAGACGGTTTTCAGGCTGCCTTAGGGTGAAATCGTGCCAGTAATTGTCAGAATATTACAAAAATTGATTGTCAAATGTTAATAATTTGCATTAATATCGCACCCTATGAAGAATGACCGACTTTTAAAATCAATCGTTATCGGTGTTGTTACGCTGTTGCATGCGGGGGTGGTTTATCTTGCGTGGAACGGTGTAAAGCCGCCTGAAATACACGATGCGGATTCGCTTGCGTTTGTGGATTTGGGAACGCTTGAAGGTGATGACAAGCCTGCTGCGGAAGGTGCGCCTGCGCCTGAAAATCCTCCCGAACAACAGCCGCCTGCCGAACCGCCAAAGCCCGAACCGCCGAAACCTGAGCCGCCCAAAGAAAAACCCAAGCCTGTGGAAAAGCCGAAGGTGGCCGCGGTGGTGCGCAAAGACAAGCCTGCGGATTTCGTACAGCCTAAAAAACCGGAGCCGCCCAAGGAGAAGCCCAAGCCCGAACCGAAACCGCAGCCTGAACCTGCGGAGCGCACGCTGAAACCCGAACCGCCGAAACCTCCTGCTCCGCTAGTGCAGAAGGCAGAAACCACGCCCCGTCCGGCGCAGGAAACAGGCAGCAACCCGCAGGCACAGAACCGCGCGCCCGACAGCAACGGAGGCGGCGGCAGAGATTCAGACAGCAAAGCACCGAAGAACAGTTCAGGCGGTCAGCAGGGTGAGGACGGCAAAGGCAAGAAGGGGGTGGAGGACAAGCCGCACCAAGGCAACAATGGCAATTCCATTGTGGATGGTGGTTATATCACGATTCCCAATCCGAAATATCCCGCGTCTGCGCTGGAAAGACAGGAGGGAGGAACGGTTAAACTGGCAGTTGTGGTTGGACCTGACGGCAGCGTGAAATCCGTAAGCATCACGCAGGCAAGCAGCTCTGCCGCGTTAAACAATGCCGCCAAAAACGCCGCGCGCAAAGCCCGCTACGAACCCAAGAAGGTGAACGGCGAACCGGTAACCACCCGTTTCACCACCTCGTTTACATTCAAGCTTGAATAGGCAGCCTGAAAACCGATAACCCGTTTTTTAATTTGACGAAAGCAATATTGTTATGAATTTAGGACTTGTTTTTAAAAGCGGCGATGCCGTATTGATTGGCGTATTTTTAAGCCTGATTCTGATGAGCATCATCACATGGGTGTTGATTATCCTGCGTGCCGCCCGTTATTTCGGCGCGCGCAAAGCCAACCGCTTGGCAGGGGAAGGCATTTGGTCTGCCGCCAATCTTGCACAGGCGGAACAGAAAGCCAAAGAAACGGCCGCCCCCGTGAGCGAGCTGACGTTGGACGCATTGCGTGCAAACCGCCGCTTTGCCGAAAGCGAGCGTGAAATGCTCTCCGCCAGCCTGCCGCGCAACCATTATTTGGAACGCGAGCTCCGCCACAGTGTCGGCAAAATCATGGCCCGCTTTGAAGGCGGCATGACCATGTTGGCAACCATCGGCTCAACCGCACCCTTCATCGGGCTGCTCGGTACGGTTTGGGGTATTTATCATGCGCTTATCAACATCAGCCAAAGCGGGCAGATGAGCATTGCCGCAGTTGCCGGTCCAATCGGCGAGGCATTGGTGGCAACCGCAGTGGGACTGTTTACTGCAATTCCCGCGGTGTTGGCTTATAACTTCTTTATGCGCGGCAACAAAACGCTGAACCGCGAACTACACAATTTTGCCCACGATTTGCATGTTCAGCTTATTAACGGAAAGGAATAGCAGCATGGCATTCAATACCGGAGAAGGCGGTGACGACACACCGATGAGCGACATCAACGTTACACCTCTTGTAGACGTGATGCTGGTGTTGTTGATTGTGTTTATGATTACGATGCCCGTGCTGACGCATTCCATTCAGATTAATCTGCCGACTGCAACCGAAACACAGGAACAGCCCAAGCAGGAAACCAAGCCCATCAATGTGGCGGTGGATGCAGCGGGCAAATATGCGATTGGTGAAGAAAATTCGACAACAGCCGATTTGGATGTGGCCACGCTGAAACAGAAACTGGGCGAAATTGCCAAGAACAATCCCGAAGCCGTGGTGGCGATTAGTGCGGATAACGAAACGCCGTATGAGAACGTTGCCAGAGTGCTGGAAGCTGCAAAAGAGGCGGGTATCGGCAAGGTCGGTTTCCGTTATAAAGTGGAAACGGCAAAATAGGCAGATAGACAAACCGCTCTCCAATTGATTGTTTGGAGAGCGGTTTTTCGTTTTCAGGCTGCCTGAAAACCGACTTACCAATTTTCAGGTAGCCCCATATATGAGCCGATTCTAGGCCTGCGTTATAGTTGGTTTCTAAAAAACGCCACATAACCGATGGCAAGCAACAGCAACACGATTGCCAGCCAAGTAATCGGCGAGACTTTCAGCTCTTTGTAGCGCAAACCGATTGCCTTGCAGGCTCGGTAACGCAGGAAAAACGGCAAAAGGGCGTAGGCAAACATCGCATCCACCGCCAGCCAAAATGAGATTTGCCCCGCCAGCGGCGACAATGAATCCAACACGCCCGCCATCCAAACAAACAGGGCAAGCAGTGCGGGTATGCCGAGCGTGTACGCCCATATTCGCCGAGCCTGACCCCAATGCACCGGCTGCTTGATGATTTGATAAGTCGCGCCGGAAAGTATGGTCGACTTTATCGACAAAACCCGCGCGCTATATAGCGGAATCAGCGGTATCCATAAAGCCACAATCCATGCTGTGGTCACGTAAGTGCCGTCCGGCTCGTAATCGCATTCGCCGACAAACGTGGTGCCGAATCCGTTGAGTGTGAACATCTTTTCCCTTTCTTGCGTTTTAAATCATTAACCCATGGGCTGCCTGAAAACTGATTTGCCGATTTTCAGGTAGCCTCAAATATCGTTACCGCCTTATCCGTTCATGCCGCCGAAAGACATTTCTTTGTCGTCGTCCACTTCGATGGTGAGCGTGTGGCCGCCGAAATAATCGGGCTGTTCGGTGGATAAATCAATGCTGAAATCGCTGACGGTTTTGTCGTCAAAATCCACCCATAGGTTTCAGGTAGCCTGAAAACCATATGGGCAGTAAAAATTTTCAGGTCAGGATTCCTGAGTCCGACATTCTCGGCATATAAATTTTTGTCGGATACAGGTACCTAACATACGGGCTGTTATCTTGATAAATAGAAAGAAATTCTATAATCAGAACGCCTTATAAATATAGTGAAATTCCTGCTTCCACCTCTTTGGCTTTCGGAATAATCTTTGTGGATAAATCCGACTACATAATACAACTCTCCATCCTCCTCCCAACCTTTGTTCACGGAAATATTATATTGCTTAATATCGTAAGATTTATTTACAGCCGTATTGACAGCCAAATAGATCGGATAGCTTAATTCACTATCTATGGTCAAACTGGGGCTATACCGTCTGATTTGTATATCATTTGCCATACATATGCCTGAATAAAGAATAAGGAAAAAAGAGATTATATATTTTTTCATAGAACGCCCATTAGTGGTTAAAGCGGCTGTCATCGCCCTTGATATTTTCAACATCATGGCTTTCTCGGATTCAAGATTACGACTACGGCTTACTGTCGCGGTATTCCAAATATGCCATCCAATCAGTCTCCATTTATTTTGAAAAAGTGCAGGCTGCTTTTTTTTCAGGCAGCCTGCACTTGTCTTACTCAATCCCTTTTTTCGCCAGATAGCTTTCGTAATCGCCCAGATAATATTCGTAGCCGCCCTTGCCGTCCAACTCGATAATCTGCGTGGCGAGCGAGGAGACGAACTGCCTGTCGTGCGACACGAAAATCAGCGTGCCTTTGTATTTTTCCAGCGCCATGTTCAGCGATTCGATGCTTTCCATGTCCATGTGGTTGGTCGGTTCGTCCATAATCAGCACGTTGGGGCGCAGCAGCAGCAGTTTGCCGTAGAGCATGCGGCCTTTTTCGCCGCCGGAGAGTACTTTCACTTTTTTTACTACGTCGTTGCTGCCGAACAGCAAGCGGCCGAGCGTGCCGCGAATCACTTGTTCGTCGTCGCCTTCCTGGCCCCATTGGCGCATCCATTCGGTCAGGTCCATGTCCACGTCAAAGTCGTTTTCGTGGTCTTGCGGGTAGTAGCCGATGGTGGCTTTTTCCGCCCATTTGATGCAGCCTGCATCGGGTTTGATATCGGACAGTTTTTCGTCAAACGCGCCGGCCAGCAGTTTCAGCAGGGTGGATTTGCCCGCGCCGTTCGGGCCGATGATGGCGAGGCGTTGCCCTGCTTCCAGAATGTAAGACAGTTTTTCAAACAGGGTTTTATCAAATGATTTGGCCAAGTTTTCCACTTCCACGGCTTGGCGGTGCAGCTTGTTTTTCTCGTCGGTTTCAAAGCGGATATACGGGTTTTGGCGGGTAGACGGTTTCACTTCCACCATTTCGGCTTTGATTTTGTCGGCCTGTTTCAAGCGGCTGGTGGCTTGGCGGGCTTTGGATTTATTGGCAGAGAAACGGGCGACGAACTCTTGCAGCTCTTGCAGTTTCTCTTTTGCCTTGGCGTTGTCTTTCAGCGCGCGCTCGCGGGATTGGGCGCTGGCCAGCATGTAGTCGTCGTAATTGCCGGGGTAAACGGTGATGGTGTTGTAGTCCAAATCCGCCATGTGGGTGCAGACTTCGTTCAGGAAGTGGCGGTCGTGGCTGATGATAATCATGGTGCTGTCGTATTGGTTCAGCACGCCTTCCAGCCAGCGGATGGTGTTGATGTCCAAGTTGTTGGTCGGCTCGTCCAAGAGCAGCACGTCGGGTTTGGAAAACAGGGCTTGCGCCAGCAGCACGCGCAGTTTGAAGCCGGGCGCAACTTCCGCCATAGTGGCGTTGTGCAGTTCTTCGGCAATGCCCACGCCGCTCAATAATTCGGCGGCGCGCGCTTCGGCGGTGTAGCCGTCGTATTCGGCGAACTTGGCTTCCAGTTCGGCGGCTTTCATGTAGTCGTCTTCGGTGGCTTCGAGGTTGGCGTAAATCGCGTCGCGTTCGGTCATCGCCGCCCACATTTCGGTGTGCCCCATCATTACCACATCCAGCACGCGCATGTCTTCGTAGGCAAACTGGTCTTGGCGCAATTTACCCAAGCGCACGCCGTGTTCAATCGCCACTTCGCCGCTGGTCTGCTCCAAATCGCCGCCCAAAATCTTCATGAAGGTGGATTTACCCGAACCGTTCGCGCCGATTAAGCCGTAGCGGTTGCCTTCGCCGAATTTGACGGAGACGTTTTCAAACAGCGGCTTCGCGCCGAACTGCATGGTAATGTTGTTGGTGGAAATCATGTTTTGTCCTAAATGGTTGTGAAATGAAAAATGGGCGGGATTCTAGCATAAACGGGGGGTTCGGGCGGGTTGAAGGCAGCCTGAAAGCGGGTGCTGCGCTATATGCGGATTAAAAGGGCAATGCTGCGGCGTTGGTTTGCCCCGACGTGCTGTTTGTGCGCTTTGCGGTTTGCCGCTTTGTATCATTTATATGATAGTCCACTATATAATTTCGCTTTTTTCCGTATCTTGTCGCGAGCCGTTCTGATGTCCCGCTTTCTGAAAATGTTTTCTTCGCCGGCTTTTTTTGACCGCCGCACCGTTAGTCTTCTGCTGTTGGGTTTTTCTGCGGGCATTCCGCTTCTGCTGATTTTTTCCACGCTGTCTCTCTGGCTTTTGGAGGCGGGGGTGGCGCGCGGGCAGGTAACGATGTTCAGTTGGGCGGCGTTGGGCTATTCATTCAAATTTGTGTGGTCGCCGCTGGTTGATGCGCTGCCGCTGCCGTTGTTGGCGCGGCTGGGGCAGCGCAGAAGCTGGCTGTTTCTTTCGCAAATCCTGATTATTGCAGCGATACTGCTGATGTCGTTTTCCGACCCTGCGGCGGCAGGCAGCCTGAAAACGATGGCGGCGGGCGCGGTGCTTTTGGGCTTTTCAGCCGCCACGCAGGATATTGTGATTGATGCCTACCGCATTGAAAGTGCGCCTGAGGACAGCGCGATGCAGTCGGCCATGTCGGCGGCCTACACGGCGGGATACCGCTTGGGCATGATTGCGGCGGGCGCGGGTTCGCTGTTGCTGGCCGAGTATTTCGGTTCGGACAAGGCGCATTATGTTTACGAAGCCTGGCGGGCCACTTATCAGGTGATGGCGGCGGTGATGCTGGCGGGAGTGGCGACGACGCTGTGCCTGCGCGAGCCGCCGTCTGTACGGACGGGGCAGCCTGAAAGCGGGATGGCACACCTGCGGATGCTGGCGGCGTTTGTGTTGTCGGTGTCGGCGTTTGTGGCTGTGTTTGCGCAGGCGGGCGGGCTGCTGCCTGAAAACGGGCCGCCGCTTGCTGCATTGGGTTGGGAAACGCTGCGGCTGGCGGCGGCATTGGCGGCGGCGGCGGCGGTGATGTGGTTGCTGGTTGCCTGCCGTGCGGTGGGGAAGGACACGGTTGTGCGTACTTGGGTGGCACCGCCGGCGGATTTTTTTGCACGTTACGGAGGCAGGGCGGTGCTGCTGCTTGCGCTGATTGGGCTTTACCGTATTTCGGACATTGTTTCGGGCGTGATTTCCAATGTGTTTTATGCGGATATGGGGTTCAGCAAGGGGGATATTGCGCGGGCGGTGAAGACTTACGGCGTGGCTTTGTCCATACTCGGCGGTTTTGCGGGCGGCGTGCTGGTGCAGCGTTTCCGCCTGATGCTGATGCTGATGCTGGGTGCGGCGGCGGCGGCGTTAACCAATCTGCTGTTCGTGCTGCTTGCCCTGCGCGGGCATGACGTGCCGTTGATGTATGCGGCGGTGGGGTTGGATAATTTTGCGGCAGGTTTTGCGGGAACGGTGTTTGTGGCGTTTCTGTCGTCGCTGGCAAACATACGTTTTACGGCGGTGCAGTACGCGCTGTTCAGTTCGCTGATGACGCTGTTGCCGAAAACGTTGGGCGGCTATTCGGGCAGCATGGTGGCGCACATGGGCTATGCGGGTTTTTTCCTGTTTACCGCTGCGCTGGGTGTGCCGGTGTTGTTGCTGGTGCGGTTGGCGGATAAGGTGTTGGCGCGGGAATAGGGCGGATACCGCCGTTGCGGATTAAAGGCAGCCTGAAAAGCGGATTGGGGGCTTTTCAGGCTGCCTTTGGTTTGTGTAGTGGGGGGCGTGATGGGTTGGAGCGGGAATGGGCAGGGGTAGGGTGGGCACTCGTTGCCCACGCGTTCTGCATAACAAGGCAGCCTGAAAAACGGAGTGGGGCTTTTCAGGCTGCCTGAAACGTGTCCAGCATGCGGGAGATTTCGTCTGCCTGACGCAGGGGGCGGACAGTGTCAAACAGCAACTGTGCTTCCGGATAGGCCTGCCTCATCATGCCCAGCCATTGTTTTAGGCGGGCGGCAGCGTATTTGCCCTGTGGCTCGCGGGCGAGGCAGAGTGTGAAAAACAGGCGTATCCAGCCGATGATTTCGTCGCCGAATAAGGCAGCCTGAACCGTTTCGCCGCGCAGGTGCTGCTTGATTTGCCGTGCCAAATCGGGACGGATAACCGCGCCGCGTCCGAGCATCACGTCGCGGCAGCCGCTGGCGGTGCGGATATCCAGATAGTCTTGCAGCGTGAATACGTCGCCGTTGGCGATGACGGGGATGGTGACGCGGGCGCGGATGGCTGCCAGCCATTGCCAGTGTGCGGGCGGTTCGTAGCCTTGGACTTTGGTGCGGGCATGGACGGCGATTGCGGCTGCACCGCCTGCGGCGAGGGCTTCGGCGTTTTCCAGTGCGAGGGTGGTGTCTTCGTAGCCCAGACGCATTTTGGCAGTGAGCGGGATGTGTTCGGGCAGACTTTCGCGCAGGCTGCGCATGATGGTGCGGATACGTTCGGGTTCTTTGAGCAGGACGGCACCGCCTTGGTGTTTGTTTACGGTGGGGGCGGGGCAGCCGAAGTTTACGTCTATCCTGTCTGCACCGAAGCGGACGGCGGCAAGGGCGTTGGCGCACATCATGGCGGGGTCGCTGCCGAGTATCTGCACGGTGCAGGGTGTGCCGGCGGGGGTTTGGTTGCGCGTGGCGATTTCGGGTGCGTGGCGCAGCCAAACGGGGCGGGAATGGACGGTGTGGGTGATGCGGACGAATTCGCTGACGCATTCGTCATAACCGCCGATGCGGGTGAGCAGGTCGCGCATGGCGGGGTCGCACAGCCCCTGCATGGGGGCAAGGATGAGGCGGGGGGTCATGTGTCTGTGTACTGGGAGGGTGATGGCGGACGGCAACAAACCGGTACTGTCGTGCCGGAGTAGGGGGCAATGGTTGCCCACGCGTTGCCCATCCGAAGGCAGCGAGACCTTTGCAAAACCTCAGATTTGAGCGCATCTCAAAAATAGCATCGCATCATGCGCAGATAATATTGAAATATTTTCAAGCATTAGAGAAGCGCATTGCGAAGAAATGGGCCAAAGATGAGGATTTTGCAAAGGTTTCGGCAGCCTGAAACCGCGTGGGCAGCGAGTATCCGTCTTACGGGAATCGGCATGGCGCGTGTCAATAAGGTTCAGGCAGCCTGAAAAGCGGTTTCAGGCTGCCTGATGCGGGTTATGCGTTTAACGATGCGGCGTTTGCCCGCCTTATTCTGCCTTAATCCGCTATTTGCCGTTTGCTGGGGCGGCTGTGTCTGCGGTATGGCGTTTCAGACCGCCGCCCAGCACTTTGTATAGGTCGGCAAGGTTTTCCAGCAGGCTGAGCTGCGTGGAGAGCAGGGTGCTGTCTGCGCCGTAGCTGCTGCGCTCGGCATCCAGCAGGTCCAGCGAACTGGCCACGCCGTGTTTGTAGCGCAGGCGGACAAGCCGCAGGCGGTCGGCATATGCCTTGCTTTGGGCGGCGTTGGATTCGTATTGCGCATTGAGTGCGGCGCGGGCGGCCAGTGCGTCGGCCACGTCGCGGAAGGCGGATTCCACTGCGGCTTCATAGGCAACCACGGTTTTCTGCTGGGCGATTTTGGCGGCTTCCAGATTGGCTTTGCGGTTGCCCCAGTCAAAAATCGGCAGCGACAGGTTGCCGCCGTAGTTCCATGTCCGCGTGCCGGAATCAAACAGGTTGCCGAGTTGGCTGCTGGCCGTGCCGAGTGCCGCGGTCAGGCTGATGGTGGGGAAAAACGCGGCACGGGCTGCGCCGATGTTGGCGTTGGCTGCTTTCAGGCTGTGTTCCGCCGCGATGATGTCTGGGCGGTTGAGCAGCAGGTCGGAACTCAGGCCGGCGGGCAGGTTGCGGATTTTGTACTGCTTGTCCAAAGGCAGCGGCGGGGGCAGGTCGTCGGGGATTTTTTGGCTGATGAGGAGTTCCAACGCGTTACGTGCCTGCTCGCGGGCGCGGATGGCGGCGGCGTGGCTGGCTTTCGCATTTTCAATGACGGCTTCCTGGTCGCGCAGGTCTATTGCGGAAATCACGCCTGCCTTGTGGCGGATTTTGGCAAGGCGGTAGGTTTCCTGCCGCGTTTTCAACACGCTGTCGGACAGTTTGGCGGCGGCATCGGCGTATTGCTCGTTGAAATACGCTTTGGCGACGCTTGAAATCAGGCTCAGGTGGGCGGCATCGCGGTTGGCGGCGGCGGCAAAATACTGTTGCAGGGCAGACTCGCTGCTGTTGCGCACGCGTCCCCACAAATCCAGCTCAAAAGCGGAAATGCCCAAGCCTGCGTTGTAGCTCTCTGCGCCCCCCCTGCTGCGGCTTGCGCCCGCGCTGCCGTTCAGGCCGGGGAACTGGCTGGCGCGGGTGATGGCGTATTGCGCGCGCACCTGTTCCGCGTTCAGGCTGGCGGTGCGCAGGTTGGTGTTGTTTTTCAACGCAAGTTCAATCAGCGCGTGCAGGCGTGGGTCGGCGAAATAGTCTTGCCAACCGAGGGAGGCAGCCTGAACGGCCTGCGCATCCGCTGCGGAATCGTATTTGAAGGTGCTGCCGGGCAGTTCCACATTCGGACGCTCGTATTTTGGCGCAAGGCTGCATCCTGCAAGCACAATGCCTGCGGCAACGGCGGTGAACGAATGTCTGATGTTTTGTTTCATAAGATATTTCCTTTGAAGTGTCGTTCAGGCTGCCCCAAGGCCGAGGCAGCCTGAAAACGCAGTTAGTATTTGCCGAATGCTTTCGCGTCGATGTCTTCTTCGTCGTCGAACAAATCCAGTTCGCTCTGCTCGGGCGGCTGCTTGCCCTTGAATATTTTGCGGACAACCAGATAGAACATCGGCACAAAGAACACCGACAACACCGTGCCGACCAGCATCCCCCAGAACACCGCCGTGCCGATGGCACGCTGGCTGGCGGAAGAGGCACCCGATGCGATATACATCGGCACCACGCCCAAGATGAACGCAAACGAAGTCATCAAAATGGGGCGGAAACGCAGTTTGGCCGCACGCAGCACCGCTTCGCCGACCGTTTTGCCGGCTTCCTGCAAGTCTTTGGCAAACTCGATAATCAGAATTGCGTTTTTGGCACTCAGCCCCATCACGGTAATCATGCCGACCGTGAAATAGGTGTCCATGCTGTATTTGCGCAGCAGCGCGCCGAATGCCACGCCCAAGATGCCGAGCGGCACCACCAAAATCACGGCAAACGGGATAGACCAGCTTTCATACAGCGCAGCCAGCGCAAGGAACACGGCAATGGCCGCCAAGGCATAAATCATGTTGGTTTGGGACGAGCCTTTGGCTTCCTCGCGCGACTGGCCGGACCATTCCAAGCTGTAATTGCCGTCCAAGGCTTCCACCATGCGTTTCACTTCCGCCATCGCCTCGCCTGTGGATTTGCCTTTGGCAGGCGCACCGGTAATCTGCATGGCGGGATAGCCGTTGAAGCGTTCACTCTGTTCCATACCTTTTTCCCAAGAAACTTTGGCGAAGGTGGAAAGCGGAATCAGCGTGCCGTTGGCGGAAGGCACGGTCAGCGCCAAGATGTCTTCAGGCTGCATACGCGCCTCGGCTTTGGCCTGCACAATAACGCGCTGCAAACGTCCGTCGTTCGGGAAGTCGTTTACATAGGAGGACGACATTGCCGAACCCAGCACGCTGTTTACGCTGGCAAAGCCCACGCCGTTGGCGGCCATTGCCATGCGGTCGATTTCAATTTTCAACTGCGGCGAATCTTCCAAGCCGGATGCGCGCACGTTGGAAGGGTCAAATATCGCAGCGTTTTTACGCATCGCGGCCAGCAGTTCGTCCCTGCGGGCAACCAGTTCCGTGTGGTTTGCCGAACTGCGCTGTTGCAGATAGAAGCTGAAACCGGAGTCGTTGCCCAATTCCATAATCGGCGGCGGGTTGATTGCCAGACCGAAACCGTCGGGCAGTGCGCCGCTCATGAGCGCGCCGGTGATTTTGCCCGCCACGCTGTCGGCATCGCTGCCGGGTTTGGTGCGTTCTTTCCAGTCTTTGAGCATGATAAAGCCCATGCCCATGTTTTGGCCGTTGCCGGTAAAGCTGAATCCCGACACGGTGATGATGTCTTTTACTTCCGGCATGGATTTGGCCACGCCGACCAACGCGTCCAGAGAACGTTTGGTGCGCTCTTGGGTTGCGCCGCTGGGCAGTTGCAGCGTGGTCATGATGAAGCCTTGGTCTTCGCTCGGCAGGAACGAAGTTTGGAGGCTTTTAATCATCACCACCGCGCCTGCGCTCACCGCAAGATACACCACCAGCGTTACCATAGATTTACGCAAAATGGCGGCAATCCAGCCCGAATAGGTGCGCGTGCCTTTGTTGAACACGCGGTTGAACCAGCCGAAAAAGCCGCGTTTGGTGTGGTTGTGCCCTTTGGGAATCGGTTTGAGCATGGTGGCGCACAATGCGGGGGTCAGCGTCAGAGCCAAAAATGCCGAGAACGCAATCGACAGCACCATAGTCAGCGCAAACTGGCGGTAAATATTGCCCGCCGCACCGCTCAGCATGGCCAGCGGCACAAACACGGAAACCAGCACGGCCGTAATACCGACAACCGCCCCCGAAATCTGCCCCATGGCTTTTTTGGTGGCGTTTTTGGGCGACAGGCCTTCTTCCGCCATAATCCGTTCCACGTTTTCCACCACCACGATGGCATCGTCCACCACAATACCGATAACCAGCACCATGGCAAACATTGTCATCACGTTGATGGACATCCCCAGATACGGAATCACGGCAAATGCGCCCAACAGCGAAATCGGCACAACAATGGTGGGAATCAGCGTATAGCGGAAGTTTTGCAGGAACACGAACAGCACGATAAATACCAGCACAATCGCTTCCAGCAGCGTGTTGATTACCTTTTTGATGGACAAATCCACAAAGGTGGAAGTGTCGTAAGGGGCTTTCCAGGTAACGCCTTGGGGGAAGTAGCGCTTCAGCTCTTCCATTTTGGCTTTGATGTCGGTGGCGGCCTGCAACGCATTACCCGTGTTGGATAGAGATACCGCCATACCCGCTGCCTCTTTGCCGTTCAGATAGGACGAGGTGCCGTAACTCTGGCTGCCCAGTTTGATTTCTGCCACGTCTTTCAGATAGACGTTTGCGCCGCTGGTGTTCTGCACCAGCAGGATGTTGCCGAATTCCTCGGGGGTTTTCAGTTGGCCTTCCGCCAGCACGGTCGCCGTGATTTGCTGGCCTTTCGCCAGCGGCGTGCCGCCCAGCGCACCGACCGACAGTTGTGCGTTTTGGGCGCGGATGGCGGCGTTCACCTGGTCAAACGAAATGTTGTAGTTTTTCAGCTTGGCAGGGTCCACCCAAATCCGCATGGCGCGCTGCGCACCAAATAGCTGCACGTTGCCCACGCCGTCGATGCGCTGCAATTCGGGCACCACGTTGCGCTGCGCGTAGTCTGCCAATTCTTCGGCGGACTTGGTGTCCGAATCCAAAAACACCACCATCAGGAAGTTGGAGCGTGCTTTGGATACCGTGATGCCGTTGGTCTGCACGGTGGCGGGCAATAGCGCGGTTACTTCCGACAACTTGTTCTGCACGTTCATTTGTGCGAAATCTTCGTCCGTTTCCGGCGTGAACGTGAGCGTTACGCTGCCCCTGCCGCTGGAATCGGCGGAAGTGGTCATGTAATCCAAGCCTTCCACGCCGTACATATTGCGTTCGATGACTGCCAGCACGCTGTCTTCCATCACCTGCGCGGAAGCACCCGGATAGGTGGCGGTCAGCGTAATCGTGGGCGCGGCCACGGACGGATACTGCGAAATCGGCAGCTTGCGGATACCGATAACGCCCGCAATCATGATGAAAATGGCGATTACCCAGGCAAAAATGGGGCGGTCAATAAAAAATCTGGACATGTATCACTCCCCCGTTATTTCGCGGCGGATGCGGCAGAAGAGGCAGCCTGAACGGCGGATGCGGGTGCAGGCGCGGAAGCCTCCGATGCGGCACCGGCAGGTGCGGAGGCAGCCTGAACGCCGGACGCAGATGACGCGGCAGCAGGCTGTGCGGCGGGCGCGCTTTGTTTTTCAGGCTGCCATTCTTTGGTTTGGACGGTTTTCGCGCCGGTTATTCCGGCAATCATGATGCCTTCCACGATGACTTTGTCGCCTGCTTTCAAACCTTCGGTAACCACCCAGTTTTCGCCTTTCTGCCCCGCAATTTTGACGGGACGCGGCTCCATACCGCCTTGCGCGTTCACCACCATCACGATATCGGGCGTGCCGCGCGTAACCGCCTGTTGCGGCACGGCAAAAGCATTGTCTATGGCGGCAAGGGGCAGCTTCACGCGCACGTAAAGCCCGTTCATCAGAAGGTGTTCGGGATTGGGGACGACGGCGCGGATGGTAACTTGGCCGGTGCTTTCGTCTACGGTGGAATCGGCAAACAGCAGGCGGCCTTTATGCGGATAGGGCGTGCCGTCTTCCAGTTCGATGTCCACCTCCACGCTGTCGGCTGCTACGCGCTCGCCGCTCATAATCTGCCGGCGCAGTTTTAATAGGTCGCCGGCGGATTGTTTGATATTTACATAAAGGTAGTCGTTTTCGGTAACCAGAGCCATTTGTGTGTTGTTGGCTGTAACCAGTGCGCCTTCGGTAACCAGCGACTGCCCGATAATGCCGGAAATGGGCGAGGTGATGTGGGCATGGTTCACGTTTACCTGTGCGGCGCGGATGGCGGCATTGGCGGCTTTTACCTGTGCCGCGGCAGAACGTTGGGCGGCAACGGCGGCATCCCACTCCTGCTTGCTGAGGGCATCGGCGGCGACCAGCGGACGGTAGCGAGCCACATCGGCATCGGCTTTTGCCAGTGCCGCCTGCGCGGTGGCGAGGCTGGCGCGCGCGCTTTCCAGATTGGCGACATAGGCGGCATCATCCAATTGGTAGAGCGGCTGGCCGGCTTTCACCAAAGTGCCTTCCTGAAACAGGCGGCGTTTCACGATGCCGCTCACCTGCGGGATGATGGGTGCGGAGCGCACGGCTTCCAAACGGCCGGGCAAATCTGCTTCCATGGTGATGGTGGCGGGCTGCACGGTTACTACGCTGACCGTGGGGGCGGGCATCTGCCGTCCGCCGCCCTGCTGACCCGCCGGAGCGGAAGCCGATTTGGCAAACGGGTTGAGCCCGCCTTCGCATGCGGACAGGGCAAGCAATACGGCAGCCGCAGCCGCTGCAATGCGCCATGTGGATTTTGTTGTCATATTGTTTTCCTGATGATTGGACATGGTTGTATAGAAAGGTTTTGAGGTAGCCTGAAAAGCTGTTTCAGGCTGCCTATATTTGGAGAATGTAAAGAAACGCGCTATTATACATACATAAATGAATGCTGAAGCAAGTATTTTAATCTTTGAACTTTTTTGTTTTTTCGTCCAACAAAAAACGCTGCACAAACCCGCAGAAAGTCCGCCATGAGAAAAACCAAATCGGAAGCCGAAAAAACCCGCCAGCATCTGCTGGATGCCGCCTTGGAAGTGTTTTGGCGGAAAGGGGTAACCAGCGCGTCGTTGCAGGAGATTGCCGAGGAAGCGGGCGTAACGCGCGGCGCACTCTATTGGTATTTTGCCAATAAGGAAGCTTTGTTTGAAGCTTTGTTTGTGCGCCAGCAAGCGGACTTTATCGCCTTTTTTGACGAGAGGACTCTGCGTGAGAGTGCGGATGTGTGGGAACACACGCGCCAAAGCCTGATTGCCGTATGCCGCGCCATCTGCGAAGATGCCAGACAGTATAAGTTTTGTAGTGTGATGTTCCTAAAATGTGAGCAGACCGAAAGCAACCGCACTATTACGGAACTTGTCGAACGTTATTGCCGCATTTTTCAAACGCAAATCATGCAGGCGATGCAGCTTGGTCAGGAGCGCGGCAGCCTGCCGGCGGGCACGGATGCGGCGGCGGCAGGCATTTATCTGGAAAGCTGTTTGGTCGGGCTGATTAAAGTTTGGCTGGATAACCCCGAACGTTTTAATTTGGCCGAAGGGGCGCAGCGCGGGCTGTCGGCGTGCATGGCATCGCTGCAAAACGGTCTTTTATCGCAAAATGGCTAGGAAACCGATACGGCTTGAGACCTTTGCAAAACCCCGGATTTGAGCACAGTTCAAAGCAACGGCATCGCAGAACGCGCAGAGAATATTGAAATATTTTCAAGCGTTCGAGAAGCGCGTTGCGAAGAAATGTGCCAAAGATGGGGATTTTGCAAAGGCCTCGGCTTCTGTGTTTTGGCAGAACGTTCTTCAGCGGGGCAGGGCGGGCGTTTGCCGCCCGCACATTCTGAGACTTTTGCAAAGGTCTCATTTTGTTATTTGAAGGCAGCCTGAAACGGATAGGTTTCAGGCTGCCTTTATTTGTAAATTTAAGTAAGGAGTGCCATACAAAAACTTGCGTGTATTTACTTTCATCGGGTATATTGCGAAAAACAACATTCGACAACATTGCTGAGAGACGGGAGATAAAAACCTTTGCAGGCGTGTGCGGCGTCTGCGCCCACCCCTGTAAAGGTTTTTGTTTCCCGTTATTTTTTTATATGTTTTGGGTAACTGGGAGCCTGTTATGGAACACAAGAACGGACATGGCGGCGAATTGCAGCGCAATTTGCAAAACCGCCACTTGCAGCTTATCGCCATCGGCGGCGCAATCGGTACGGGTCTTTTTATGGGTTCGGGGAAGACCATCCATTTGGCCGGTCCTTCGGTGCTGCTGACCTATATCGTTATCGGTTTTTTTCTGTTTTTCGTGATGCGGGCGATGGGCGAGCTGCTTTTGTCCAACCTGTCATACAAATCTTTTACCGATTTTGTGCATGATATTTTGGGGCCGGGTGCGAGCTTCTTTGTGGGCTGGACCTATTGGTTCTGCTGGGTGGTCATCGGCATTGCCGACATGGTGGGGATTACGGGCTATATGCAGTTTTGGTGGCCCGATATTCCGCTGTGGCTGCCCAGCCTGTTCTGCATCCTTTTCCTGACGGGTATGAATATGCTGACGGTGCGGCTCTTCGGCGAGTTGGAGTTTTGGTTCGCACTGGTGAAGATTGTGGCGATTTTGGGGCTGGTGCTGGCAGGCGCGTATTTGGTGCTGACGGGGTTTGTGAATCCGAACACGGGGATTCAGTCGTCCCTGAGCCATTTGTGGTCGCGTCCGGGCGGAATTTTCCCTAACGGCATCAGTGGCTTTTTCTCTGCGTTCCAAATTGCGATTTTTGCGTTCTTGGGCATTGAGCTGGTCGGCACGGCGGCTGCGGAAACCAAAGACCCCTATACCAACCTACCCGCCGCCATCAACCGCATTCCCGTGCGCGTCATCATTTTCTATGTGCTGTCGCTGATGGTGATTATGACGGTTACGCCGTGGGACGAGGTGAATCCGAACGTGAGCCCGTTTGTGAATATGTTTGCGCTTATCGGCATCCCCATTGCGGCGAGCCTGATTAATTTGGTGGTGCTGACTTCCGCGCTCTCTTCTGCCAACGGCGGCATGTTTTCCACCGGACGCATGCTGTTCGGGTTGTCGCGCAACGGCTCTGCCCCTGTGATTTTCGGCAAATTGAACATCAGCGGCGTACCCGCGCCGGCCTTGCTGTTCTCCTGCGCCTTCCTGCTCATCGGGCCGGTGCTGCTGTATTACCAAGACAGCCCCATTATGGAAATTTTCACCATTGTTACCACGATTTCCAGTGTCGGCTTTATCTTTGTGTGGGTGATGATTCTGCTGTCGTATATCCGTTATCGCAAATTGCGCCCCGAGCAGCATACACAGTCGGTGTACAAAATGCCGGGCGGGGTGTTTATGGCTTGGGCGTGCATGGTGTTTCTGGTGTTTGCGGTGTATTTGTTCTCCCGCGATGCCGACACGGCAAAAGGTTTGATGTATATGCCGGTGTGGTTCGGTGTTTTGGGTGTGCTGTACCTTACCAAATACCGTAGGAAATCCTAAATCCGCCGCATTTTTTCAGGCTGCCTGATTCTCTATATATAAAGAATCAGGCAGCCTGAAAGCCATGTGGCGGGCGATGCTGTTTCAGGCTGCCTTCGGACACGAAACACACAAGCACAAACGCCCGCTTCAATCACCTCCGCCTTCCTTCATCAGGCGGACAAGCTCCCGCAGTGCCGCCAATTCCCGTTCCTGCCGTTCCAGCAGCTCCGTTTGGTGCGCCGCAATCAGTTTCAGCTTCTCGTTCTCCGCCGCCAATTCCGCCGTGCCGCCGTAATAAACAGTATGGTTTGAGTGATTCCCCACCAACGATACCCCATATTCCAGCTTGTTGTCGTTCAACACACAAATAGTGCTGCTTTCGTTAATCCCCATTAAATCTGCCAAATCCATATCCAGCACAACCGCAGCCCGCTCAATTTTGTCATCGTCAAACCGCCGCTTACCCCGCTCCAAAAGCGAATAACCGTCCTCGCTCATACCCATTTTCTCGGCCATTTCCACAAGCGGAATCTGCTTCAACTGCCGCGCCTTTCTGATTTTTTCATAAATCTTCATTATCAAATCTCCATAACATCAATTGGTTAAAACAAAAACTATGATACAGGCAACAGGCAACACATTTTTCCGCCGCCCATGCCATACCGACAAACTGTACGCCCGAACCCGACAAACTGTCCCTGCTCCCTTTGCGAAATTTTACTTATAATACCAAACTTTTATTCACTCCCCCCAAGGAAAAACATGCAAACCAAATCCCTCTGCGCCATTCTGCTCACCCTCGCCCTCACCGCCTGCGGCACACTCACCGGCATCCCTTCCCACGGCGGCGGCAAACGCTTCGCCATAGAACAGGAACTCGTGGCCGCCTCCGCCCGCGCCGCCGTTAAAAACATGGATTTGCGCCAATTGCAGGGCAAACGCACCGCCGTTTACGTCTCCATAATGGGCGACCAAGGCTCCGGCACAATTTCAGGCGGCCGATATTCCCTAGACGCACTCATCCGCGGCGAATACGCCAACACCCCCGCCAGCCGCACCGAACACAGCTATCCGCGATACACCACCACCGCAACCACCGAATCCGACGGGCTAACCGGCACCAGCAAATCAACCTCCCTGCTCAACGCCCCCAGCCGCTCCCGCACCGAAACCAAAGGCGCATCCACCCGCGGCAACATCGGGCTCAACATCGGCGGCATGGGCGATTATCGCAACGAAACCCTAACCACCAACCCCCAAGATGCCACATTTCTCGACAACATCGTCCGCACCGTCCTCTTTCTACGCGGCATAGAAGTTGCAGCCGCCGAAACCGCCGATGCCGTCCTGTTTG
>CAUQSD010000006.1:0-60739 GCA_963520685.1 uncultured Kingella sp. | reverse complement strand
TACGCCTTGCGGCTCGCCGCCTTGTCTCATTTTTATTTTAATCGACTATATTTTGGAATAAGAAAAAACCTGCTTTTGTGAAGCAGGTTTTTGTGTTTGGTGGGTCGTGAGCGATTCGAACGCTCGACCAACGGATTAAAAGTCCTACCGCATAAATATAACTAATTGATAAACAATAGGTTGATGTCTGCACCATACAGCCTAATACAGTCTGAAACAGCCTAGTACAGACACAAATTATACACACCCAAAAATCTATATTCAAAGCAGTTTATGCGAACTGTTTTCAATATGGATTTTGGCATTTGTTGAAAATGACTGCCATACACAAGGAAGCACGATGAAACTACATCACATATTCTTACCAGCAACCGCGCTGGCTATCCCTATCCAAACCTTCGCCACCCCCCAACTCCTTGTCCATGTTAGACAAGGAGTTTCGTTCAGCCAGCTCGCCAAAGAGTGCGGGCGCGATGTCCATCCCGACACTCTGCAAGCCGTGGCGCGAGTGGAGAGCCAGTTTAATCCTTTTGCAATAGGAGTCGTCAAAGGTGCGCTCAAAAGGCAGCCTGAAACCTACGAGCAGGCCGTTGCTGCCGCCAAAATGCTGCGCGCGCAAGGGCGTAATTTTAGTCTGGGCTTAATGCAGATAAATCGATACAACCTGCCGAAATACGGTCTGGACTACAAAACCGTGTTCCATCCCTGTAATAACATCCGAGCGGGTGCGGCGATTTTGTCGGGTTGTTTCAATCGCGCCGGTGGGCAGACGCAGGCGAATCTGCACAAGGCTTTTTCCTGCTACTACTCCGGCAACTTCCGCACGGGTTTTTTTGCCGACTTCAAAGGGCAACCACCCTATGTCCGCAAGATACTGAATGCGGCACGGCTAAACAGTCCGCAACAGATGCTGGCTTACAGTGTGCCTGCCGTTGCGCCTGATGCGGCAGTAGCGATGCCTGCGCGCAAAGCGGTACGGGTTTCAGGCAGCCTGAAAGTGGATGAAGCGGCAACCGCCAAACCATCTGAAACCGAAAACGATGCCCTGCCTACACAACAGCAGCCCGAAGTGCAGGCAGAGAGCCGCGTTCGCGCCGCATGGGATGTGTTCGGCGATTTTTGATTATTTCTGATTTGCCTGCCTGTTTTCCAAACGGCAGGCCGATATTTTTCAGGCTGCCTCAGCGCGCTGTTTGGCGCAGGCATCCTGAAATACAGCCGCCGCCCTTGCCGGGCGGTTTTTTTATCATCTTTATTTTGGAGATATTTCATTATGAATCAGAAAGAAAAGGCAGCAGAATTATCAGCCCGCTGTCTTGATGCCGCTGTACGGACGATACAGGGCGGGAAAGCTACGCGCGTGCTGGCCGCCGTCACGTTACTGGGCTGTGCGCAGCTTGCCTTGGCGGCAGGCGGTTTTGACGAAGCCAACAAGCTGGCGGAAAACATCCGCGATGGCATTTATGCCTTTGTCGGCACTATCTGCACGATATTATTGATTTGGCAGGGCTTTCAAGTCGTTTCCCACAAAAAGGACTGGACGGACATCCTCGGCACCTGTCTCGGCATCGTCTTTGTCGGCGCAGCAGCCGCCTTTGCCGGTTACCTGTTTACGAAGGGTGGCAAAATGAAGTTCGGCTAAACCCGCAAGGGAAGCCATTTTCGGGCATCCTGAAACAGCCGTTTTAGGATGCCTTATATTCCAAAACAAAGCCGAAAACATCATGCAAGACGAAGACATCAACACCGAATACCCGACATATAACGGAATGGATCGCCCCGCCATGATCGCCGGCGCACCGATTGTGCCGCTGATGATCAGTGTGTTTTCCCTGACCATCACTGGCTTGGTCGGCCAGCTCATTATCGGGCGTAGTGCGCTGCTGTTGGTTGGATTATCTCTCCCGATTTACTTAGGGCTGCGAACCATTAGCGAAAACGACGACCAAGCATTCAGGGTTTACGCCTTGGAAGCCAAATGGTTGCTGCGCCGCTTCCTCTCAGGCGCGCGGCTCAGAACATACAGCCTGCACGCAGGAAAATACGGAAGGAATATCGATGACTATCAGGATTACCAACGACTATTGGAGCAAAACGCTCAACCGCACGGCGAGCATGGCCGACTTCATGCCCAAAATCTCCCAACATGTTACTAATGAAATCATCAGCTACGAAAAAGGCTATTACGCCTTCACTATCCGCATGGACGGGCTGCCGTTTGACGGCGCGGATGACCGCCGTCTGTTTGCCCATTTCGCCAATCTGCGCGCGGTACTCAACGGCATCGGTAAAACGCTGGGCAACCGAGGCGCGGTATGGACGACCCTGAAACGTGAACGGATAAACTTCGATAGGGAATACGGCTTCCAAAATCTGTTCTGCCGCCGCTTTGCCGACAGCTACCTGCGCCGCTTCCGTGAAGAAGACTATTACGAAAACCGCTTTTACCTGACCCTCGTCATCAAAAGCGGCAGCATGGCATCGGGCATCAAAGAATGCGAAGAGCAGATGCAGATTCTGATGCGTGCCCTCGATCCCTATTCACCCGAAATCCTATCGGCATGGGAAAACGCCGAAGAGACCGCTTTTTCTGATGCCTACCGTTTTTACAGCGGGCTGGTCAGCGGCAGAGAGGGCAATATACCGCTCTCGCCGCAGTCTGCTTACAAAACCATTCCCGCTGCCTCGTTGCATTTCGGCGCAGACTTATGCGAAATCCGCCCCGAAGCAGGCGGCAGGAAATACGCCATGCTGTATGACCTGCGCGACTTCGGCATTTCCAAACCGAAGATACTGACTTCCATCCTGACCCTGCCGTGCGAGTTCACGCTCACCCAAAGCATGATATTCATCAGCCCCTACGACATGCAGAACAAAATCAAGCGGCAACTCAAAAATTTGACATCGGTGGAAGATAAGGCCGAAGCCCAGCAAAAAGAATTGGAATATGGTATGGGCAGGCTGGCCGCCGGCGAAATTATGTTTGGCGACTATTCCGCTGCGCTGGCCGTGTTCGGGCGCACCCCTGCCGAAACTGCCGATAACGGCGCAAAAGCCTATTCTGCCTTTCTCAATTCGGGCGGTTTCCGCTTTATGAAAGCAGGCTATTCCGCGCCGTCTACATGGTTCTCGCAAATTCCGGGTAGCAAAGACCGCCCGCGCAGTTTTCCCAAAACCACGGAAAATCTGGCCTGCACATTCGGCATCCACAATTATTCACACGGCAAAAAATCGGGCAATCCTTTGGGCGACGGCAGCGCGGTAATGCCGCTGCAAACCACTTCCAAAACCGTGTATGACTTCAATTTCCACTTCACCAATCTCAAAGATGACAACGTCGGCGAAAAAATTGCCGGACACACGCTGATACTGGGCGCGACAGGTTCGGGCAAAACCACGCTGCAATGTGCGCTGATGGCGTTTGCCGAACGTTTCGATCCTTATCTGTTCGCCTTGGATTTGGACAGGGGCATGGAAATTTTCATCCGCGCCATAGGCGGCAGCTATTTCGCATTGGAAGCAGGCAAACCGACAGGACTTAACCCTTTCCAGCTTCCCGATACCCCCGAAAACCGCGAGTTTCTGTACGCGCTTGCCGGCATCTGCGGACAAGACGCGCAAGGCAGGCTGACTGCGGCGGAAGAGAAGCAGATACAGAATGCGGTGGATGCGACCATGGATTTGGACTGGTCGATGCGCCGTTTCAGCCATATGTTGCAGCACATTCCCGTGCTGGCCGAACCCGACTGCCTGTATGTACGGCTTGCCAAGTGGTGCGAATCCGAAAACGGCCGCTTCGCATGGTGTCTGGACAATCCGAAAAACCTGTTCGATCCCGCCGATTTCTGGCGCGTCGGTTTTGATCTGACAGATATTCTGAAAGACGGCTATCCGCCGACCGCACCTGTGTTGGCGTATATGTTCCACTTGCGGAACATCATGATGGACAAGGTTGCCGAAAAAGACGGATTGTTGGCAAGCATCATAGAAGAGTTCTGGTGGCCGTTACGCTTTGCCGCTACCGAAGAGCTGATGCTGAAAATCCTGAAAACCGACCGCAAACGTGGCGGCTGGCTGATACTGGTTTCCCAATCGCCCGAAGATGCGATTGCCAGCCGCATCTTTCCTGCCATCGTCCAGCAGACCCCAACCAAAATCTTCCTGCCCAACCCCGATGCCGAATACGAAGGCAGCTACCAACGGTGCGGCATCACCCGCAAGGAATACGAAGAGTTGATCAAGCTGCCACTGGAAAGCCGCACATTTTTGGTCAAACAGTCCAAGCAGTCTGCCTTTGCCAAGCTGGATCTGCATGGGATGCACGAAGCCATTGCCGTGCTTTCAGGCAACACGGCCAATGTGGAGCTGCTGCACCACACGATGGCGGAATACGGTAGCGATGTGCGGGACTGGTACGAACCGTTTGTCCTTGCCGCCACCAAAGGGCGCGCCGTGTTCAAGCAGTCTGAAAACTAGCCCGTCTGCCGTTCAGGCTGCCTTTTACCGGTTTCTGCGGCATTGAGCCGTATTTTTCCTGCCGCATCTGCGGCTTTTTCTTTGTCCATAGGAGCATTGTCATGCAAACAAAAAAACTCATCCTTGCCGCCGTCTTTTCAGGCTGCCTTGCCGCTTCGCTGCCCGCAGGGGCAGGCGGTAGCGGCATCCCCGTGTTCGATCCTGCCGCCATTGCCAAAGCAGCGGCGCAGTTGGATAAACTTAAAGAGCAAATAAGCAACCAGCTTGAACAGCTTGCCCAACTGCGCGACCAAGTCAAAGCCCTGACCAGCAAAAACGGCTACGGCAGCATCAAGTCCAAAACCAAAGAACTGTTTGACGGCGAATGGAAAGACTTTTATTCGGGCATCACCAAACAGGGTGGTAAAGACATGCTCAAAGGCAAAAATTACGATGCCAAAGCCGACGGCGAAAGCTTGAACAAGCGTTTCGATCTGATGATGAGAGCGGCGAAGGATTCCGAAATCCGCTTGGAAAACCTGAACCGTCTTGCCGCAGAAGTGGACAAGGCTCAGGATGCCAAAGCTGCCGCCGACCTTGCCAACCGCATTGCCATAGAACGCGGCATCATCGCCCAAAACCAGACCAATCTGGACACCATGTGGCGCACATTTGAAATGCAGAAAGAAATCAGCGAACAGCAGCAGATGGATGCCATGCGCTGTGCCAATGCCAAGCGCGTGGGTGTGAATGCACAAGGTTGCTGAGACAAAGAAGGCTGCCTGAAAACGCATTTTTCAGGCTGCTTGTAACACAGACACAGGATACACAGGCATGGAAGACGGAATATTCCAAAGCATGACCGACCAGTTTGTCGTCAAACTGGGCGCAGATTTGTTTAAAGACGTCGGGCAGTTTATTACCAATATTTCGCCGCTGTTCGCCGCAGGCTTCGGCATTTACATCACGATCGTCGCACTGGACGCATACAGTAGGGGGCTAGACGAAAACGCCGTCGATCTAGCAAAGCGCACCGCTGGTTGGCTGATTGTCATCGCCTGCGCCTTCAACGCCTCACAATACAGCGAGCTGGCGCAGATGATATACGGGATGCCCGATGCAGTTGCTTCCTCGTTCGGCAAGAATGTGGATGCCAAACTGTTTGACAGCGCAGCAGAAAAAATGGACGGTATCTCGGTGGCGTTTGATACTGCGCGCAGCAACATCAATGGCTACGGTTTCCGCATCCTCTCCCTGCTGATGTTGTTTTATATTGTAGAAGTGCTGTGCAGCCTGCTGGCTTATTTGTTTTTAGGTGTAATTTTCGCTTATTATGTCGTTGCAAAAATTCTGCTCGCGCTCAACCTGATGATAGGACCGCTGTTTCTCGGCTCTATGCTGTTTCCTGCCACCCGCCAATACGGCATGAACTGGATAGGGCAATGTCTCAACTGTATCCTGACCATCGCTATGCTGTCTTTGCTGTCGGGGCTGGAAGTGAATTTCTTCGCCCAAACCGTGCAAAGCACGTTCGGCGGCAGCTCGGGTAATGCAGAAGCCCTCGCTACCACGGGTGCGGCGATTGCCATGCTCGCCCTGTTTATGACCATGACCGCCGTGTTCATTTTGGCCGCATGGAAAGTGCCGGCGATGGTGTCCTCACTGACTGGCGGCGCGAGCTTGGAAGGTACGTCGGCAGGCATCGGCCGTGTATTGGCAGGCACGCCGGGTGCGCAGAAGCTGAATATGCTGCCCAACCATGCCGCTGCGCGTATCAGGCAGATGCTCACCCGCAAAGGCGGCGGTATCCGCCCGCGCCGCTAAGCAACGTGCTCAACCACAGGAGCAAACACAATGTCGCACATAGAACAGAAAGAACCGATTTCCCTCTGGCTGGCATGGCTGATTTATTTTGCCGCATGGTTTTGCGGCTACTTGGCTCTGGCAGCGTTTTTCTTGCTGTCTGACGGTTACAGTTGGCGCAACGGCGAGGGCGTGATGCCCATGTTTGTTGCCAATTCCGTTATCAACATCATCATCGGCATCGTACTGGTGCGCTACTACCTGCCACGCTTGGGCATTGACTGGCATCCCATGTACAACACGGTCGGCGGGATCGCCCGCGCGAAGTTGGGCTATGTGTTTTTTTGGTGGGCTGCTTGGCCGATAACATTCATCAAGATTTTTATTGCGGAATATTTGTAAAGGATTTTTCCCCATGCTCAGAACCGTTTTTGCCGCCGCTGCCCTTGCAGCGGCTTTTTTATTGTCCGCCTGCGCGCACCACGCGCCAATGCCGCGCGGTAAACCGTTTCCGATTAACGCGCCCGCACATATGGAGCAGCCATGAACAACAAAAGGTCTGAAAGCGGCAAAACCATCACGCCGCTCAAATTTATCCAAGCCGCGCGCGCTTTTGAAGAGTCGGAAATAGAACGCACCCGCCGTAATACCAAAATCGCATGGCGAATTTCGGCAGCCTGTCTGTTGATAACAGGACTGTCGGTCGGCGCGCTGGCGGGCATCGCCCCACTGAAAACCGTCGTGCCTTTTTTGGTGCGCGTGGACAACACCACCGGCACGGCCGACATCGTAACCATGCTGAAAGAACAGCAGCAGAGCTATGGTGAAGTAACCGACAAAGCCTATTTGTCGCAATACGTCAAATACCGGGAAGGCTACGATTGGTACTCCGTGCAGGATACGTTCGATGCCGCCATGCTGATGTCGTCTGAATCTTTGCAATCGGAATTGGTGCGGCTCTATAAAGACAGCCCGAACGCGCCGCACAAGGTGTTAGGCGATAAATTCCGCATCAACGTCAAAATCCTCTCCATCAGCTTTATCGGCAAAACCGCACAGGTGCGTTATGAAAAAACCATGATTCCGCTGACGGCAGACCGCAATGTTATTCCGCCGCAGCGCTACATTGCCACCATCGCCTACGAATACCGCGACGAATCCATGCCCGACGACGCGCGTCTGATCAACCCGCTGGGTTTTACCGTAACAAGCTGGCGTACAGACAAGGAGGTATCGGAATGAATACCACCAGCCGTACAGGCAGCCTGAAAACCAATACAGCCGGTTTCGGCAGCATAAAAACCGCAGTGTCCGCCTTGGCGGTTTTTTTGTACGCCGCAGCCGCAGCCGACCCGCGCATCCGCAGCGAAGATTACAGCGAAACGCGCGTTTATACCGTTTATGCCAAACCCGGGCGCGCGGCCTTAGTGCAGTTTCAAGAAGGCGAATGGCTGGACACCCAAGCCTCTGCCCTTGCCATGGGCGACGCGTTAGCCTGGAAAGTTTCCGTGCGCGGCAACGGCATCCTGTTTAAGCCCTCAGAAGAGAAGCCCGATACCAACATGATTGTGGTTTCCAACAAACGCACCTATGCGTTTGACCTGAAAACCGCGCACGGCAGGCAGCCGCCGACCTACATTCTGCGTTTCCGCTATCCCGACGACGAGCGCAAAGCCCGCATCGCGCGCGATGCAAAACGTAAAACCGCAGCCGCCACACTGGCAGCCGCCGCAAACAGGCGGGTGGCAGGCGAAAACCGCGATTATTGGGGATACGGCAGCCGGACGCTTGCCCCGACCGAGCTGTGGGACAACGGCCGTTTCACCTATTTCCGATTTGACAACGGCCGCGCCCTGCCCGCGGTATACCGCATCGGCGCAGACGGCGCGGAAGGCCTTGCCGATTTCCACATAGAAGGCGACACCGTGGTCGTTCACGAAACCGCCGCGCGCTTCATCCTGCGTTCGGGTAAATCGGTTTTGGGCATAGAAAACAGGGGATACCGTCCCGACGGCATATTCAACCGCACCGGCACAGACGGCAACGGAAGTGTGCGCCTGCTGAAATAGAAAGGAATGATATGGGATTGCTGGACAAATTCCGCCGCCGAGACGGCGGAACAGATTTCAGGCAGCCTGAAAACGCCATCGCCCCCGACGAAGACGGCGGCACAAGCATGTATGAAAAAATTGACAACCCCGAACTGGAAGGCGGCGTACCCGATGTGCAGCCTGCTGGCGGCAGCAGCAAAAGCCCGCAGCAAATTGCCCTGTTCGGCACAGCCATACTCGGCGCGGGCATCGCCATCGCTGGGCTGATGGTTTGGGCAAACCGCCCGACCTCCCCCGATGAAGGCATCAAAAAAGAGCAGTTAGAAATATCGGGCAACAGGGGTTACGATTTTGCCGCCGACCAAGCGCGACTGAAAGCCGAAATGGAAAACACCGCCGCTTCCGAAGCCGATATGCCCGAAGCCGCATCCGATGTTGAGACTGTTCCCCCACCCGAAGCAGCGGCAGCCGAACCCCCGCCTTCTGCCGAACCCCCGCCGAAAGACAGGCGGCTGCAAGGCAATGTTCTGGCATTGGAAGCGGGCGGCAGCGGCGGGCAGCCTGAAAACGAAACAGCAGAGGGTATCACTGGCGGTCTGGACGATGCCGAACGGGCAGGCTTGCAGGCAGGCGGTGGATTTACCGTCCGCCTCAATCCCTCTGACACCCCGTCCGTCCGTGCTACGCGCCGTCCGGACAGTGATTATCTGCTCGCCAAGGGCACCCATATCCCCTGCGTACTGCAAACCAAGATTGTTACCACGCAACCGGGCTTTACCCGCTGCATTGCTGAAAAAGACGTGTATTCCGCCAACGGAAAAGTGCTGCTGTTGGAGCGCGGCACAAAAATCACGGGTGAGCAGACCGCTACCCTGCTGCAAGGGCAGGCGCGTATCTTCGTACTGTGGAACGAGGCCGAAACACCTTACGGCGTGCGTGTTCCGCTGGCCAGTTCCGCAGCAGGACAGTTAGGCGAGGCAGGTATCGGCGTGCGTGTAAACCGTCATTTCTGGCAGCGGTTCGGCGGTGCAATTATGATTAGTATGATCGGCGACTTGGGCGACTACGCCGCCAACCGGCGCAACCGGCACGGTGGCAGCGGCCAAACTTTCAATTTTGACGGCACATCTGAAAGCGCGCAGGACATGGCGACAGAAGCCCTGAGAAACAGCATCAATATCCCGCCGACGGGATACGCGAACCAAGGCAGCCGCATCAACATCATTGTCGCCCGAGACGTAGATTTCAGCGGTGTGTACGAACGCATAGAAGCCGCCGCGGCACAATAAACCCGAAGGCGGCCTGAAAACCGTTCAGGCTGCCTTTTTCACGGACACGATATGGAAAATACGCAACGAGCCATCAGGGCAGACGCATCCGCCCTCAACTTTCTAGACAATCTCGGCATCCGCGCCCAGCTTAACCGCGAAGGGCTGACCGAACTCATGATCAACCGCCCTTACGAAATGTTTATAGAAGGCAGTTTCGGCGTAGAGCGGCTGGAAATGCCCGAACTGACGCTGGACAAGCTGCACAAGCTCGCCAATGTGCTGTGCAACTTCAACAGCAAGCACATCTCCGCCGCTAACCCCATCCATTCCGTTACCCTACCCGATGGCGAGCGCGGACACATCATGCTGCCGCCTTCCTGCGAAGAGCGAACCGCCGTCTTCGCCATCCGCAAACCCTCGTCCTCCCGTTTCACGCTGGACGGTTACATTGCAACAAACCGTCTGTATGCCTTCGCCGACCGTTCGCAATACGGGCGCGCTGAAGCCTATTCGGGCAGCCTGAATAACGGCGATCCCACCGATGCCGACATGGGGCTGGAAACCGATGCCCGCCATTACCGCGATGTCTGCGACAAAATGAAGTTACCGCCCGACGTGCCGTTGGCAGACTGGCAGTATCAAATGCTCGCCGCCAAAGCCAACCGCGACTTAGACACTTTCTTCAAACTCGCCATCGCCCATAAACTCAACATCTGCATGGTCGGCGGCACCGGTTCGGGCAAAACCACGTTTACCAAAGCCCTAGTGGACATGATTCCGCACGACACGCGGCTGATTACCATTGAAGACACACACGAGTTGGACACACCGCACCATCCCAACCACGTCCACTTGTTTTACAAAGAGCACATCAGTGCCAAACAAATCATTGCTGCCTGCATGCGCTTAAAACCCGACCGCATCCTGCTGACCGAGCTGCGCGGCGACGAAGCGTGGGATTACCTGTCCGCACTCAATACCGGCCACCCGGGCGGGCTGACCTCCGTCCACGCCAACGATGCGCGCAGCGTACACTACCGCATCGCACAGCTCGCCATGGAATCCGCCGCAGGCAAATCCATGCCGTACGACTATATCCTGAACACCGTCCGCACCACGATTGACGTAGTGTGCTTCTTTAACCGCACCTACATGACCGAACTGTACTTCGACCCCGTGGAGAAATATCTGGCACTGTGCGGGCGGGCGTGATGCATACAAGGGATACGGGCAGCCTGCACAAAGGTGTTGCAAATTCGAACGTGCAGGCTGTCTTGATACCTGTCTGGAAGTAAGGTAAAGTAGAATAAATTACCTTACTTGGAGAACGCCATGCCCGCCACACTCAAATTAACCGCCAAAGGGCAAATCACGTTGAAAAAAGAGTTCCTGCAACATCTGGGGGCGGACATCGGCAGCGTGCTGAATGTGGAAAAACTGCCCGACGGCGGCCTGAAAATCAGCGCAGTGCAGCCTGAAAATCCCGTTTCCTTTGCCGACTTTGCAGGCATATTCGGTAACCCGTCGGGCAGGAAATTCAGTATCGATGAAATCAACGAAACCATTGCCGAGGCCTATGCCGAAGCCGGAATGCAGGGACTGGAAAAATGAATATTGCCGTAGACACCAATGTGCTGGTGCGCCTGCTGACAGCGGACGACGTCATCCAGCAGCAACAGGCAATTGTCCTGCTGGACAGTGCGGACGGCGTGATTGTGCCGACAACCGTATTTTGCGAAACGGTTTGGGTGCTGCGGCGGCTGTACCGCCAAAGTAATCAGGAAACCGCTGCCAAATTGGAAGGCTTCCTCCGGCATCCGAAACTGCTTTACCAGACAGGCGAAGTGGAAGCAGGCTTTGCTATGATGCGGCAGGGCGGCGATTTTGCCGACGGCGTGAACGAATACGCGGGGCGGCAGATGGGTGCGGAAATGTTTGTTACCTTCGATAAACAAGCCGCCAAATTGCTCAAAGCGCAGGGGAAGGCCGTCCGCATACCCTGAATCCGTCTAATTGAAAATAGGCAGCCTGAAACGGGAAATCCCAGTTTTCAAGCTGTTTTTTATGCAATCCCCAAAAAACCGCGCCCCCAATAAGCGAAACTTGGAAAAACCATGAAACCCGCCCATCCCTACCGCCTGGCGGCGGTTTTCCTGTCCGCCGTCCTGCCGCTGGCCGGTTACGTTTTCGGCCTGTCCGCCAACCGCCCTTCCGCCCGGACACAGGCGGATCGCATTTCCTGCCGCGTGACGGCCGTTGCCGACGGCGACACCTTTACCTGCCTGGATACCCGAAACCGGCAAATCAAAGTGCGCCTGCACGGCATCGACGCGCCCGAAAAAAGCCAGGCATTCGGGTGGCAGGCCGAACGGCATTTGTCGGACTTGGTTTCCGGCAAAACGGTAATGCTCGACATTGCCGATACCGACCGCTACGGCAGGATGGTGGCCGAAGCGGTTTCAGGCAGCCTGAACGTCAACCGCGAAATGGTGCGGGACGGCTATGCCTGGGCATACCGCCGATACGGCGGCAGCGCGTATGCGGCAGACGAGGCGGCGGCAAAATCGCAAAGGCTGGGTTTGTGGCGGGACGCCCGCCCCGTCCGCCCGTCCGAGTTCCGCCGCGGCAAACAGAAAATTGGTTTACAAACCCAATAAAAAAATATATTTGGTTTACAAATCTAATAAAAAAATATATAATAGAAAAGTCTATAACAACTATCATCTCACAAAATCACCATGAATGAAATGAAACCTTGGGAATATAATCCTGAACTTTCAGAAGAACGTTTACAAATTATTGGTCAATTATTGAGCGATGTTTACAATAATTCTGCTGAAGAACACCGACAGATTGGCGATATTCCCTATGTGATTGGTGCAGTTTGTTTTGGACGCGCATACCAAGCACTGCTTAATTTAACAGGTTACAATTGGTATGTGGTTACACGAACTCAATTTGATATTACTTTTGAAATTGGTGGCGTTCCTTGCCGTTTCTTTTCTACCAAAGATCTTAAAAATCCTCAAGCCAAGGTGTACAAGAGAAATTTGCAAGATTCATTATTCCCTGAAACAGAAACTGAACCATGTTTGTGGAGGTTTTTAATTCAAAAACCTATTTCAGAAGAATTTGATAAATATGAAATCTTTTTTGTAGGTTTTGATGCCTATCAAAATATACGTACACAATGGTGTTTAACCAGCAATACAGCTACAATAGATTTAGATCATGTATTGGATACCGCTGAAATGGAAAATTCTATTTCTCAATCAGCTTTACTCGATGAGGCTCCTGTGTCCAAAAAAGTATCCGCAAAAAAACAAAGTAATGAGTAAGAATGTTTAATTCAAATGCTTTCAGGCTGCTTCGTACATTATACGGATTTACCTTAGACGAAATAGCCAAACGCATTCACACTACAAGACAATATGTTCATGCGCTTGAAAATGGCAGTAAATATCCAAGTGATGAACATATTGCTGTTTTTTCAATGCTGTTTGGCGTGCACAGGGATTATTTTTTCCAGAAAAATAATCTTACCATTCAAGAAACAGAAGTTCATTTCAGGAAATTAAGAACAACCAAGCAAGCCCTAAAATTACAAACCATTGCCCGTTTGGAAATGGTTGGTTCTATTGTTTCTGTTTTAGAGAATGAACTTAACCTTCCTAATATCAATTTTCCATCAGCAAATGGACAAAATTTCTCTTTTCCGCAGATAGAAATAATTGCTGAAAAATGCCGAGAGTATTGGGGGTTGGGAAATGTGCCTATTTCTAATATGACACGTCTGGCAGAAAACAATGGCGCATTGGTTTTGGATTTAGATGAGACGGCATCAAGTATTGATGCTTTGTCTATATTTACACAAAGGCCTATTATTTTGAGAAACACGGCAAAAGAATCAGTTTGCAGACGACGGTTTGATATTGCCCACGAAGTGGGACACTTTATTTTGCATAGGGGCGTTCCTACAGGGGACAAGCAGACTGAAAGTGAAGCAAATGCTTTTGCATCTGCTTTATTGCTGCCCAAATCAATTATGGAAAGGTATTTTCCAAAACCAGTACGGGGTCGTATTAATTGGCAGGCTGTTTCCGAATTCAAATTACAATGGAAAGTCAGTAAGGCTGCCTGTTTTTATCGTGCACACAAACTAGGCTTACTAACTGATTCTCAATACAAAACTGCTGTAATACAACTGCGGTGTAACGGTGAAGCCATAATGGAAAAAGAAGACAGTATGATTGAGAAAGAAAATCCTGAATTGATATTTAATGCATTGAATACGATTGACGAATTTGGGGTTCAATACGTTGCTAATGCACTATCAATGAAAGAATCCCTTGTTAGGAAAATTCTGAGTTTTCCATATGTAACCGATAAAAATAAGGTTCTTAAATTAAAAGCTTCCTGAGTTTTTCAGGCTATCTTATTTTATACCAAGCCCCTGCCGACTGTGCAGGGGTTTTGTTGTTTCAAGACACGGCAGCCTGCAAACGCACATCACGTTTTCAGGCTGCCCGTACATTTACCCGGAGGACACGGTAGGACCTCCAAAAACATCAACGGCACCTATTGCAGTGTGTACCGCGACAACAGCAAAAATACGACCGCAACGTCAGGCGTTACACTCACGAATGCTACCGCACCGAAATTGCCGACTGGGCGGACGGCAAACGCGTCAGCCGAAAACGCGCCCCGGTTCAAAACCGTCAGCGAGGCATGGGCGTGGCTCGGACAGGCGAAGTAGCCAAAACCGTCACGGATCGCAACCGCTTTGCACCAAGGACACCCCTTACAGTTCGGACAGCCTGCAAACCAAAGTGCAGGCTGCCTTTTATTGCAAAGGAAACCCCATGACCGTCATCACCGTCAAAGACCAAACCGACACCCAAGCCCTACTCGCCCGTTTGCAGACCTGGCAGCGCGACGCCAAAAAATACGGGCAAACCGCGCTCTACGACCTACTGCACGAAACCTGCGCCCATATCCGCCGGCAGGAAAAAGCCTTGGACGATACGGGCAGGGAAGCTTTTGAAACCTTCACGCGCAACGAAGCCGATACCGCGTTTTCCGACTACATCCGCGCCCGCGCGGGCTACTGCTGCGAACACTGCGACAAACGGTATCCGGCAAAAGGCACGGGTTTGCAGTGCAGCCACCATTTCAGCCGCCGCCACTTCGCCATCCGCTACCACCCCGACAACGCCGCCGCACTGTGCTACCACTGCCACAATTACTGGTTTGCCAAAGACATCCCCGAAGCCGCACGCTGGCTGGAAGAGAAAATCGGCAGGGAGCGGATAGACGCGCTGATAGCGTTGAAACAACAGCCGCAGAAACGGCATAGCGCAAGCGAAATTGCAAAAATCGCCGCCTATTACCGGACGGAGACAGAGAAACTGGCTGGGTAGGTTGCCGAAACCTAGATATAGCCTGTTTCCCTTCACTTCAAAAAGGAAATGTTATGAACTTATCCAACGACAGTTTGAAAACACCGCCCGTCCTCGATTTCTATATCCCTTTCCTTCATTTTTCAATCCAATCCAAAAAGGTTCAATTATGCCATACGACAACACCCTGCACCTGATGGGCTATCTCGGCAAAGACCCCGAAGGCGGCTATTTCAGCAGCGGCACGGCACACGCGAAACTTTCCGTGTCCTGTAAACGACCGTCTCGCAAAAACGAGACAGAAGAGCATACGGAATGGTTTGCGACGGAACTCTTCGGGCAGCAGGCAGAATATGCCATGAAATACTTGAAAAAAGGCGACTGCGTGTCGGTTTGGGGAGGCATTTGGTCGCGCAGCTATCTAGGCCGAGACGGCACGATGCGTACAGTTTACGAAATATCGGCAGACAGGATTTCACTGATTGCCCGCAAGCAGTCTGCTGATGCACCTGCCGGCGAATATTTGTAACGCCGCCGTTTTAGGCTGCCTAAACCCTTTTGGCAAGGATGCACCATGTCCGACACCCCCAAACTGCCCGTGCTGGCATTCGGCGCGGCTTTATCACTGCCTGCCGCCGCAGGCGGTCTGTATCTTGGCGCGCTGCTGTTTGCACGCTGGCTGTCGCTCCAATCCGCCCCGTCGCTGCTGATGCTGCCGCACTATTGGCAGCATTATGCTGCCCTGCCTGCCAAGATGCGGCTACCGCTGGCGGTTTCATCCGCACTCGCCCTGCTGTTTGCACTGTTGCCGTTGTTATTGGCGGCTGCCGCGATACTTTCCAAACCGAAGCGCGAGCTGCACGGTTCGGCGCGCTTTGCTAATGGTGCGGAAATCGCCCAAACGGGGCTGTTGAAGAAACCGTTAAACAGCCCGAACGCGCCAAACAAACCGCTGCCGCTACCCGCGCTGCTGCTGGGCAAATGGAAAGGGCAATATCTGCGCTGGCAGGGCAGCGAGTTTCTGCTGGTTGCCGCCCGCACCCGTGCGGGCAAGGGTATTTCGCTGATTATTCCCAACTGCCTGAACTACCGCGACAGCATGGTGGTTTACGACCCCAAATTTGAAAACTTCCTGATTACCTCAGGTTTTCGTGCAAGCACGGGGCAGAAAGTGTTTCTGTTCAATCCGGGCGGACTGATGCCGGGCATGAGCAAGGCCGATTTTGATACCGGCGACCAAGCGCACGATGCCCGCCTTGCCGAACAGGCAAAACAGATTCGCGGGCTGAAAAGCCATCGCTGGAATCCGTTCAGCTATGTGTCGCGCAATCCACTGTTTATGTACAAAGATGCCAGTAACATGGCTGCCATCATGCTGCCGATGGACGGCAAGGGCGGCAGCAACAGCAGCAGCTTTTGGGTGGAATCTGCCCGCAAGCTGTTTGTCGGGCTGTCGCTGTATATGCTGGAAACCGAATACGAACGCGCCGAAGCTGCCCGAACCGATAGCCGCCAGCGCAGCACGCTCTCCTATCTTTACCGCCTGACTACGCCTGCCAACGGGCAAAGCCTGCCCGACTGGATTAAAGAAGAGCTGGCAAAAGAGCGGCAGTATCCGTTAAGCAGTCAATGCCGCACCCTACTGGGCGGCTTTGCCAACGGTAACGCCAAAACCAATGCCGACATCATTGCTACCATGACCGCGCCCTTAGGCATCTTCCTCGATCCGATTGTGGAAGCAGCAACATCCGGCGACGATTTCCGCTTGGACGACATCCGCAGGCAGCGCATGACGATATATCTCGGCATCAATCCTGCCGAAACAGATACCTTTGCCCGCCTGACCAATCTATTTTTTAGCCAGCTTGTGCAGGCAAATATCGCCCAAGGGCTGCCTGAAAACAACATCAACCCGCAAACAGGCAGAACCATGCTGCCGCACCAGTGCCTCTTGCTAATGGACGAATTTGCCGCGCTGGGTTCGGTGCGCACCATACAGGAAGGCGCATCTTATGTGGCGGGCTACGGCTTGCGGTTAATGATTATCGTGCAGTCTCCCGCCCAAATAGAAGCCGTTTACGGCCGCGAAAACGCCCGTACTTTCTTCACCAACTTCGCTTGTCGCGCCATATTTACCCCGCGTGACCAAACCGAAGCAGAGGAATACAGCAGGATACTGGGCAATGAAACCGTCCAAGCCAAATCCGTTTCGCGTAGCAGCGGCAAAGGCACAAGCCGCAGCCAGAGCGTCAGCGACCAGAAGCGCGCGCTGATGTATGAAAGCGAAATTAAGCTGATGCCGATGGACAAGTGCATTTTGGACATGGCGGCTACCCGTCCGATTTATGCCGACAAAATCCGCTATTACGACGACCCCGCCTTCAAAGAACGCGCCAACCGCGCCCTTCCCGAAATACCGGATTTGGTCTTTTCGGTAGGCCGCCCGAGCAGTGCGGCAGACAGCGGCGAGAGTGAAGAGGCGCGCGCCGAACGCCGAAAACAGGCGGAAGACGAAGCCGCACAACAACTGTGCCGCCTTCTTGAAATGTTGGCAGACGGCACGGGTTCAGACGGATTGGGCGAAGCGGAAAAGGCTGAGTTTGCCCGCAGCCTCCGCAAGGTGGTGGCAGACAGCCCCGAGACCGTCAAACAACTGCTCGCCTGACCGCCAAGGCAGCCTGAAAATCCTGAAACGGCTTTCAAGCTGCCTTTTTCCCGCATACAACCAACCCCGCAACAGCAGCCGCACCATTACAGGTGCGGTTATTCACAGAAGGACACCCCCCATGCCCGCCCCATACAGCTACCCCGATACCCCGCCCGACTACCAGGAAACCGCCGCAGCCCTTTCATACATCCCCGTCCCAAGTAGCCATGACGAATGGTATCGCTACGCCATCGCCATCAAATCCGCACTTGGCGAAGACGGCTTTGATTTGTGGGATGACTGGTCAAAACGGGGCGAAGGCTACGACCCGCGCCAAACCCGCGCCGTCTGGAAATCTGCCAATCCGCGTGCAGGCGGCATTACTTGGCGCACGCTGATGAAGTCTGCCCGCGAAAACGGCTACAAGTCTGAACGCCCCTATATCCCGCCCGATGCTGCCCAAGTCGCCGCCCAAAAACAGCGTGAACGCGAACAGGCAGCCCGTGCAGAACAAGAACAGGCAGCCCAGCATCGCGCCGCCGAACGCACCGCATACGGTATTTGGACAAACGCCCGCCCCGCTGAACCGTCCCATCCCTATCTGCAAAACAAAGGCATCAACAACCCCGAAATTCTCCGCAGTATCCGCCAGAACGAATACAACGGACAGCGGCAGCTTGTGATTCCGCTATATCAGGACAACAAACTGGTTTCCGTCCAGACCATTAACGAAGACGGCGGCAAACGCATCCTAAAAGGCAGCAAAAAAAGCGGCAGCCATACCGCCATTGGCAGCCTGAAAAACGAAACGCACAAAGGCGCGGTTGCCGTTGCCGAAGGCTGGGCGACCGCCGCCAGCATCCGCCAAGCCACAGGGCTGCCCGTCATTGCCGCGATTGATAAAGGCAACATGAGCCACATCGCCGCAAGACTCGCCCGAACCCTGCCGCCGTCCACCGCCGTTATCTTCGCCGCCGATAACGACCCCTCGGGCGGAGGACTGGAAGCCGCACAGAAAGCCGCCGCCCTGCTCGGCAGCAGAGGTTTCGCCGTGCAGCCCGAATTTAAAGCAGAACACATCGCACAGTTCCAAGCCAAATACGGCGCACGCAACGAAACCAAAAACCGCGAAAACCTGCCGACCGACTTTAACGACTTGCACCTGTTGGCAGGAGAAAACAGTGTGCGCGCCCGTTTCGCCCCCGTGCTGGAACGGATACGGGAGCAGCGGGCGGTGGAAAACGGACATCAGCAGGAAACGGATTTCATGCAGCCTGAAATACCTGCCGCGCTGCAACCCCAAACTGCGGAAATTTCCGCCCAAAAAACTGTAAACCCGAACACAGCCGCTGCCGAAACAGCGGCTGTTTCTTTTCCGCAAACACAGGATCACGACATGGCACAGCAACCTGAAAACGCCCAACCCGAAACCCCGTTATCCAGCAAACGTCTGGAAATCTTGCAAAACAGCCTCGCTAAAAAGCAGGCAGCCTTTGACGACAGATTGCAGGGGTATTTTGACGATGTAAAATCCGCCAACGGCCAGCCGTTGAACGACAAACGTAACGGACAGGCGACCATGACGCGCTGGAACAGGCAAAACGATGCACTGAGAAACGCGCAGAAATCCATAGAAAAAACCGAACGGGCGATAGAACGCGAACAGGAAAAAATCGCCAATGTCGCCCGCCATCCCGCCCCACCCTTCCTGCAAGGCATGATAGATGCGGGCGAAATCAGCCAGTGGCGCAAATACCCCAACCGCTTCTTTGTAAAAGGCGGCGGCAAGGCAAGGCTGATATGGAACGAAAACAAACAGACGCTTTCATACAGCCGTCCCGACGAGATAACGCCGGAAGAATGGAAGGTTTTCGCTGCCGCTGCCAAAAAAGCAGGCGAATTGTTGGAAGCGTTCAAACAGTATACAAAACAGCAGTTGGAAACCACTGCACCCGAAGCCGCAATCACCCCGACAGCCGCCGCACCCGCAGTGGCTGTTTCTGTTATGGAACAGCAAATGGCGCAGACAACTGAAATGCAACCTGAAACTGAACAGGCGGCAGCAACGCAGGAAATGGCACAGCCCCAAATAGCAGCAATACAGCCTGAAACCCAGCCCCAATTCACCGAACAACCCGAAAACGCCATTGAATACGGCGGGATTACGCAGGAGCAGCAATCCGAACCGCAGGCAGCCGAAGACATCATGCAGCAGAACGCAGCAAGGTATCCTGAAACCATACAGGCGGTATCGCCCGAAGCGGCAGCAAGGCAGCCTGAAACCTCCATCCCGCCGCAAGCGCAGCAGCAGCCAGAAATCCCGCCGCGTGCAGAAAGGCAGCCTGAAACCGAAACACCCGAAACCCCGTCCGCAGCCAGTCCCGAAACCACGCAAAAGCCCAAACCCATACTGGATTTTGATTACGCTACCCCCGCAGGCTTTGAAGCGCGCTATCTGCGCGTGGAGGGCAAATATCTGGACTTGGACAACCGCCAAACCGTGATGTTCCAAGATAAAGGCGCGAAAATCAAAACCGCGCGCACCGATGCCCAAACCATCCGCGATATGCTGGACACCGCGCGGGCAAAAAACTGGGACAGCATCAAGATTTCAGGAAGCCGCGACTTCAAACAGCAGATGTGGTTGGAAGCCGAACTGCGCGGCATTGCCAGCACAGGCTACACCCCCTCCAAAGCCGACCTCGCCCTGCGCGACCAAATGCTGCAAGAGCGGCAGCGCAACAGCATAGAAGCCGATGTCCGCGCAGAACGCCGCCCGCAGCCACTGCAAATGCCCGAAGCCGCGCCAAGGCAGTCTGAAAGCGCGCAGTCGTCCCCCAAACCGCTACCGCAGGCAGGCGAGCGCATTCTCGCGCACGGCACAGCACCCTATCTGCACAAGCAGGACAACAGCATGAACTACTTTGTCCGCCTGCAAGCGGCAGACGGCAGCGTGCGTGAAAAATGGGGCGTGCTGCTGTCCGAAGCCCTGCGCGAAAGCGGCGCGGATACGGGCGACCTGATCAGGCTGGAAGACAAAGGCAAGCAGCCCGTAACCGTGCAGCGGCAGGTTAAAGATGCGCAGGGCAACGTTATTGGTAGCGAAAAAATCCAGACCGAACGCAACGTATTCGCAATAGATGTCTTGGAGCGCGCCTCCGTAAGGCAGCCTGAAAACCCAATCCATTTTGACAAAGTGCCCCCACCCAACGAAGCTGTCCATCTGCGCTCCGAAACCGAAAAACTGCAAAAACGCGCCGAAACGCCCGAACAGCACGCCGCCGCAGACCGTGCAGCCGCCGATGTGGAAACCGCCGTTGCAGAGCAGCGGGCGCAGCCTGATGCCGGACAAAGTGCAGGCAATATGGAAGCCGCCCGCAATGCCTATCAGCAGAAAGCTACGCAGCTTTCCGCAGAGGCAAAAAGCAATCTGGATGCCGTCCATGCTCTAATTGCCAAAGCAGCCGAAAACATGTCCGACAGGCAGTCTGCCGATAAAATCATGCTGAACTTTTATCGCAATGCGCCTGACTATATGCGCGGCACAGATTTTGAGCTGGGCAAATATCTGTCTTCCACCACGCAGCAGACCAAAACGCAGCAGTCTTCTGCGCCGCAGCAGAATGACGATATGGAGATAGACCGCTGAACCGAATCGGGCAGCCTGAAAACCGCACCAAGCCTGTTTCAGGCTGCTTGAAACCGCTATGGTCAAAACAGGAGAAAACCGCATGTCTGAAAAAAGCAATATGCCGCCGATACGCGTATTCGGATTATCAGAAAGCGAACAGCAGTCGCTTCGGCTGCTTGCCGTCAAAAAATACGGCAAAGACAGCCTGTCGCTGCTGGCGAAAAAAACCTTGCAAACCTTATTGGCGCAAGAATGCCCGCAAAACAGACAGATTGACGGGCAGTCCGACGTGCTGGTATCGGGAAGCAAACGCATTACTTTGCGCCTGCCCGAAACCGACCGCCGCTATCTGCATAATCTGTCGGCAATAAGGCAAGGCAGCATCAACGATGCCGCCCGAGACATCATCCAAATGTACATCAGGCAGCATCCTGTTCCATCAGATGCCGAAATCCGCGCCCTATACCAGTCCAACACCCAGCTCGCCGCTATTGGCCGCAACCTGAACCAGATAGCCCACCGCCTGAACGCAGGCGAGAGTGCGTCTCTGTCTGCCCGCATGATTGCCGACTTGGAAAGCATCATCCGCAGCCACATCGCCAAAACAGGCAGCGTTATCCGCGCACACAGAGAGCAGCGGGACAGCTAGCCGCATCCACCCTTCAAGGCAGCCTGAAACCGACATGGTTTCAGGCTGCCTTTTTCCGTATAGACCAAATAGAAAGAACACATCATGCCTCATAAAGACTTGGACAAATGGTTTCTGCAATACAACACCCGCGCCGTACACGGCAAGAGCAAAAGTCCTTTTAGCGGCAGACGAGCCAAACCGCTGAAACAAGGCACAGCCTTGACCAACCTGCGCGCCGCCGTCCAAAAGCACCCAGAAGTCATGGTCAAAATCCCCAAACGCGGAAGCGGCAATTCCAAAGGCATGAAAGGCATCCGCAACCATTTGGACTACGTCTCCCGAAACGGCGAAGTGCCGCTGGAAACCGATGCCGGCGACATACTCTCCGGCAAAAAAACCGTCCGCGCCCATGCTGATTTATGGCGGGATGCGTTCGGCATCGCCGAAGACACCAAACACCGCGAAGCCCTGAACATCGTCCTATCCATGCCCGCAGGCACGCCGCCGCAGGCCGTGCTGAACGCCGCCCGCGAGTTCGCCGTCGAACAGTTCCCCAACCGCCGCTACGCCTTTGGGCTGCATCACGAATCCGAACAGCCCGGCGAGCCGCCGCATCCGCACGTCCACTTGTGCGTGCTGATGCGGGACGGATACGGACAGCGGCTCAATCCCCGCAAAAACGATTTATTTGAATGGCGCGTCCGTTTCGCCGAAAAACTGCGCGATGAAGGCGTACAGTGCGCCGCCACCCGCCGCCAGCATCGCGGCAAAACCGCAAAAGCCGAAAACAGCATCGTGCGCGCCATCAAAAAGCGCGGCGCAGCCCCCCAAGCCGTAGCAGGCATCCAACAGGAACTTGCCGCCGCTATACAGGAAGACAGAACGCCCGTTGCCCCATTCGCCTACAAAACACGGCAACCTGAAAAATACCGCCGCGAACTGGAAGCATGGGCACGCGAAACCACCGCAGCCGCAGCCGAAAACCGCGAAGCCGTCCACCCGTTCCAAAGGCAGAGCAAAGAAACCCGCGAAGTCTTGCAGCAGCAATATAAATCTCTGGCCAAACAGCTTTATGCAGCAGGCATGAAAACCGCCGCCAAAGATATTGCCGCGCTTGCCCACCAGCTTTCCGAAACAGCATACGATACGCGGATACAGCAAGCCTATCAGCGAGAAAAAGCCGAAGCAGAAAAAAGTAGATTGAAACGAAATGCGAGACAAGAAAGGCAACCTGAAAACCCTGTACCCAAACATCGTGATGACGAAATAGAACGCTGAAAACATTTCCCTGTATCGACAGCCAACTTTTGCCATTGCCACACAAAGCAGCCTGAAACGGTTTTTGCCGTTTCAGGCTGCTTTTTTTACGTCCTATTTTCTTGCGCCGCCAAGAGTTCCAGCCGCGTGGCGGCGTTTCTGCCGCAGGCAGAACAACCAAGCCCAGTAGGGCGGTTTTTGGCACTTGCTGCCTATCCTGCGTTATAGTATTGGTATGGTTTGTCTATGAATGTAGCTGCCTTTGCAGAAGAAGGTATCACGCTGTATCAAGTATTGGCTTGTTTTTATTAGATATCAGATAGTTTTATATAGATTTATATAGATGAGATAACGATATCATAACGATAATTAAACGATAAATAAACGAAAATATTTAGTTCTAAGAAATTTTTTTATAGATTCAAAATAGATATTTGCTAGATAGTTATAGATATTTTTGATAGAATAAACGACTATATGGATTTATCTAGTTTTATTTAGATTTTGGTAGATTGCTATGGATAAAAAAATTTCGGTTGAAACCTTTATGGCGCAGGAAAAAGCGGCAGGCAGGGTATCGGTGCTTGAACCTTGGCGGGATGATGTTTTATATTTAAAACAGCACGGTTATACGCAGAAACAAATACTGGATTTTCTGGCGTTAAACGGCGTTTCAGTCGCTCAAACCACTCTGAATTCTTTTATCCGCTCACGCTCTGTAAAAGAGAAGCCACGGAATGATGCTGTACAAATACAAAACCGTAATGCAAAACATACCGAAAACAAATCAGAAAACAATCCGCCGCTTCAAGAGACAGAACGGAACGCATTACCCAAAAGCATCAGTGTCGGTAAAAAACGGTTCAAGCGTGCGGATGAGATAGATATTTCCGAGCTGATTTAGGCAAATGCGCGTTACAAAAACATAACGCCGCAAAATATCCCGAAACGGTGGACGTTCCTGCCGTTTCGGGATTTTTTTTCGCTGAAATTTTGCCGTCCCGTATTCAGGCTGCTTTTGGGCTGCAAACGTGGGAATCTGCGGCTGTGCGTAGAACATCGAATTCTTTTCCTGCAAAAAAAGAAAAAATCCCAAAAACAGCAGGCAGGGCGGAAGCCTAAGATATTTGATGTTTTATCTGCCCGTTTTCTCTGCTTCTATATAGTTTTTGTCCGTTTTGTGCAAAGCCGTTTGGCTGTTTCGGGCAAAGTTGTTTACTCGTTTTGTACAAAGTAATGATTTTAATATGATTATTTCGCTTGCTTGAACGGGGTTTCTGCGGCAGGAAAAACGGTGGATTGGCGTTTCAGGCTGCCTGTTTGAAGACAATTCGGCAAAAAAGCAGCCTGAAAAAACCGAAATGCAGTTTTTCAGGCTGCCTGAGCAGAAAAATCCCTGCGTACAGCGGCGTTTTGAAACGGAGCAGGAAAAAAACGGCCAAAATGGCACGCGAGGCGGCAAAAAAGCCGTGTCTGAGACACGGCAAAGGCGGCAGGGGGTGTTCCTGCCGTTATTTTTTGATTTTCAATTTTGCCATCATCAGATTGATGGATGCGTGCTGGCTGTTTGGCTTGTTTGGCGGCGGCTTGTCGGGCGGTTTTTCCTGCTGCCGCGCCATTTGCTCTGCCAAAGCGCGTGCTGCTGCCTCGCTGCCGCTGTCTTGTGTGTGGTGATGGGGTGCGGCTGTCGGTTCAAAGAAACCGAACCAGCCGCGCTCTATGGACTTTTGCATAATCAGGGCAATATCCCAACCTTTTTTATGCAGCTCTTCCAGTTTGGCGAGCCATGCTTTTTTGGTTTTCAGCGGCACATGTTTGTTTTTGAGCTTCATCGCTGCCTGATGCGCCTGCCACAGCGGCAGCGGTACAAAGTCGGGCAGCCTGAAACCGTCGGCATCGCGGCTGCCGTCTGCACAGAGTGCGGCGGGCATTTTTCGCCCCTGCGCTTGGAAAATCAGTTCTGCCAGCCTGCCGACATCCAGCCGCCAAACCAACCGCCCGTAAGTCTCGCGCGCACGTTCGCACGCCACCAGCCCCATTTCTGTAAGCCGGCGGCGCGCGCTCTCATAAGCCCTGCGCGACAACAGCATGGCTTTAAGGTCTTTGGCGGATTTGCGTATCCAGCCGCCGCGCTCGGGTTCGTTGGTTTCAGCCCATTCCGTCCAGCGGAACAGCTCGGCAAGCAGCCGCGCATCGCGGGCATCGGCGCAGATGCCGTCAAAGTCGGCATAAACGGGCGCGAAGTTCTGGGTGAGATGGGGTTTTAAAGCAGTGATGTGCATCATTTACTTAAATCGTTCTGTACCCAACAGTTTGTTCGTAGCCGATATTGAAGCCGTTGCCTCTGATGTCTATCAGGGGTGTCAGAGCGACGGAGGTGTACATGATAAAATTAGTCAAACAGGTCGGGACGTAAATCTTTCCGTGTTACAGTTTTGTTGGTAAGCTGTTCTATCTGAACGGCTTTTTCTGCTGGCACTCTATTTCTGCCTTTGACCCAAGCATTTACCGTCGCTTTCTGTACGCCCAACTCTCTTGCTAATGCTGCCTGACTGCCAACAAAGGCGGCTGCGGCTTTGATTGCTGTCTGCATTTTTATGCCTACTAGGTCCTTAAAATATTAGTATATTTTAAATACACATTTTCGTCAATTAAACAGATGCGACAATCTATTATTGGCTACATAGAATTGAACGATTTGGGATTTTTCTATGCAGCAATACGATTTGGCGAAATGGGCGACAAACGCACGGAAACAAGCCAACCTGACGCAGGAAGAATTAGCAGAAGCCATTGGTTTTTCAGGAAAAGGAAGTGTTTCCGCAATTGAAAAAGGGAGAAACAAGCCTACTTTTGATGTAATGCTCAAAATCTCGGAGGTGTGCGGTTATCCTTTGCCTTATCAAAATCAGGTTATCCATAACAACGCTACACATATCCAAGTCGGCGGCAATAATTTCGGCAATGCTTCATTTACAAATATTGTGGAGAGCGGCAATCAACCGTTCATAAATTTGGATGATTTGATTAAACAAGACTTTCTGAAACCTTTTGCCGCCCGTGTCCCAAACAATGATTTACAGGACGAAGGTATTTTTAAAGACGACTTATTAACGCTTGACCCGAACATTACGGCAAGACATGGACACTTTGTTGTTGTCGTATCCAATAACGGGCGCGGATTGGTTGCAAAATTATCTATTGACTTGAAAAATCAGTATTTTGTTAAGTACAACGGCAATGAACCCGAAATGATGCCCGATGATATGCAAATTATCGGGGTGGTTACGCAGCTTCAGCGCAGCTACATTTAGACGAAAAAAGCAGCCTGCACACTAAATTCGGAAGTGCAGGCTGCTTTTTTTGTAAAATTTGCTTGTCAATTATAACCTTTAAGGTTATAATTATACCTGATTGGTTATATTGGATTTGTCATGGAAAAGCGTACGCCGCATTGCAAATTAGAAATTGTGAAAGCATTGATTGCGGAAGGACGCGTTGCGGCAACGTTTTCTGCAAGGCGTACCGCACAAGAAGCGGGAATTGATTATGCCGCGATGGTGGAAATCGTAAATAACTTGAACCGTTCGGATTTCTACAAAAGCATGACGACCCATGCCGACCATACCGTTTGGCAGGATGTATACCGTCCGAACGTTGAGCCTTACGGCGGTTTATATATCAAGCTGACTGTGATTGATGATGTGTTAATTGTTTCATTTAAGGAGCGATAAAATGAAATGTCCTGTGTGCGGCGCAGCCGAGTTGGTGCACGATGTGCGCGATGTCCCTTATACCTATAAGGGGCAAACAACCGTCCTGCCCCATGTGGAAGCGGATTATTGCGATGCCTGCGGAGAACATCTGACCGGACCTGCGGAGAGCAAGCGGACAATGGATTTAATGGGTGCGTTTATCAAACAGGTAAACGAGCAGCAAGCCGACCCCAATTTCATCCGTAGCGTCCGTGCCAAACTGAACCTGACCCAGCGCGAAGCGGGGGATTTGTTCGGCGGCGGCGTGAATGCTTTTTCACGTTACGAGAGCGGGAAAGTCGAGCCGCCAAAATCCCTGTCTATCCTGTTTGCTTTGTTGGATGAAAATCCTGCTTTGCTGCAAAGGATAAGACAGGCTGGCTGATTTGGGTTATGTGGCCGTATTGTTCAAATAGAAGGCAGCCTGCACGCCGAATTCGGATGTGCAGGCTGCTTTTTTCGGTTACTGATTCGGGCGTTCCAGCGCGGCAATCGCTGCTTTGGCAAGAAAACCGCTACGGGTGTCGTGGTGGGCGGCAACATATTCGTCCACACGGTTGAGCAGGTATTCGTTCCAACTGACATTAAAGCGGACTTGTTTGGTAAATTGGGCTTCGTCCAAGCTGATGACGGCCAAAATGGCGGTGGGATTGTCTTGTTGGATTTGGGCAAGGCTGCTCGGCGTGATGGGTTGGAAGCCGTTATCCGCAATCATGCCTTCGATATGGAATAACGCCGCTTCATGGGCATTGGCGATGGCTTCGTCCAGCGTATCGCCATAAGAAAAGCAGCCTGCCAAATCGGGTACGGTTACGCCATAGCCCGTGTTTTCGTCTTTGTGGATGATGATGGGTAAATTCATAATAAGCCTGCCTGTTTCAAAATGTTACGGACTGTGCCTTGCGGCAAATCTTTTTTTTGGGGGGGAGGACGGTTACGCGTCCCGACTTGGTCGGGTGCTTGAACTGGTGGCGGCTGCCGCACGTGGCGACAAGATACCAACCGTCTGCTTTTATATTTTCGGATAAGTTCGCTGCTTTTCATATTGACTGTCTTTTGTGTATTTTTACACACGACTAGGCAGCAGTCAAGTCATTGTCTAAAAAGCAGCCTGCACCTTTGATTTGAAGTGCAGGCTGTTTTATTGTTGAATACAAAAATTAATTCAATAAAAAACAATAGAGTAAGCGTATATTTCTCCAATTCGTGAATTTTAAATAGACATTTATGTACATTTTAGATATACTTAAATCCAGTTAAGCAATACCCGCTCTTTAACAACCTGGCGCACGCAGCAATCGCCCGAAGCCCTGACCCGCTTCGGTGAAGCCGTATCAACGGTTGCAGGCAGCATCCAACCTGCCGAAACACAATGCCGTGCATACGGGCAGCGCGTTTGCGTCCGTGAACAGGCGGCAGTTGGACGTATCTTTTTAATCGGGGCGTATCCCCGATGCGGGGTAAATCTGCGGATGCGCCCCAAGCGCAGCCTGTTTCAGACACGGGCTGCGGACAAGCCTGCCGTGCTGCGGCTTGGCTTGTATATTCTTTCATCGGCGTGCAGGCTTCGGCAATAAAAGCCGCTGCCTTGCACCGCCTGCAAATTCAAACCTGTTCTTTGCGGAGCAGGTTTCTGTATGCAGGCTTCTTTATGCCGAAAACTCCGAAAGGGAAAACGATGTCGCGCTATTCAAGAAAATGGGACGAGGAACGGCTGCTAGCCGTCCTTGCCTACCGCCCCTATATCACTGTCAGCCATTTTGCTGCTGCGGATGCGGCTAAACGCCGCTGCATCTTCGCAGCAAGGAAACGCGGGCTGGTAGTGCTGGAAAACCGCTGCGGCGAGATTGCCGTCCGCCTTGCCTGCCCGAAAGGGGATAGCTTAGAAAAGCGCAGGTATGGCAGATACGGCGCGGCGCAGGATTGATTTTTTATTCCCGCGCCAGCTCTGCCCGCGCAGTGTGGAAGCTGTACAACATTGTGCAGCGGCACAGATGCCCTCTTTTTCTGCATAGGCAGCCTGAAATGTCCGTTTTGCGTTTTCAGGCTGCCTTTCCTTTACCCTCAACCTATTGGAGAAGCCATGAATTTTAAAACCCAATACCTGATACCTTTGCTTGCCGCAGCCCTGCCTGCTACCTTGTTTGCTGAAACATTGTCTGGCGATGCCGCACTCGCTTGCGAAGCGGTACTGTGTCTCTCATCAGGGACGCGCCCTCAGGAATGCGCACCCTCGCTCGCCCGCTATTTCGGCATTAGCCACAAAAAAATCCACAAAACCATAGAAGCACGCAAAAGCTTCCTGCATCTCTGCCCCACGGGCGGGGCGGAAGGAATGCCGCAGTTGATTGACGCGATTGCCGAAGGCGCGGGACGCTGCGATGCCGCCGAACTCAACCGAGTGATGCGCCGCACCATTACCGTCCGCCAATGCGAACCCGAAAAAGCCCCGAAACGCGCAGATAACGCCCAAAGCAGCATGATATTCGGTCCGACGCACAAGTCCCGCCAAAAATGCCAAGACGTGAAAAAAACCGTGGTGCTGAATGCCAAACCTGCCTACTGCAACGCCTACCACAACCACGGTTGGACGAGAACGGGCGTGGAATACATCGGCGACCCGAAAAACGGCGGACGCTGGGCGGATGTGCAACCGTAAAGCTTGGGCGTAGGCTGCCGATTTCAGGCAGCCTAAGAATAAAAGGATGTATATGAAAAATTTGATTTTACTTATTATTGTTTCTGCAATTGCCTATTCCTGCGCCACATCCAAAACACAGGATGAAGAAATTGCAGACAAAACCCGAATCGCACAAGAACGTATAACACTATTGAAACAGGCAGAAACATCCAGTAATCCTGCCGTTTTACAGCAAGCTGAACTGGTTAAAAAACAGATTTATGAAGAAACCGTTAGGCAGGAGCGTCAGGAGTGGTTTGAAAGAAACCAAGTTATACCATGGCTGATTCTTCTGTTTGTTACTGTTCTCATGCTTGTAAGCCGGCTCTTCTTAGAACTTGTGTTCTATCTCAAGTCCAAATAATTTTATCCTGTGTACTCCTGACACAGCTTTGCGCCGTATCTGATGGGCATATCGGATACGGCTTTTTTGTTCCCAGCGTAAAAACCATTTCCGAGCTCAAAGTGGTTTTTTTCTTGTGAATAATCATTTGATTTTGAATTTGAACAAAGAAAGGTTTTTGAAATGAAAGAAGTACATTTTGTCGTGCAGGCAAAAGGCGGGGTTGGCAAGTCCTTCACTGCCGCGCTGCTGGCGCAATACCTACGCGACCGTTCGCGCGATGCCCTGCATTGTTTTGACATAGACCCGCGCACGCCAATTTTTTCCAATTACGCGTCGCTGCATCCCACCGTCGTTGAGCTGGAAGACAAAAAGCGCCCAGGCAGCATCAACACCGTGCATTTTGACGGATTGATGGACAACCTGATTGACAAACAGGGCATTGCGGTGGCCGATACGGGTACATCCACTTTTGAGCCGCTGATGTCCTATATCGCCGAAAACGGAGCGGACGAAGAACTGGCGGCGGAGGGCGTGCGAGTGGTGATGCACATCCCGCTGGTAGGTGGACAGGCGAAAAACGAATGCCTGAACGGGTTGGTTCGGGTGCTGGATGCAGTGGACGCGCAAGCGGTAATCTGGCTGAACGAACGCTGGGGCGAAGTCCATGAAAACGGCGTGCCGTTTGAGCAGTTCAAACTGTATGAAAACCGTAAAAAGCAGATTGCAGGTATTGTCCGCATCCCCGCACTCAATCCCGATACTTACGGCAAAGACATTGCCGACATGACAGAACGTAACCTGACTTTCGGTGAGCTTGCCAGCGCGGGGTTCGGACGCTGGTCGCTCAAACGTCTGTTGGAATACCGCGATTTGATTTGGACGCAGCTTGATGCCGTACCGTTTGAAGCCGTCACAGCTCAAACCAAATCGCACACGGAAAACAGCGGGGCGGCACATGAAGCAGCTTGATGCGGACGCTTTGGCCGCCGCCGTATTGACGGCGGCGGGTATCAAAGTGGGCAAAAACGACCCATCCATGCAGGATGTGCTGATTGTGCAGGCAATGCTTGCCGCCATACTAGAAAACACCCGCACCCAGCAGCAGGCGCAGATGCAGGAATCCGCAGACGGATTTCAGGCTGCCTTTGCGGAGGCCTGCAAGCCCGTACTGGAAGCGGCAGAGTATTTAAGCGGATATAAAAAAACCATCGCCGCCGACATCATGGCGGCAAACAAACGGCAATATGAACAGAATGCCGCCGAAATAGAAGGCAGGATTTATGGCAATATTGCCAAGAGGACACAGCAGCAGTTTGAAAACTATTTGAAACAGTTTTCAGACAGCCTGAAAAAGTTGCTACTGACGTTTCTGGTGGTGCAGGGATTGATTTTGGCGATTGTGATGATTGTGAGTAGATAAATGATAAAGGCACTTTACATGAGCTTTTCCACCATTCTTCTTGGCATCGTGTTTGTATGTTCTTATTCTTGGCTTGATACACAATCCTTACAACGTGAGTTGATATGCATTGAAATCATCAAGCATACAGAAAGCAGCAGTGATCCTGTTTTGAAGCAAAAGGCGGCACAGTTTAAAGCCGAAATTCAGACTAAATTAGATTGGGAAATACATGAAGAATCTGAAATTAAAGCAAGCAACCGCCAAGGAATAAATTTCAATATCCTTTTTATCGGCTGCATTGTCGGAATGTTGCTGTACTTTGCTTTTTTCTACTTAATACAGGTCGATGATGACAGAAACCTTTGACACGGCAGAAGCCGCCGAATACCTTAAATGTCATGTGGAAACCGTGCGCGAATTGATCCGCAGAAAAGAAATCGCCGCCTCCAAAGTGGGGCGGCGTTTCGTTATCCGCCGCACCGTCCTTGACGCATTTTTAGCAGAAAAAGAAAATGATGCCGTGCAGGCATCACCCGCCCCATGCAGGAGCAAAAAAATATGCCTAAACATAAAAGTAGCAAAACAGCCAGAGGCCTCTACTGTCGAGGCGGTATCTGGTACATGGACATCAGGACAGAGGGCGGCAGCCGAATTAGACGCTCTCTTGGCACTGAAAACTACCAAGAAGCCGAAAGGCTGCTCAATCGTGTAAAACACGAATTGCAGCAGGAATTGCCCGAACAACAGCCGCAACGCTTGTGGGACGAAGCTGCCGCGCAATGGATCAAAGAGAAAAGCGGCAAGAAAAGCATTAATGCCGACATCGGTCGGCTGCGCCATCTTGCCGCTTTACGCGGCAAAACGCTCGCTGCGCTGGATCGGCGTTTTATTATGGAAACCGTTGCCGCTCTGCCTTGCGGCAGCAGCACCAAAAACCGCTATCTCGCCCTGATACGTAGCATTCTCAACCGTGCGGCAGACGAATGGGGCTGGCTGGACACAGTCCCCAAACTGACGCTCTACCGCGAACCGAAAAAGCGCGTGCGCTGGCTCAAACCTGCGGAAGCAGAACGGCTGCTGGACGCGTTGGCGGCTTATCCGCTGCTGCACGATTTGGCGGTATTCTCGCTGGCAACAGGTTTGCGGCAGCGTAATGTGCTGGACTTAAAGTGGGAACAGGTTGATTTAAATCGCCGCACCGCGTGGATAAACGCTGACGAGGCAAAGGGTGGACAGGCAATTGCCGTGCCGCTCAACCGCACTGCCTTGCAGGTGCTTGCCTTGCGTCCGCTCCGTTCTGCCTATGTGTTCACTCAAAATAACGGCAAACGACCATACAGCATCAGCAGCCGGATATGGAAAAACTGCCTGAAAGAGGCGGGGATTGAAAATTTCCGTTGGCACGATTTAAGGCACACTTGGGCGAGCTGGCTAATCCAAAGCGGCGTGCCGATGGCGGTTTTAAAGGAACTTGGCGGCTGGCAGGATGCCAAGATGGTAGAACGTTATGCCCATCTGTCATCCGAACATCTGGCAGAACACGCAGCGGTTTTGGACACAATTTGGACACACGTTGCGCGGGACGGCAACGATGGCACAAAAGAAAACCGCCCAAACGATTGTTTAGGCGGAGAAAACGTGGTGGGTCGTGAGCGATTCGAACGCTCGACCAACGGATTAAAAGTCCGCTGCTCTACCGGCTGAGCTAACGACCCAAGAAAGCCGCGCATTGTAGCGGCGGGGTGGGATTGAGTCAAGCGGCGGGCAGCCTGAAAAACGGGTGGTTGCCTTAACCTGTTTTTCGGCAAGGAAATATTTCTAGGTTGAGACCTTTGCAAAACCTCAGATTCGGGCGCCGTTCAAAGCAATGGCATCGCTAAGCTATTGGAATATTGTCAGGCGATAGAAAGGCGCATGGCTGAGGATTTTGCCAAGGTTTCAGGCTGCCTGCGGGTTAGGCTGCAAAGCCGCTGTGCCGCAGCAGTGCGTCTATTTTGGGTTCGCGGCCGCGGAAGGCTTTGAAGTTTTCCATTGCGCTTCTGCTGCCGCCCATGGCGAGGATTTCTTTCCAGAATTTTGCGCCTGTGGCGGGGGTGTCGCTGCTTTCTTCAAAGGCGGCGTATGCGTCTGCGCTGAGCACTTCTGCCCAGGCGTAGCTGTAATAGCCTGCGGAGTAGCCGCCGGCGAAGATGTGGCCGAAGCTGTTGGCGAAGCGGTTGTATTCGGGCGGCTGCACCACGGCGACTTCGCGGCGTACGTCTGCCAGCACCTGCGGCCAGTTTTTCAGGCTGCCTGCATCGGTTTGGCTGTATATGCCCATGTCAAACAGGGCGAATTCCATTTGGCGGACGAGGAACATGCCGCGCTGGAAGTTTTTGGCGGCGAGCATTTTGGCAAACAGGCTTTCGGGCAGTGCGCTGCCTGTGTCTGTGCGGGCGGACATGTCGCGCAGGACGGGGTATTCCCAAACGAAGTTTTCCATAAACTGGCTGGGCAGTTCTACTGCATCCCATTCCACGCCGTTGATGCCGCTTACGCCGAGTTCGTCTATCTGGGTGAGCAGGTGGTGCAGGCCGTGGCCGGTTTCGTGGAAGAGGGTGATGATTTCGTCGTGCGACAGGCGGGCTTCTTTGCCGTCTGCGGGCGGGGTGAAGTTGCAGACGAGATAGGCGACGGGGCTTTGCAGTGTGCCTTTCAGGCTGCCTGAAAGGTGGCGGCGGCGGCCTTTGTAGTCGTTCATCCATGCGCCGCCGCGTTTGCCTTCGCGGGCGTATAGGTCTAGGTAGACGCTGCCGATGGTTTCGCCGTTTTTGTGCAGTTCAAAGTAGCGCACGTCGGGATGCCATACGGGTACGGTTTTTTCGCGGAAACTGATGCCGTAGAGGGTGTGGATTTGGCGGAACAGGCCTTCCAATACTTTGTTTATGGGGAAGTATTTTTTGACTTCGGTTTCGGAGAAGGCGTATTTGGCCTGGCGCAGCTTTTCGGAGGCGTAGGCTAAATCCCACGGTTGGATTTCGGGCAGGCCGAGGTGTTCGGCGGCGTAGGCCTGCAATTCTGCCAAATCTTTTTGGGCAAACGGTTTGGCGCGGGCGGCCAAGTCGTGCAGGAAATCGAGCACTTGGGCGGGGGTTTCGGCCATTTTGGTGACGAGTGAGAGTTCGGCGTAGTTTCGGTAGCCGAGCATTTGTGCCTGTTCCAGTGCGATTTCTAAGGTGCGGTTGATGATGGGGGTGTTGTCCCAATCGGTTTTGCCGAATTCGCTGGCGCGGGTGCAGTAGGCGCGGTAGAGCTGCTCGCGCAGGCTGCGGTTGTCGGCGTATTGCATGACGGCAATGTAGTGCGGCATTTGCAGGCCGACTTTGTATCCTGTTTTGTTTTCGGCGCGGGCGGCTGCCTGAAACATGGCGAGTGCGTCTTCGGGCAGGCCTTTCAGGCTGCCTGCATCGTTGAAATAAAGGGCGAATGCGTCGGTTGCGTCTAAGACGTTTTGCGAGAATTTGGCGGAAAGTTGGGCGGCTTCGGTTTGTAAGGCGGCGAAACGTGCCTGTGCTTCGGGCGGCAGTTCTGCGCCGCTCAATACGAAGCCGCGCAGGTCGTGTTCCAGTTTGGTTTGCTGTGAGGGGGAAAGGGTGGGGAATTCGGGGGAGTTTCTGATGGTTTTGAAGCGGTTGTAGAGTTCGATGTCTTGTCCGATTTCGCTGAAAAACGCGGTAACTTCGGGCATCATTTCATTGTAGGCGGCGCGCAGTTCGGGGGTGTCGGCCACGGAATTGAGGTGTGCGGCCACGCCCCAGATGCGTCCGACGCGCTCGGTGATGTCGGTCAGGCGTTCTACGGTGTTGTCCCAGTTTGTTTCAGGCTGCCGTTTGACGGCGGCTATCTGTTCGCGGGCTTCTGCCATTGTGCTTTCCAAGGCGGGCTTGATGTCTTCGGCGCGGATGCGGGAAAAGTCGGGCTCGTGGGCGAGGCGGAGCAATACGTTGTCTTGCATGATGTTTGGTTTTCCGTTGTTTGGTTTATGGAATGGGGGAAATGGGGTAGGACGGGCGGATTGCAATGTTTTGGTCTGAAACCGTTTATGCCTGTGCGGTTTCAGGCTGCCTATTCTTTGTTGCGCCCGTTCCAGAAATACCGCCATACGAAGGCGGGGAAGGCGAAGACGAGATACAGGCAGACGGTGGCGGCATAAAATTCCCAATCCTGACTGTGGACGCTGCCTGCGCGGCTTTCCAGCGTGCGGGCGAGGAGGGCGGTGAGCAGGAAGCCCAAGGCAAGCTCGGCCAGATGGTGCGGTGCGGCTTTGTGTTTGAGGGGGAAGATGCCCAAGCCGCGTTGGGTCAGGAACGGGAAGTTGGCGGCGAGCAGGGCAATCAGCAGCAGGGCATACATGGGAGCGGTCATATAGGGGCTTTCGTGTTGGTGGGGAAGGGTTTCAGGCTGCCTTCATTTAAGGGGAAGATATAGTCGATTAAAATTGCAATGATACGGCGTTGGCTCGCCTTGACGTACTACCTGTACGCCTTGCGGCTCGCCACCTTGTCTCATTTTTATTTTAATCGACTATAGTGTTTGCGTAGGGCGAGCCGGCTGCCCAAGCGTTGTTTGAAGGCAGCCTGAAAGCGCCCATCCTGCGCTATTGCATGGCGGAACGACTGGTGGGATGGGTTCTTAGCGCGTCCGTTTTTCGCCGGCATCGGCCAGCCAAAATGCCAGTGTGGACAGAGCCGTCAGCAGCAGCGTCAGCACCAAGGCTTTGTCGTGATTGGCCGCGCCCACGCGTCCGAGATAGCGGTAAATCAGCGTGGTCAGCGTTGTCCATTCAGGGCGGGAGAGAAACAGCGAGGCGGCAAATTCGCCGATGCAGGTGGCAGAAGCGAGCGTGAGCCCGCGCCGCAGGGCAGGCAGCAGCAGCGGCAGGGTAACGCGGCAGGCAGCCTGAAACGGCGTTGCGCCCGACACGCGCGCGGCTGCGGCATAGCTGGCGGGCAGCGCATCCCAAGCCGCCAGCACGTCTTTGGTTACAAACGGATAGGCAAGCAGGGCATACAGCGCGACCAGCATGGTTGAATCGGCCGCCCATTCGGGATACAGCAGCAGCACGCCGAACGACAGGCACACGGGCGACACCATAAATGGCAGAAAGACCAGTGTGCGGAGCATCCCCAGCCGCCGTGCAGCCGCTGCGTGCAGCACGCCCAACACTGCCGAAGCCAGCACCGCGCAGCCTGAAAAACGCAGCGTGTTCCACAGGGCGGAGAGCGTGTCCTCCTCCCACAGCACGCGCCACGCCGAACCCGCGCGGGCAGCCTGAAACAGCACAGCCGCCAGCGGCAGCGCACAGCAGACGGCCAATATCGCGAGCGCAGATACCAAAAGCAGCCGCTGCGCAGGCGTGCGCGGCTTTTCAGGCTGCCTGAACAGCACTTCTGCCGCACCGGCACGGCGGCTTATCCACGCATACGCCACCCCCGCCAGCGCAGTTGCCCCCAACACCAACCACACCAGCACGGAAGCGCGCGCCATATCCAGCTCATACGCAACCAGCCGGTACACCTCCACCTCCACCGTAGCGTATGCCTGTCCGCCCAGCAGCAGTGCCAGCCCGAAGCCCGAAAAGCAATACAGAAATACCAAACACGCCCCGCCCGCCAGCCATGGACGCAGCACGGGCATTTCCACCAGCCAAAACCGCTGCCACGCACCCGCCCCCAAAGTCTGCGCCGCCGCCAAACGGCTGGCCGGCACCGCCGCAAGCCCCTGATACGCCGCCCGCACCATCACCGGCAGATTGAAAAACACATTGCCGTACAGCAGCAGGGCAGCCGTGTCCGACCAGCCGCGCCACAGCACGCCGCGATTGCCGAACAGCACCAGCACGCCCATGCCCGCCACCAGCGTCGGCATCACAAACGGCAGCATCAGCAACTGCAAAACCCATTTTCGTCCCGCGAAATCCAGCCGCGCCAGCACCCACGCCGAGGGCACGCCCAACAACAGCGTCAGCAGCACCGTGGCGGCAGCCTGAAACACCGTCCAGCCGATGCGGTGGCGGAAATAGCCGCTTTCCAACATCTCGCGCCAAAGCGGTGCGGCATCGCCGTAGCCCAGCATCGCCCAAAGCGGCGCGGCAACCATGATGCCGAGAAACACCAGCGGCACGGCGGCAATCGGCAGGAAGGTCAGGCAGCGGCGCATAACGGAATCTCACGGGCGGAAAGGGCGGATTGTAGCGGAATCGGCAGGGCAGGGCAGCCTGAAACCGCCGCCTGGCAGATACCGTGCGGTGTTCCCCGTTTTCAGGCTGCCTGAGACCTTTGCAAAACCTCAGATTTGAGCACAGTTCAAAGCAATAGCATCGCAGAACGTGCAGATAATATTGAAATATTTTCAAGCGTTAGAGAAGCGCATGGTGAAGAAATGTGCCAAAGATGAGGATTTTGCAAAGGTCTCTGCCTGAATCCCGCTGTTAGGATGGCAGACAGGGTTTGGCGCAGTTCGCAGGCCATTCCGCCCCGCAACGCTGCCGTGCAGGCGCGGCATTCAGGCTGCCTGAAAAAAGCCGCCCCGATATTTGGGGCGGCTTTTTTGGTTTGGAAACATCAGGACATTTCAAAATCATCTTTTTTGGGAGTGGCGGGTGCGTCTTCTTCCATTTCGGCATCTTGTTTCGGGCTGTTTCCGGCTTTCAGGCTGCTGTTGGCCGCCACTTGCGGCATATTGCCGAAATTGGCGGACATTGAGAATCCCTTGGATGACGCACCGTTGTCCGCATTGGGTTTGGGTGTTTCTTTGTTTTCCAGTTCATTGGTTTTGCGGATATCGAAGAAATCGTCCAAGCCGTCATTGTTTTTCAGAATGTCGTTTTTATATTTTCCTGCGGTAACATGGTTTCCGTCTTCCGCTAAATCACCTTCTTTTTTATATTCTCCTGTGCCAACTAAATGTTGGGCTTTCAGTGTTGCCATGATTGTGATGATATTGGTATTGGAAGCATAAAACTTATAATGTAGTCCATAACGATAGTTTTTCTCTGTATAGGCTGCAAATGCCTTGTCTTGGATTTCTGCAGATGCAAGAAACTTTTCTTTACTTAATCCGTTATTCCAGTTATTTGGATTATTAACAAATTCTCTTTGCTTGGCAAATGACATATGTTCTCCACCAGCCGCATCCCACTTCTTTCTATTAAGAAAATTTATATCTGCCAATGATACAGGTGCCAGTTGGTAACGACCGTACATATCAGGGTTGCCCTTGGGGTTTAAATCTCCACCGGAACTTTCAGACATAACGACAGAGGCAACCAGCCGCCGAGTTTGCTCTTCGGTAAGGAATGATAATTTCCCACCTGTATAGTTTCTCGCCGTTTGTACAGATTTCTGAGTTAAAGCATCAGTATTGGCCATGTTGGTGGTATTTGCTGTATGCTCTTTCCCTGTTTCTATGGAATTTTTAGCCGAAGAATTAGTATTAGCCATATTAGTAGACCCTATTTAAAGTTAATAACAACCATACTCTTTTATACTTTGAGTAGGCTTTTCATAAGTAAAGGTAAGGTAATATCTACCGCTTACTCGTGAACTCATAAAAAAGTCATTATAGTTTTCTAAATATAAATCGGTTGGATAATGCTTAAATTTTAGCCTATAGAAATCTGTCCATCCGATTATACCATATTTGAATTCTGGATTTTCCCATTCTTTACAATGGTTGGTTATTCTGGTTAATCTAACCGATGTATTAGAAAATTCCCCCTTAACCGTTTTTCTGCAATTTTCCTTATATCCGCAACTGTTGGTTGGAATGATGATGCTGATTGCCTGAATCTCATTATTCTTTAAATATACGCCCAAGTACGCATCATTTTTATCCGGAAGTTCAAGTTTAAAATTCTGTTTTCTTTGTATATAGGCATATTTTTTAAAATTTCTTAATTTAACAATGCCGCCTCTATAATTATCTTTGGTTAATTCTTCCGAGTCTTTGGAAAGCGGCATTTTATAAATTTCTTCGCCGGCTGGGATTAGCTTGAATTTTTTCTCAAATTCAGAAAAATCCCTACTTTTGGCCATCTGTTCGATGACTTTTATCATCTGGTTTGTGTTGTCGGTGTTTTTTGCCTTTGCCAAACAAAGCGGCATGCCTATGGAAAGCAATAATAGTATTTTCTTGAACATAATAGCTCTCTAAAAATTTTGAAAAAATTCATATTTAATTTCAATGAATACTATTATAAATGATAGTTCCTGTCAAATAGAGAAACTGTGTTTGTTTCAAGCTGACTGCCGCTGGCTGATTTGCATCGTTATTATGTATTGGTGGCTGACGTAGATTGACCATTATGCTAGGCTATTGTCTAACCTAATTTCTAACCGCCTATATAAGGAAATACGATGACCGCTCTGCGTCCCGTCGCCCTGCGCCGCCAAACCGCGCCCACACCGCATCCCACCGCGCAATACTGGCGCAAATGCCAAGTGGAAGATTTGTTCAACCTGCCGTTTATGGAACTGGTATTTCAGGCTGCCCAAGTCCACCGCGCCCATTTCAATCCCAACCGCATCCAGCTTTCCACCCTGCTGTCCGTTAAAACGGGCGGCTGCCCCGAAGACTGCGAATATTGCCCGCAGTCCGCGCATTACCACACGGGCGTGGCGCAATCCGCCATGTTGGGCGTGGACGAAGTGCGTGCCGCCGCCCGCACCGCCAAAGCGCGCGGTGCCAGCCGTTTCTGCATGGGCGCGGCATGGCGGGGGCCCAAACCGGACGACGTGGAACTGGTTGCCGAGATGATACGCGCCGTCAAAGCCGAAGGGCTGGAAGCCTGCGGCACGTTCGGGCTTTTGGAAGAGGGCATGGCGCAGGAATTGAAAGACGCGGGGCTGGACTATTACAACCACAATCTGGACACCGACCCCAACCGCTATAACGACATCATCCATACCCGCCGCCATGAAGACCGCATGGACACGCTGGGCAAAGTCCGCAGCGCGGGGCTGAAAATCTGCTGCGGCGGCATCGTCGGCATGAACGAAACCCGCGCCGAACGCGCCGGTCTTATCGCCAGCCTGGCCAATTTGGATCCGCAGCCTGAAAGCGTGCCAATAAACCAGCTGGTGAAAACCGAAGGCACGCCGCTGGCGGATGCCGAAGACTTGGACTGGACGGAATTTGTCCGCACCGTTGCCGTGGCCCGTATCACCATGCCGGAGAGTTATGTGCGGCTGTCGGCGGGGCGCAAGGATATGCCCGAAGCCATGCAGGCTCTGTGTTTTCTGGCGGGCGCGAATTCCATTTTTTACGGCGACACGCTGCTCACCTCGCCCAACCCCGCCGAAGACGGCGACATGCGGCTGCTGGCGAAACTGGATTTGCATCCGCAGGAGGGCAGTGTGGAAGATGCGCAAAGGCAGCCTGAAAACGGCGGCTGCGGCTGCGGTTGTTCGTGCGGCGGCTGATTTTCAGGCAGCCTGAAAACACGCAAAAGCTGAAAGGATTGGCGGAATGGAAAACAACGCCTTAACCAGTGCAGCAGTGGTATCAATCCAAATACAACGGCACATGGGAACACGGACACGGCCTGACCATCGCCACATTGGATAACCCCGGCTGGGAAGTGCATCTTTCCGGAGAAAACAATAGGATGGATGCACAGCCAATTGGAATAATGCCGTTTCAGGCTGCCTTGTACGAGGATGAGAGACTGTCTGAAAGGGGTAAAAGGCTGCCTGAAAAATGGTTGGGAAAATGGTTGGGTTTGCTAACCCAACCTACTCGCTAACGCTTGCTAATTCCGCTGGTTGTATAACATATGCGATTCAACCTGATATTTTGCCGCCAATTTTCTAAATTGCTCGTTGATTTTATGTTTATCAGATTCAAAATAAAAATTCTCTAACGCCAAATGGGAAAGAATTTTGCCCAGCTCTTCTGGATTAACTTTTGAATAGGTAAGTGCCAGCCGTTTCAGATTTTGTAAAGAATAAATTGAATGAATGTCATAAAGATTTTTGCAGTTTACCAATTGCAGCGTATGCAGACTGTCTGCCAGAATTTCAGGCAGCACTGCCAAGCCGCTTACAGTATTCATATATAACTGTTCTAAATGATGAAGTGAGGATATAAAGTTAAAATCCTTTAATTTTCTACAGTTTGCTATACTTAAATGGCGAATATTGGGAAATAGGAAGCCCATTTCCTCTGCATCAACCAAATCATGAATTATCTCCAATTCGCTCAAATCAAATTGAGGTGTCAAATAAGAAAGATGAATTTTCCTTAAAGATAATTGGTTAAGATTGTTTTGGTTGATAATGTCATAATATTTCTCGTTCAGAATAGTGCCGTTAATAGAAAGGTTCAATAATTCCCTGAATTTTCGTAAAACAGAGAAATCCATCTTTGTTTTTAGATTGCCATCAATAGAAAATGATTGAAGGTTATGGATATATGCTAAACCTTCAATATGTTTTAGCTCTTCATATCTGAAACATAAAATATTAATGTGCTGAACATTAGGCAAAAATTCAAAAATATCCATTCCCCAAACTATGCTCTCATTGCGTGTAAAATCGTCATTCAAATGCAGTATGAGTTTAAAGTTATCTATTATATCAACAACTTCTTTTGCTAACGCCAATAAAATATCCTTTGATGTGCCACAAGATATAGAGACCATCCGATGATGTTGAATAAAAGAAATTTGTTCTTTGGATAGGGTTTTGGTATTGGGTGTTAAGGTAACTGGCTCTATGCACATTTGCATTTTTCCCTTATATAATGGCACGGATTTATCAACGGAAAAAGGTTTTTCGGATTGAAAGAAATCGGCAGGCAATATAGTGGACAGGACGGCATCCAAATATCTGTTTCCCGATTTGGGGCTGGTGATTGGCAAGGATTTGAGGGAGTTTTTTATTTTTGCGCGATTGCTGTTGCAATTCTGGTCAAATATCCGCCGGCCTGTTGGCAGCTGGTGATTTTCAGGCTGCCTTTGCCGCGCGGGCAAAAAACACGCCGCTTTTTTGATTGCGGCGTGTTTTTTATGGTCGGGCGGATGCCTATTTTGCGTTTTCGCCCATGCAGCCTGTATAGGCGACGCGGGCGAACATGGCGGAATTGTCGTAGCGTTCCTGGTCGGTTTTGCCTTTGGGCAGTACGTCCGTTTTGCTGTACACGGTGTCTACGGCGCGCTGGGTCAGCGTGGCGAACAGGTCTTTGAATTCGGTTTCTCTGACGGGGTCGACGTATTTTTTGGTGAGGGCGCGGGCGGCGGCGGATTTGGATTTGCCGTCTTGGTATTCTTTCATGGTGTCGCCGGCGATGTTGGCGATGATGATGCAGGCGCGGTCGGGCTGCGGTTGGGCTTCGGCTTCCTGTTGCACAGGCTGCATGGGCTGTTCTTTGGCATAGGCGGCGGGGGCGGCCAAAAGTGCGGCGGCGGTCAGGATGGCGGCGGTATGGCGGATGGGGAGCATTGGGATAACCTTTCGTGTGTTGTTTTTGGACAGCCGTTGGTGCGGCAGCGGAAATTTTAGCGGAAATGGTACGGATTGGCTGTTTTTTGTTGCGGGGGATGCTCTGTTTGCTGTGTTTTTTACCATAAACGGGTGTTCGGGCAGCCTGAAAGTACAACGTGTGGACAGTGGGTGCGTATCTACACAAGGTAGTGCGATGAGGTTTAGCCGTAGGTCTTGACTTTGCCGTCGGGGGCGACTGCCCACACTTTCACATCTTTGAGTTTGGCTACGGCGGTGCGCATGACGTTTTCGGGGCTGACGGAGAAGGCGGTGGAGAGTGCGTCTGCCAGTGCGGCTTGGGGGGCACGCACGCTGATGCTCTGCCAGTGCGGGGTGCTGCCGCCTGTTTTGGGGTTGAACAGGTGGGTGAATCTGCCGTCGTTGTCAAAATGGGTGCCGTAGCCGCCGGATGTGGCGAGGGCTTGGTTGTCCAGCGGGATTTGGAACAGGATGCCTTTGGGGTTTTTGGGGTCGCGCACGCTGATTTGTTCGGGGTATTTGTGTTCGGTGTCCAAGTGGCGCAGTTCGCCCATGTCTATCAGGGCGTGGGTGAGGCCGGCGTGTTGCAGCAGGGCGGTGATGCGGTCGGTGATGTAGCCTTGGGCGATGCCGTTTAGGGTGATGGCCATCTGCGGGCGGGTGAAGCGGATTTCCGTGCTGCCGAAGCGGACGTGTCTGAAGCCGATGTGTTTGAGCGCGGCGGCCAGATGCGGCGGCGGGGTTTTGCTGTTCGGGTGTTTGGCGAAGTATCGGGCGTAGGCGTTCCACAGGGTTTGCACGGTGGGGTCAAATGCGCCGTCCGTTATCTGCCAGACATATCGGCTTTGGCTTAATACGGCGAGGAGTTCGGGCGCGGGGTTTTTCAGGCTGCCTTCGCGGTTTAGCCGGCTGATTTGGCTGTCGTCGCGGTATAGGCTGAATATTTTTTCTAGGCGGGCGACTTCGTTCAGGCTGCGTTTGATGAGGTTTTGGGCGGCGGCGGGGTCGGGATGGTAGAGCCGCAGTTCTGCGCCGGAGCCTAGGGCGATGCCGTTCCAATAGACGGGTTGGGGGGCGGCATTTTGGGCGCGGGCGCGCGGGAGCAGGAGGGCGGCGGTTGCGGCGGCGGTGAGGCGGATGAAGCGGCGGCGGGTGGGCATGGTGTGTTTCCAATAGGCGGTTTGCAGAGGTTCTGGCCGTTTCAGGCTGCCTGAAACCTTTGCAAAATCCCCATCTTTGGCCGATTTCTGCGCCCTTTGCTGTGATGCGGTTGCTTTGAATTGTGCGCCAATCTGAGGTTTTGCAATGGCCTCTGCCTGAAAACTGGGGAACGCTAGCTTGCCGGGGAGGCGGCCGGTGCGCTGCCTGTGCCTGTGGGTGCGCCGGTTACGGGGTTGGCGTAGATGAAGCTGTCGGGCATTTGGTCAAAGCTGACCACACGTCCGCCGTTTTTTTGTACGAAGGCTTGGGCTTGGGCGGGGTCGGAGAAGGGGATGGCATCTTGTGTGCCCATGCCGCCGATGTATTTGCTTTCAATCACGTAATGCGCGGTTTTTGCGTCTATCCATTTGGCGTTGGTGGTCAGCGGTTTTTCCCAGTCGGCATCGGGTAGGCCGCCCATGTCGGTTACATACATGGCGGTGATGTCTTTGGGTTCGCCGGGCTGCTGCACGAAGCCGAAAATTTGGGTTACGGTGGAGAACCAGAGCGGCTCGTCCGGTTTGCTTTCCAAAAAGATTTGCGCTTTGGGACCGGTGTGTTCGGGCAGGTTCATGGTGCAGAAATAGCCTTTGGCGTTGTCGCTGATGGCGTGGGGCTGCGGTTTGGCGGCGGTGTTGCCGCTGTCGGATGGGGAGCAGGCGGCAAGTGCGGCGGCAAACAGGGTAAGCATGATTTTTTTCATTGTGTTTCCTTGTGTTAATTGGTTTCAGGCTGCCTGAAACGGTGTTTGGCGAAGCGGGGTGGGGCGGTTGCGTTTTGCGTTAAATCTGCCTGCGGCCGAACAGCCAGGCTGCCAGCGCGAACGGCACGGCAATCCAGCCGATTTGCGCGGCAAACAGCACGGTTTTGGTCAGCCCGATTTGTCCGCTCAGTCCGGCCATGCCGGAATACATGGCGGTGTTTTCAAAGCCGGTCAGGTTCAGCAGGCGGTAGATGTCGGTGGGGTTGAACAGCAGCACGTTTTCCAGAATTTTGGCGGTGATTTTCTGCTTGGTGTCGGCCACCAGTATGCCGAGTAGGGCCATGTCAAAAATCACGACGAAAAACAGCCACACGCCCATGGCCATGCCGGCCGCCGTGCCGCGTTCCCTCACTTTTGCGCTGATGAGGTAGCCCAGCGACAGAAATGCCGCGCCCAAAAGGATGCTGGCGGCGATGAGCAGGAAAAACGGTTTCCACGCGGCAGCCTGAAAACCGCCGAACTGCCATTGCAGAATCAGCCCCGCCGCGCCGTATCCGACCGTGGTGGCGGCGGCCAGCAGCACGGTGTGCCCGATGAATTTGCCAAACAGGATTTGCCGGCGCGACACGGGATAGCTGAGCAGCAGCGCCATCGTGCCGCGTTCGATTTCGCCGATAAGCGCGTCATACGCCATCAGCAGGGCGATGAGCGGCACAAGGAAGATGGACAGGCTGGACAGGCTGACGACCGTTACCGTGAGCGGATCGACTTTGACGCTGCCGGTGGGCGTGCTGCCCATAAAGCCCAGTGCGAGGGCGAGGGCAAACATGAGCACGGTGGCGGCGAGCACCCAGCGGTTGCGCAGGTTGTCGCGGATTTCTTTTTGGGCAATGATGAAGGTGGGGGACATGGAGGGCTTTCTTTTGGGAGGTTAATCGGGTTTCAGGCTGCTTTCGGTGGCAGAATGCTTGGTAGGGTAGGGCGGATACTTGTTGCCCGTGCGTTTTCAGGCTGCCCTAATCAGGCGTATTGGGGCAAACGAATGCGGTTTTATTGTATATCTTTTGGCGGGACTAGCCGATTGCAGGCAGCCTGAACCCAAGAAATCAAAGGGTTCCGTAAAAATCGATATAACGGCAATCGGGTAGCGCGCAGGTGTATGCCAAATAATCGGTGGCGGCGTGAAGCATTTGTGCCGTTTCGGTTTGGATTTCGGTTTGGGCAAGCGTGCGGATTTCGGCGGCGATGGCACGGCATTGCTCCACGGTGAAATAATTGGATGATGTCGGATTGATGCGGCATCCGTCTTCATCGGAACCGTCGTGTCGGCACGGATACCGTTGCAGTACGGGTTTGAGCCGCTCGAAATTGCGGTGCTGGATAAAGGCATTGCGCCCGTCCGCCTGTTCGCCGCCGCTGTTCAACGGTGTGATGGCATAACCCCATTTTTCGCCGTCGATGGTGTGCCGCCCCAAATAAACCGGCGTACGGAAGATGGCGGTGATGGCGCGCTCGGTATTGCCTTGGTGCGCGTCGTATTGGTGCGTGGCTTCGGCTTCGCTACACACGGCGGCTTGGCAGATGCGGGCGATTTGGGTGGCGCGGTAGGCGGCAATGGCGGCCTGCCGTGTTGTTTCAGCAGCGCGAGCACGTCGGCGATGGGCAGGGGAATCTGCTGCTGCAAACGGCGGGCGGCCGTGTAATCGGAGCGGTGCATGGTGTGTCGGACGGGAAGGGGTTGGCTTGGTTCGGGTGTGGGTGCAGGCTGCTTTTTTAACCGCAAAAAGCAGCCTGCACTTTGTTTTACTGCATATCGTGCCGGAACAGCCTCTCGCGCGCCATCTGCTCAAACGGCGTGCCGGCGCGGCCGTAGTTAGCGAACGGGTGGATGGCGATGCCGCCGCGCGGGGTGAATTCGCCGAACACTTCGATGTATTTCGGATTCATCAGCCCAATCAAATCCTTCATGATGATGTTCACGCAGTCTTCGTGGAAGTCGCCGTGGTTGCGGAAGCTGAACAGATAAAGTTTCAGCGATTTGCTTTCCACCATTTTCACATCGGGAATATATCGGATGACGATGGTGGCGAAATCAGGCTGGCCCGTCATCGGGCAGAGGCTGGTGAATTCGGGGCAAACGAATTTGACGAAATAATCGTTGCCTTGGTGTTTGTTGTCGAACGCTTCCAGCACTTCGGGCGCGTAGTCGCTGCGGTATTCGGTTTTCTGGTTGCCCAAGAGGGTGATGCCGTGGAGTTCTTCGGTGTTGCGGGACATTTTGGGTTCCTTGTTTGGCGGGGAAAGGCGGTTTCAGGCTGCCTGAAACCGCCGGTTTCCAAGGTTGGCGTTATCCGCGCACCCCCACCAATACATGGGATGCTTTTACGATAACGTTCACGGCCTGCCCCACGGCCAGTTTCATCTCTTCTGCGCTGTGTTTGGTGATAATCGCCACAAACGTGTTGCCGCCAACTTTCACGTCCACTTCGCTGTTTACCGCGTCCGTTTCAATGCGGCTGACAGTGCCTGCAAGCCGGTTGCGGGCGGACAGGCGCAGTGTTTCGTCTGTGGAAACCAGCACCGAAGAGGCTTTGATAACGGCAACGGCTTCTTTGCCTGCGGCCAGCCCGAGGTTTTGGGTGCTTTCGGATGTGATGATTGCGGTCAGCGTTGCGCCGCCGGCCAGTTCCAGTGTGATTTCGTCGTTTACCGCGCCTTTTTTCATGTTTTTCACGGTGGCGGGAAGCTGGTTGCGTGCACTAATCATGGGTGTTTCCTTAAATAGAAGGTTGGAATAAGGGGTTTCAGGCTGCCTGATTGGCTTCGGTTTCCAGCCGGATAAAGGCGGCAATCATCGCCTGCCACACGGCTTCGGCCACTTCGGGCGACAGCCCTGCGGCGGCGGCCTGCCCGCGGCGTGCGGCGATGACTTGGGCGACGCGTTCGGGCGCGGCAACGGCCTGTCTGTCGCCGCGCGGTTTGAGCCTGCCCGCCTGTTCCACCAGCGTTTGCCGCTTGGCGAGCAGGGTGATGAGTTCGGCATCCAAGCTGTCTATGGCTTGGCGGACTTCGTTTAGGGTTTCGGGGCGCATGGGTGTCTTTCGGGTTGGGGGTTTCAGTAAGAGAGGGCGGGCTATTTATTGCGCACGCATTTTTCAGGCTGCCTTCGGGGGGCGCGTTGGGAATCGGGCGGTGCGGTTTCAGGCAGCCTGAAACGGCGCATTATCCCGTTTTCTGCGCGCCTGCTTTCAATTCGCGCAGGCGTTTGAGCGTTTCGGTTTCGGGCATCACCATCAGCGGTTTGCTGTCGGTCATGCCGCCGGGCATGATGGCGGGAAAGTTTTTCTGCGCCCATTTCACTATCGTTACGGCGGGGCTGTTCATCAGCAGGCGGGCAGCGGGGGAGCGCCAGAGGATTTGGTCGGTGATGCCGTTGGGTTTGTAGGCGGTGTCGGCGATTCCGTCGCCGTCCAAATCAAACGCGCTGTTGTCGCTCCAATAGTTGCCGTATTTTTGTCCTTCCGCCCAATCCACGAAGCGCGTGCCGACATACTTGATTTGGGTTTGGTTGTTCACGAAGGCGTTGCCGCTGATGGTGTTGCCTTCGGCCGCGCCGGAAAAGTGTATGCCCATGCCGCAGCCTTCAAAGTGGTTGTCGGTGAAGCGGTTGTTGTTGGCGTTGTAGAGAAACACGCATTTGGGGGATTTGTCCACGGCGTTGCCGGAAATCACCGAGTCGTTGGCATAGTTGAGCATGATGCCTTGGTCAGTGTTGTTGAGCGAGATGTTGCCGGTGAGCCTGATGTTGGTGGAAAACATGATTGCGTAGCCGATTTTGCTGTCGGCAACGATGTTGTCTTCAATCTGGCTGTCGTTGGTGTACATATAGTGCACGCCGTAGCGCAGGTCGTGGAAGTGGTTGTGGCTGAACGTGTTGAGGTTGCTGGCGTTGGAGAAAATGCCGTCCCGTCCGTGCGAGATGTCGTTGTAGACGACTTTGGAATTGGGGGCGTTCCACACGGTTACGCCGTTGCCGCGCTCGTTTTCGCGCAAGTCTTTGTTGCCGATGATGAGGTTGTGTTCCACCACGGCTTCGGGTGCGCCCCAAAGATACACGCCGACCGAGTTGTCCAGAATATCGTTTTCGGCAACGTGGGCGCGCGCGGCGGCTTTGTCTAAAAAGATGCCTGCGTCCATGTTGGGTAGGCTCATGCCGGAGCCGGTTACGGTAAGGCGGCGGATGGTTACGTCGGGCGCGGATACGGTGATGGTGCGCTTTTTGCGGTCGCCTTTGATAAGTGCGCTGCGCCCTTGCGCGCTTTCCAGCGTGAGCGGCTTGGTGATGGTGATGTTGCCTTCGTATGTGCCTTTGGCCAGACGCAGGGTGTCGCCCGCTTGGGCTTGGTCTACGGCTTCCTGCAAATTTGCACCTGCGGGGATGTTGATGACGGCGGCTTGGGAAAATAGGGCGAAAAGCAGGGCGGGGAGGGCGGTGTGTTGCGGTTTCATGTCTGTGTGCGGTTGTTGTCGGACGGGGCGTTTCAGGCTGCCCTGCCGTGTGTGCGGTTTCAATGGTGGGGCAGCCTGAAAACGAATTCGGGCTGCCCGACGATTGAAACCTGTCTTTCAGGCTGCCTGAAAGACGTGTTTGGCAAGAAAGCCCGTGCGGACATGCTGCTCCGCACGGGCTTTTGTTTTATGCGGCGTTATTTCGCTGCCGGTGCGGCGGAAGCAGCGGAAGCGGTTGCCGCAGAAGCTTCTGCGGGCTTACCTGCGTCTGCTGCGGGAGCAGATGCCGCAGCAGGGGCGGATGCTGCCGCGCCGTCGGGATGGAAGATGTTTACCGGCGTGCCGACTTGGTTGAGTTTTTCATCGCCCAAAAGCGCGCTGCCTTTTTTGTGGACAACCATGCGGCCGGACATTTCCATGTGCAGTGCGTGGCAGAACCACTGGCAGTAGTACCAGTACACGCCGGCGCGGTTGGCCGTGAAGGTAACCGAAGCCGTAGCCTGCGGGCCGATTTCCATGGCAATGCCGTGTTCTTCCAGCGTGAAGCCGTGGGTCAGGTCTTCGATGGTTTCCATGTTGGTTACGTACACGGTAACTTCGTCGCCTTCGTACACTTCAAAGCTGGGCAGGCTGTATGCGGGGGCAACTGCGGTCATGTACACGCGCACTTTGTTGCCGTCGCGGATGACGTTTTTGCCTTTTTCCAGCTCCACGCCGTCTTTTTCCGCCTGTTCCTGTGCGGCTTTCCACATCCACGGGTCTTTGCGGTCCCAAGTTTTTTTCGGATTGATTTTGCTTGCGGCCACCAACATCATGTCGTGCGGCTCGGCAAAAGTCGGATTGTCGTGTACCAGGCGCATTTCGTCGCCGGAAATGTCAATCAACTGGTCGCATTCGGGTTTCAGCGGGCCGACGTTCAGGAAGCGGTCTTTGGAGAACTTGTTCAAAGACACCAGCCATTGGCCGTCTGCCTCTTTGGTTTCGCCCATCGTGGTGTGGTTGTGGCCGGGCTGGTAGTGCACGTCCAGTTTCTGCACGATGTAGTCGTCGGCTTCGCTTTTTGCGGCATAGGCATCGATGGCTTTCTGGATGTTCCATTTCACCATCTGGCTGTCGATAAACAGTGTGGTGTAGGCGTTGCCGCGGCCGTCGAATGCGGTGTGCAGCGGGCCGAGACCCAGTTTGGGTTCTGCCACGACCACGTCGCGCTCTTTGATTTTGCCGGCGAACAGGTCGTCCAGTTTGCTCACGTCCAACACGGTTACGGTTGGGGACAGCTTGCCGTTGAGCATGATGTATTTGCCGTCGGGAGAGGCGTTGCAGCCGTGCGGAGAGTTGGGCACGGGGATATAGCGGGTGTATTCGGATTTGGCTTGGAAGCGGCCGTCCAGAACTTTCACGCCGTTGATTTCTTTGTAATCGCCTTTTTTGATGCCCTCTTCAATCGCTTTCAGATTGAATACCACGCACCAGTCCTGCTCGTTGGCGGAGGCTTCGGATACGGTTACGCCTTTTTCGGAGTTATAGCAGGTGGAGAACGAGTATTTGCCTTGGTAGTCGGCATCGCCGTTATCCAAGTTGCCGTCCACCATTACCTGCCAGGCGATTTCCATGGTTTCGCCGTCCACGGCGGTATACACCGCCCAGTAGTTTTTGGCGGGGTCGTCGAGCAATGTGCCGTTGTTGGGAACGGGAACGATGTGTTCGCCGTTGGCAAATACATAGCCTGTTTTCGGGTAACGCTGCGGACGCAGACCGTGGATACCGGATGCGTTGGGGATTTCAATGATTTTGTCGGTTTTCATCACGTCGCAGCGGATGCGGCAGATGCGGTTGTTGGCTTTGTCGTTGGCGTAGACATAGCGGCCGTCGTATGTGGCATCGGTGAACGACATGTGCGGGTGGTGCAAATCGCCGTTCGGGTAGCAGGGCATGCCTGATTTTTTGAGGAACTCGCGCGTTTCGGGCGTGAGGTGTTCGTTCAAAATATGGCGGCTTTCGTTGGTGCGGCCCCAACCTGTCGCGCTGTCCATGTTGAACACGGGGACGCGCATCAGTTCGCGCATGGAGGGCACGCCCACGATGCGCATTTCGCCGGACTGGCCGCCTGAGAGGAAGCCGTAGTATTTGTCCAGCTCGCCCGGGCCGACGTGGTCGCTCAGGTGGCCTGCTTCGCCGGATGCCTGCTGCGGAACGGAGGCAGTGGCGGGAGCGCTGCCTGATGCGGCGGATGCGGCAACGTTTGCACCTGCGTGGGCTGCGGAAGCTGCGCCGTTCTGTGCGCCGTTGGAACAGGCTGCCAAACCCATCAGGCCCACGCCTGACGCGGCGGCCGTCCCGAGGAAGCTGCGGCGGCTGATTTTATTCTCTGACATAGTGGTAACTCCTAAAAGAGTGTTTGCTGAATGGGGCAGGCGGTTATCTGCCTGCCGTTGGTAAAACAGAGCTTGGGGCAGCCTGAAAAGGCTGTTGGCGGCTTTCAGGCTGCCTTGCCGCTCAATCCGTTTTTTTCGGATTCTTAACAAACTGCACAACCTGCTCCTGCGGTTCGGCTGGGGCTTTTTGTGCGGCCAGCTCGGCTTTGGCGGCGGCCTGTTTGGCTTTTTTCTTGTTGGTCGCCACCACTTGCGGGCAGCGGCTTGTGTGGTTGTACATCACTTGGCAGTGCAGGCACTGAATGCATTCGTTCGGGTTGATGTCGCCTTCGGGGGCAATGGCCTGCACGGGGCATTCGTGGTTGCATATCTGGCAGGGGTTGCCGCACATTTGGTAGCGGCGCAGCCAGTCAAAGATACGCAGCCTTGCGGGGATGGCCATGGCCGCGCCCAGAGGGCAGAGATAGCGGCAGAAGAAGCGTTCTACGAACAGGCTGGCGACCACAAGGGCAACGGCAAACAGCACGAAACCCCATTCGCGTACGAAGTGCAGGATGATGGCGGTTTTGAACGGCTCGATTTCTGCAAATTTTTCCGCTGTACCCAATTCGTAAAGCGAAATACCGAAAAGCACCATAAAGATAACATATTTTAACGCAGTTAAGCGAGTATGTATGCCGAACGGGACAAGATACTGCTTCACGCCGAATTTCTTGGCAATGGCGCAGGCAATTTCCTGCAATGCGCCAAACGGGCAGAGCCAGCCGCAGAACGCGCCGCGTCCCCAAAGCAGCATACCGATGGCGGTTGCGCTCCACAGGGTGAAGATGAAGGGGTCCATCAGGAAATAATCCCAACTGAAACCGTTTATCAGCGACGATGTAAACGTCAGCACATTCACCACCGACAGTTGCGCGTGCAGATACCAGCCGACATAAACCAGCGTAACCGTCAGATAGGCCAAGCGGAAACGGTTGAAAAATTTTTCGTGTTTAACCAGTGTGTCTTGGAAGAAGAACACGGCACTCAAAATCAGCAGCATCACCGCAATCACGCCGACATGGAAGCGTTTTTCCCACCACAGGCGTTTCCAAATCATGCGCTGCGGGTTTTCCGTTTCGGCGGCGGCATCGTCTGTTACCAGCCCGTTAGCGGCAGTGGCACCGGCGGGGGCAGAGGCAGCCTGAACGGGGGATTCAATGGCCACCGGCTCGCCGTTGGGGTCGTCTTTGGCGAATTCTTTGGGCAGCAGATAATCCAAATCCACGGTTACGAAGGCTTTGTTCTGCACGCTGATTTCGCGCTGAATCATCAGTTGCAGATGCCAAGGTTCGGCGGGATCGAGGCTGAATGTGTCGGGCGTTACGAACAGCGAAACTTCTTTGAATTCGGGCGCGCCGGCTGCTTGCAGCGACAGCAGGCGGGTATGTTGTAAGTCGGTGAAACGGAAGCCGTTGTCGTTTTGAATCATCTCGATGCGGTCAAAGATGCCGCCGCGCACATAACCCGAACCTTTCCACGAATACACGCCGTCGCCCGCGATGATGATGGCAGACTGGCCGGGTTTCAGCTCGCGCTGCAAATCGGCGTAGCCCTGCTCGCCCAACAGGCTTTTGCCGATTGAGGGTTGGGAAACCAATGCGGTGTAAAGATTGATAAAGGTGTCGTCAGGATTACCCGGCTCGGGGCGTTCGGCTGCGGCGGGATTATTTTGTTCCAAGAGTTTGTTGGCTTCGCCGATGCTGATGTGCAGTTTGGCAACGGCTTTGGAATCAAGAAGCTGCTGCCAAGACAGGATGTCCTGTTTGTCCATATCGGGCAGGCGGTGCGGGCGGGTTTGCACGGCAGGTGCGGGGGCTGCGCCTGATGCGGCTGCCGCACCGCCTTTGCTCTGTTTCGCCATTTCGGCGGTAACGATGCGGGCGGAACGCACGATGCTGTCGCCGATAACGACCACGGTAACGGTTGCACCGGTAACGATGGGTGAGGGCGTGGAACCGGCGTGTGGCGGGTTGGTGGTGGGGTTCATGCCGATATAGCCGTTAATGAACGTGTCCACTTTGGAACGCGGGATGCCGATAAGCAGAATCGGCTCATGGTGTTCCAGCATGCGCGCGCCTTTGATGGTGCCGCTGTTGTCCAGCGCAACAATGGTATCGATTGGTTTGCTGGAATAACCGCGCGTATTGACGACATCGGTGGTGATGTAGACCACGCCGACTTCTTTATCGCCTTCATATACCTTGGCGGTCATCGGTTTGCCTTCGGGCGGGCCAAAGCGGGTTGCGCCGGGGAATACGTCGGCGGGTTTCACCATTTTGATGAGTTCGGGCAGCCGCTCCGCATGGACGGGCTGGCTGAAAAGAAGCAGCATCAGTGCTGCAAAGAGAATAAAGCACAGTTTTTGAAAACGGTTGCGCACCTCTTGTGCGGATGAGGCAGACATATTGGTTTGTCCTTGTCAGAATATGGTTTGTATTACGTTATTTTAGGGAGGATTATTATCGCCCCGTTTGACAGAAATCAAACAAACAAATCTTGATAAAACCCGCCAAAATAATGGGTTTTGTGAAGATTTGCTAAAATACGGCAATATTCTATCACTTATGCCGCATGGCGCGGCTTGAAAATTTTGCAGCAGGCAGACAAGGCGGGTTTCAGGCTGCCTGAAAAGTTATCGGGCGCACCTTCCGTAAAGAACTACCTAGGTTTGCTATACTGCGCGCCCCGTAAAAACACTCTTTGGCACGCCATTCTCCAATGCCTCACTCCAAACGCTCCAAACGCAAACTTCCGCGCCATCCGTTCTGGCAGGCCGACAAACCCTATCTGCACGACCACACCATCACCGATGCCCGCTTCCGCCGCTTGGGCTACATGATGGCTTTCTCCGCCGGTGCAATTAACGCGGGCGGTTTCTTTGCCGTTTCCAGCTACACTTCGCACGTTACCGGCACGCTTTCGCGCATCGCCGACAACATCATGCTGCACGATTGGCGCACCGTGCTGGTGGCAGGTTGCGGCGTACTGTGTTTTCTTTCAGGCAGCATCCTCGCTAATTTGACGGTTTTATGGGGCAAACGCCATCATTTCCGAAGCTGTTACGGGCTGCCGATGTGGATTGAAGCGGTGTTGCTGCTGTTGTTCGGGGTGTTCGGTATCGCACTTCCGCGTATCGGTGCGGCGATGCTGCCGCCGACTTTTCTGCTGCTTTGCTTTATCATGGGGATGCATAATGCGGTGATGAGCGTGCTTTCAGGCAGCGCGATACGCGCCACGCACATGACGGGTTCGGCCACCGATTTGGGCATAGAGCTGGCGAAAGCTTTGTATTACCGCAAAAGCAGTAATCCAAAACTGTTGGACGTACGGGTGAACCGTCCGAAAATCTATCTTTTGGCGGGCATGATTATCAACTTTGTATTGGGCGGCATCACCGGTGCATACGGATACCGCACTATCGGGCATTATTTCACGCTGCCTGTGGCGGCGATGCTGTTTTTGTTCGGTGCGGGTTCGGTTGGTTACGATATTAAAATCCGCGCAAAATGGTGGCTGATACAAAAGGCAAGGCAGCATGAGCGTGCCAAATGGCAGGCACAGCGGGGGAGAAAATCTTAATCCCGTTTTCAGGCAGCCTGAAAATAGAAAAACACTCCGAAAGGAGTGTTTTTTGTTGGGGACGCAAATCAGCGTTTAGAGAACTGTTTGGCGCGGCGTGCTTTGCGCAGACCCGGTTTTTTGCGTTCTACTGCACGGGCATCGCGAGTAACGTAGCCGGCTTGAGACAGCGCGGGTTTCAGTGCGGCATCATAATCCACCAGTGCGCGGGTAATGCCGTGGCGGATGGCACCAGATTGACCGGTTTCGCCGCCGCCGACAACGTTTACTTTGATATCAAACGATTCCAAGTTTTCGGTTAGTGCCAAAGGTTGGCGCACAACCATGCGGCTGGTTTCGCGGGAGAAAAATTCGTCTACGGGGCGACCGTTTACGATAATCTGACCGGTGCCTTTCTGCATGAACACGCGGGCAATGGAGCTTTTGCGGCGGCCTGTGCCGTAGTAGTATTTACCGTTCATTTTTCGTGTCCTTATTTAATGTCCAAAACTTTGGGCTGCTGGGCGGCGTGTTGGTGTTCCGCACCTGCATACACTTTCAGTTTTTTAATCATGGCATAGCCCAAAGGACCTTTCGGCAGCATACCTTTGACGGCGGTTTCCAGTGCGCGGCCGGGGAATTTTTCCTGCATTTCCCGGAAGGTGCGCTCGTACAGACCGCCGGGGTAGCCTGAATGGCGGTAGTATTTTTTGCCTTCGAATTTGTTGCCGGTTACACGCAGTTTGTCGGCGTTGATGACGATGATGTAGTCGCCGGTGTCTACATGGGGGGTGTATTCGGGCTTGTGTTTGCCGCGCAGGCGGCTGGCGATTTCGGTTGCGAGGCGGCCGAGAACTTTGTCTTGGGCATCTACGACAAACCATTCGCGTTGCACTTCGTGCGGTTTCGCTGAAAAGGTTTTCATGAGGCTAAATCCAGTTAAATAGATAATAGAAACCGCTAATTCTATGGATTTTTGGGCGTGCTGTCAATGTGGAAGGCGGGGTTTTTCGGGTTTTCAGGCTGCTGTTGGGTGGGCGGCAGAAAGCGGTCTGCGCCGTTTTCGCAACGGGTCAGTTTTTGGTTTAGTGTGTTTTGCAGCAGTGCGTCGTTCTGCGGTAGGCTGGTGCGTTCGGCTTCTTTGTGCCACAGGTGGTAGGCGGTGGCGGCGAATTTGAGGTTGCGGCGTACGCAGCCCGAATGGTAGAGCCGTGCGGCAAATTCGCTGTCTTCGCGTCCCCAGCCGACAAATTCGTTGTTGAAACCGTTGATGTTTAACGCATCTTGGCGGAAAAAGCCCATGTTGCAGCCTTTGAGGCCGTGCAGGCTTTGGCTGGTTTTGTTCCATATCAGGCGGCTGAGCGGGGAGAAACGGACGGCGGACAGGTGTTTTTCCATGCCGCCGTCCCAAGGGCGGATGGTTTCGGTTTCGGCGGGGCGGGCGAGCAGGGCGATGGTTTTGGCGGCGGTGAGCAGTACGCGGGAGCCTTGCACCAGTGTGCGGTGTGCGGCGGCTTGGATGTGGTCGCGGATGAAGTCGCGGTGCAGCATCATGTCGCCGTCTATCATGACGATGTATTCGCCTTGGGCGGCGGCGATGGCGCGGTTGCGGCTTTCGGCGAGGCGGAAGCCGTTGTCGGGCTGCCAGATGTGGCGGATGGGGATGGGGGCGGTGCGGGCAACGGCGGCAATGGTGTCGGCGGTGTCGCTGCCCGAGCCGTCGTCGGCAATCAGGATTTCTTGGGGCGGTTCGCTTTGGTTGAGGGCGGAGTGAAGGACTTTTTCCAGTGCGTCGGGGCGGTTGTAGGTGGTGATGATGAGTGAGACGGCGAGTGTGCGGTTGCGTTCGTTGAGTTTGGCGTATTTGTAGTATGCGCCTGCACCTTGGGAGAGGGAAATGGTGAGTCCGTCCGCGCCGTGTTGCCAGCCGCGTTTGAAGAGGTAGCTTTTGATGAAGCTACCGATGCCGTGCAGTAGGGCGGATGGTGCGCTGCTGCGTTTTTTGTGGGCGTATTGTTCTGCGAACAGGGTGCTGTATTGCTGCATTTTGGCAATCAGTCCTTCCGCGCTGTCAAAGGAATAGTGTTTCAGGCTGCCTGAAAGGGTGGCGGTGCGGGCGTTGGGGGGGATGATGACGGCTTCGTGTACGGTGCGGTCGGAAAAGCGGGTGAAGGTGCGGTTGTAGAGGCGGGGGATGATGTCGGGCGACCAGCCGCAACCTGAAACGGGGCGGCCGCGGTAATGGTTGAGCCGTGAAATGCGGTAGATGTTTTCAGGCTGCCCCAAGTCGGCGGTGCGGATGGCGGCGATGAGTTCGGGCGTGGGGATTTCGTCGCTGTCTATGCTGAATATCCAGTCGTTGCGGGCGAGTGTGGCGGCGCGGTTTTTCATGTTGCCGAAGCCGTCGAATGCGGTGTGGCGGCAGATGGATACGTTTGGGTATTGGGCGGCGATTTCTGCGGTGCGGTCGGTTGAGCCGTTGTCCAGCAGCAGAACTTCGTCAAACGGGGCGAGTGCATCCAGCACGTCTTTGAGACGGCGTTCGGCATTTTTGGCGAGCATGGCGCAGGTAATCGGAATCATGGGGCTTTTAGTTTCGGATGGCCAGTTCCAGCAGGGCGGCGGCGAGCGAGACGGCGAGCAGGATTTTTGCGATGAGCGCGACGTTTCGGTGTAGCACGCTTTTTTGGCTGCGGCTGAGCAGGTTTTTGAGGATGAGCGCGGCGAGAGCGAGCAGGGCAAGTGTGGTGAAATAGCGGGCGAGCATGGCGGGCGGGCAATAAAACAGGCAGCCTGAAAACCGTTTGCGGGTCTGTTTTCAGGCTGCCTTGTTTGGTTGCGTTAGTGTTTCAGGCGTGCGGTGGCGGATGCGTCCAGTTTGCAGTCGTCCAAAACGATGCTTTGTTGTGCGCCTGTCTGTTCGGCTACGGACAGTTTGCCGCCGTCTACTTTTGCCAGAGTGGCGGCATCGGCGGGCATGGTGGTCCACACGGTTTCACGTTCGGCGGGGTCGCTGCTGATAAAGCGGTTCATCAGGGTGAAGGAGGTGTCGCGCCACATGCCGGGGGTAATGACGCCGTTGATTTTGACTTGGGCGACGATGATGTCGCTGCCTTTGATGCCGTACATGGCGGTGGCTTTGATGCTTTGTTTTTTGCCGCCGCGTTCAATTTGGCAGGTGTAGGCGACTTCTTGGGTGCGGTCTATCTGCTGGCTGTTCTGCGTTTGGGCGGGTGCTGCCTGTGCGGAAAGAGCTGTTGCCAGTGTGGCAGCGGCTAATAAGGTGGCGGTGTTTTTCATGTGTTGTCTCCCAAAGAGAAAGCGGCCTTATGCCGCGATAGGGCGCGATTAAACATTTTTTGCGTGTGTGTTGTCAAACGGCTTTTCATTTATTTTCAGGCTGCCTTGCGGGGGTGATGCGGTGTTGGGGCAGCCTGAAACCGGAGTTAAAACGTTTTTGGCTGGAAGCTGGGTTGGCTGTATAGCGCGCCGGTGTCCATGTTGGCGGCGGTGAGGGTTTCGCCCCACAGTGCGCCGGTGTCGAGCCCGAGTACGCCTTTTTGGCGGTAGAGTCCGAGTGCGGACCAGTGTCCGAATACGATGGTTTCGTGCAGACGGATGCGGTTTGGGGCATCAAACCATGCGCTGCTGCCTTGCGGGATGCCGGCGTAGGTTTCTTTGTAGTCGTAATCCAGGCTGCCGTCCGGGTTCAGTATGCGCATTCGCGTGAAGACGTTGGTGATGAGACGCAGTCGGTCTTGCCCTGTCAAATCGGGAGACCATGCGGCGGGGGTGTTGCCGTACATTTGGGCGAAATAGGCTTGGGCATGGCAGCCTGAAAGGGTGTGTGCCACTTCGTCCGCCAGATTTTGTGCGAGTTCTGCCGTCCATGTCGGGAAAATGCCTGCGTGGACGAGAATATGGGTGCTGTTGCGGCGCAGCAGCGGTTGGGTTCGCAGCCAGTCGCGCATTTTCGGCATTTTCGGGTGTTGCAGGATTTCGGAGAGTGTGTCGCGGCGTTTGGGTTTGCCGCAGCCGTGCATCAGGGCGAGCAGGTGCAGGTCGTGGTTGCCGAGTACGGTTTGCACGCTGCTTTCGTGTTTCATACAGAATTGCAGGCATTGCAGCGATTGCGGACCGCGGTTTACGATGTCGCCGGTGAGCCAGAGTGTGTCTGTGCCGTGATTGAAACCGATGTGTGAGAGCAGGGCGGTGAGTTCGGCATAGCAGCCTTGTAAGTCGCCGATTGCGTAGTGTGCCATGGTGTGTTTTCCGTTGGGGCTGTATCAGAGTTAGCCCTAAATTCCATACCAATCCCGCAGGATTTTAAGCTGTTGGGACAGTGTGTCGAAGTTAAACCGAAATTTGCATTCCTTCAAGAGCTGTGGGAAAGATTTTTGGTTGGTTCCGTTGTGTTTGCGTAAGACGCGTTTTGCCTGAGTCCAAAAATTCCTAATGCCGTTAATGTAGTTTTGATGGTCTGCAAATTCCTTGGAATGGTTGATGCGGTGATGGACAAAACCACTCACGTCCAACTTGTCATAACTACACTCAGGTTGTTGGTGCAAACCATGCTGTAAAGTAGCTCTCTTCCGGCTCGACGGCACCGTCAAAGATTTCATCGGTAACTGATACCAAATGATGGCTGATAACCATACGGATTTTGCGGTAGAGCAGGATAGCGGGGTTGGGCTGTATGCTTAAAATATCGGCAGCGGAACGAACGGTAACTTTTAGTATTAGTACAAAAAACGAAGCATGTTTTAATTTTTCTTTATTTTACAGTATTTTATATTCATTTCTAAGGGTAGTGTAACTGCTAATCTAGTACGCCCTTTTCTATTTGTTGTTTTTTGTTGATGTTGTTGATTTGTATGAAGTGTTATGTTAGTATGTGTAAGCTGTTATCAGCAAAATTTTTTTCATATCTATTATTTTGAAAGGGTTTTAAGATGGGTAAAGGTAATCGTGGTTTTACACCTGAGAAGGCAGAATCAATTGCTAGGGTTGCTAAAAATATTGGTGTGCATCCGAATGATTTGGCGGCAGTTATTTCTTTTGAGACGGCAGGAACATTTGACCCAAGTATTAGAAATCCCAAATCTTCAGCAACAGGTCTTATTCAATTCATGAAAGGAAAAAATGGGACTTATTATGGCATGTCAAGAGATGAGTTTGGCAGCCTATCTTTCGATAGGCAAATGGATTATGTTGAGCGATACTTTAGAGAACGAGGTTTTCGTTCAGATAAAGAGCAAGATTTAGCAAGTGTCTATAATGCTGTTACTGGTGTGCCTAAAGGTGGGTATAGAGAAGGCACAAAGGCGTATAATCAAAATAGAGTGTGGGATACAAATAGAGATGGTGTCATTTTGCCTGGTGAAGCAATACAAAGTAGGAAGTTTAGAGAACATATAAGGAATTATTTTCCTGAGCAAGAAAATAATATGAATGGGGGCTTGCCCAAGGGTAATCGTGGTTTTACACCTGAGAAGGCAGAATCAATTGCTAGGGTTGCTAAAA
>CAUQSD010000005.1:0-64772 GCA_963520685.1 uncultured Kingella sp. | reverse complement strand
TTTTCGCGCCATTGGTTTTGCCCTTCTTTGGGCGGTTTGGTTTCGGCGGCAACGGAATAGGTGCGCCCCATAACCATTAGTTTATAGCCGGGAATTTTTTTCCCGCCCAAGCCGTCGGTGATGTCTTCTACCAGTTCCGGGCCGTTTTTGCCGGCGTTGCCCAATATGCGGGCGGAAGTTTCTGCCAAATATGCGGGTTTGCCGTCTATGGTTAAATCCTGCTCGTGCCCGAAATCGGCGGCGGCAGCGAATGGGGCGGCGGCAAATGCGGCGGTTAAAATTGCGGCGGTTACTTTGTTCATGCGGAAAATCTCCTTGATTAAGATTGGGGAAACGGGATGTTTTTCAGGCTGCCTGTTTGCACGGTGTGTGCACGGGCGGCTTGGCAAAACGGGCGCATTGTCTAACAAATGATTTTGGTTATCAAGTTTTTTGTAAAGAAAGGTTGGGTTTCGCAAAAAGGGCAGCCTGAAAACGGGGAAAGTGTTTTCAGGCTGCCTTTTTCTGAGTGGAACAGGGGGCTTATCCCAAAAGCTGTTTTAATACTTCGGCTTTGGCGGTGTCGTAGTCTGCTTGGGAAATCAATCCGTTATCCAGCAGGGCTTTGAGTTGGGTGAGCTTGTCTTGGTGGTTTTGCACGGCGGCGGGGGAAACGGGCTGCGGCTGTGCCATGCCGTTTTGCATTGCGCCTGCCATTGCCTGTCCCATCACCATGCCGGCTCCCATGCCGGCCCCCATGCCGGCCATACCGCCTTCGTTTTGTGCGGCCATTGGGATGGCTTGCGCGGTTTGGTATTGGGTGTAGCGGTTCATGTCGCCGATGATGCCCATACCCATACGGGCATCCAGTGCCTGCTGCACGTTTTCCGGCAGGGTGATGCTTTCAACGGTGAAGTTTTCCAGCGTCAGACCGAGTTTGGCGAACTCGGGGTTCAGCAGCTCCGTCATTTTTTGCGACAGCAGCACTTGGTTGGCTGCCATGTCCAAAAACGGCACGCCCGATGTGCCGAATGCGGCGGCAAGCTGGGTCATGGCGATGTTTTTCAACTGGGTTTCCAACTGTGCGCCGGTATAGCTTTCCACCACGCCGGACACTTCTTTGAAAAAACGGGCGGGGTCGCTGATGCGGTAGGCATACATGCCGAAGGAGCGGAGCTGCACGATGCCGAAATCGCTGTCGCGCACGGTTACGGGTTGGGATGTGCCCCAGCGGCGGGCAAGCTGTTGGCGCGTGCTGAAAAAATAAACATCGGATTTGAATGGGGATTGGAACAGTTTGTCCCAGTTTTTCAGGTTGGTCAGCAGCGGCAGCGTTTGTGTGGTGAGTGTGTAGCGGCCGGCGGAGAATACGTCTGCGGTTTTGCCTTCGTCCACAAACAATGCCATTTGGCTTTCGCGCACGGTCAGGCTTGCGCCGTTTTGGATTTCTTGGTCTTCAATCGGGAAACGCCACACCAGTGTGTCTTCATCGGGGTTTTCCCATTGGATGACGTCTATAAACTGCTTGCGGATAAAGCTGAACATTGCGGTTTCCTTTTATCGGTGGGTGATGGGATTTCAGGCTGCCTGAAAGGCGCGGATTAATCTATCAGGCAGGCGGCATTCAGGATGCCGATGGCGAGCGAGAGTGCGCAGCAGAATGCGCCTGCTGCCGTGTTGCCGCGCGCCAGTTCGCCCGAAACATGCGGGATGATTTTAGCGGCGAGAAAATAGGCGCCAATCTGCACCAGCGCGGCCAAGCAGCCCCACAGGGCGAAGTCTGCCAGCCCGATGCTGTGCGTCATGGCGGAAGCCTGCGCGATGCAGAAGCCGACCAGCGCGCCGCCGAACGAAAGCGCGCACGCCAGATTGCCCTCGCGTATCAGACGCAGTTCTTTAACGGGTGTAAGCGAAAGATAAGCCAGCGAAAACACGCCCGCCATGGCAATTGAGGCGAGCATATAGCCGATGTATAACAGATAGTTGGCAACGGAAAGCGACATGGGTTGCGCCCTTTCTTCTGCGTTGGAAACAGCCTGATTATAGCCGATACGCGGTTTTCAGGCTGCCCTGCCTTTACACGTTTTGGCGCAAAGTCTACAATTGCTAACTATTCTCAACCGCATAGGCAACGCCGCTTTCAGGCTGCCTGCACGCATAAGGAGCTTCCGATGGATGCCATACAAAGACGCGATTTCCTGAAAACTGCCGCCGTTCTTGCCGCCGCAGGTGCGCTGCCGAAGGCGCGGGCGGCGGGCAGGGAGGCCTTCACCGTTTACGGTGCGCCTGCCATGCCCAGCGTGGTGATTGCCGCGGCGGCGGCGCAGGGACGGCTGGCGAAACAGGCCGATGTTTCGCTGAAAATCTGGCGTTCGCCCGACCAGCTCCGTGCAGGCGTGGCCAGCGGGCAGTTTAAAGTGATGATGAGTCCCGCCAATGTGGGGGTGAATTTGCGCAACCAAGGCCGCAAAGTCGGCATGGTCAATATCCTCACCAACGGGGTTACCCAGCTTGTGTGCAAAGGCAGAGCGATTGATTCGCCGCAGGAGCTGGTCGGCAAAAAAATCGTAATTCCGTTCAAAAACGACATGCCCGACATCGTGCTGCAAGCATTGCTGAAAAAGTTGGCAATAGACATTGCCAAGGTGGAGATTGCCTATACCACCACGCCGCCCGAAGCGATGGGGCTGCTGCTGGGACGCGCCTACCACGCCGCCGTTCTGCCCGAGCCGCTGGCCAGCGCGTGCATCATGCGCGGCAAGGTGATGGGCGAAATGGTGGTGCGCGGCTTTGACATCATCAAGGCATGGGGGCAGGCCTTTGGCGGCAAACCCATGATTCCGATGGCGGGCATGATTGCCGACACCGCTTTTTACCAAGCGCGCAAAGCCCAGTTTGACCTGTTTCACCAAGACCTGAAAGACGCGCTGGCTTGGACGCTGGCGCACAAAAAAGAAGCGGCAAAAATCGGCGCGAAATACCTGCCCGCCCCCGAACCCGCGCTGGCAATGGGCATAGACGGCGCGCGGCTCACCGTGGTTAAAGCCAGCGAAGTGAAAACCGAGATTTTGAAGTTTTACGAAATCCTGATGCAGTTCAACCCGAAACTCTTGGGCGGCAAAATGCCCGACGATTCGTTTTTCCTGATGTGAGCGGCGCAGGCAGTTTTCAGGCTGCCTACCCGCTGCCGCCCCGATAGGCAGCCTGAAACCTAAGCGGGCAGCAATGTCCGCCCTAATTTTTCAAAGGAATCCCCATGCAGTTTTTCTCCCCTGTCCAAACCCTGCCGCAAGGCACAATCTGGCTCACCGACCTGACCCACGTTGCCGATTTCGCCGACTGGCTCGCCGAAATGGAAGCCCTGCTTGCCCGCCGCGAACGCTTCGCCACCGTCTGCACGCCCATGCGGCGGCCAATCAGCGACGAAAAGCGCATTGCCGACCGCCTTACCTATTTCGCGTGGATTAAATCGCACCGTGCCGAACTTGGCGAATACTGCGCCGCCATGCTGCTGATTGAGCCCGACCCGGAGCAGCTTGCCTTGTTCCGCGAGCAGTCGTCCAAACTCGGGCCCACGCTGGGCGTGAACTACATCGTGGAAGCAGACGAAGCCGCCGCACTCGCCCAAGCCGCAGCGGCGTTGAAGGCAGCCTGAAAACCCGTTCCGCCCGACCATGCTCAAAACCGACAAAATACGCAAACCCCAGCCCGTGCTGTTCTATATCGCGGATTATCTGTGGAGCGGCTTTGCAGGCCTTGCCTCCGCCATGATGCTGTGCGCCCTGTGGGCATGGGGCAGCAGCGTATACGGCGAATTTGTCCTGCCCTCCCCGCTCACCGTGTTCCGCCAGTCATGGATGCTTCTGCAAAACATCGGCGCAAGCGAAATCCCCGTTACGCTTTACCGCGCCGCCGCAGGCATCGGCATTTCGCTTGCCATCGGCATTTCCGCCGGTCTGCTTGCCGGCAGCTCCCCAACCGCCATGGTGCTGCTCAAACCGCCGATTACCATCCTGCTGGCCATGCCGCCCATCGTGTGGGTGGTGATGGCGCTGTTTTGGTTCGGCTTCGGTTCGCAGAGCGTGTTGTTTACCGTTGTTATCCTCGTTTCCCCGCTCACCTTCGCCGGCGCGGCATCGGGCATGGCCGCCGTCAGCAGGGGAGACGCGGAACTGTTTGATGCACACCGCGCAGGCCTATTCAAAAAAATCCGCTATCTCTATCTGCCCCATCTCACCGGCTATGTTTTGTCGGGCATCGGCATAGCCGTGGCCATGGGCGTGAAAGTCCTGATTATGGCGGAGCTTTTGGGCGCAAACGAAGGCATCGGCGCACGCATAGCCGATGCCCGCGCCATGCTGGATACCGCAGCCGTGCTTGCCTATGTTGTGCTGGTTATCGGCTTTGTTTCGCTATACGAATACCTGATTGCCAAGCCCTTGGAAATCCTGTTTATGCCGTGGAAACGCTGATGCTGGTTTTTGAACACGTCCGCTACGAAATCCTGCGCGACCCCGTGGTGCGCGATTTCAGCCTCACCCTTGCCGCAGGGGAAGCCAAGACCCTGTTCGGCCCCAGCGGTTGCGGCAAAACCACCGTGCTGCGCCTTGCCGCGGGGCTGGAAAAACCCAAATCAGGCAGCCTGAAAAACAGTTTCGCCAAAACAGGCTTCATGTTTCAGGAAAACCGCCTGCTCAACCATCTCACCGCCCTGAAAAACATCCTGATTTTCATGGAGCATCCCAATCCTGCCGCCGTCATTGCCCTTGCCGGAGAAATCGGGCTGGAAAAGGGCGATTTGCACAAATATCCTGCCGAACTTTCCGGCGGCATGGCAAAGCGCGTTGCCTTCCTGCGCCTGCTTCTGTGCGGCTGCGACCTCGCGCTTTTGGACGAACCCTTTGTCGGGCTGGACCGCGACCTGCGCGCCGTTCTCGCCGCCATGCTTGCCGAACGCATTGCCCAAGGCCTCGCCTGCCTGCTGGTAACGCACGACCGCTTTGAAGCCGCCCGCCTCAGCCACCAAATCCTGCTGCTTTCCCGCAAAGGTATGGCGGTGGAACGCACCGTCAATCTGCCCGAGCCGGTTGTCGGGCGCGGCGATGCCTACGAATCCCGCGTGGTGGCGCAGGAATTCGGCGGCGTGGTGTATTACGATTGAGCGTGTTGCAGGCTTACTTTTCCCAACCTGTGGTGTAAACAACGCGACGATTTCCTACATCGTAGTAATAGGTCGTGCTGTTGTAGGTTTTCAGGCGGTTGTTAGTGATGATGGAATGGTTGTCTGAAAGCGGCGCAGTCATTTTGCTCTCTCCCACAGGAGAGGGGGCAGGGTATGGTTTGACCTTAGGGCGGAAGATTTGTGCGGCTACGGCTTGCTTTGAATGTGCAGGCTGCTTTTGAACCGTTTTGGGGCTTTGAAAAGCAGCCTGCACTTTTTCAGGTAGCCCGAGGGGAGTGAGTGGGCAGCACATATCCACCCTGCGTTGAGACTGAGGTCGTTTGAACAGAAACCGCGTGCGTGCGTACCGCACACACCCTACGTCGGGATTGGAGGTTTCATGCGGGCTACGGCTTGTTGTTTGATTCAAAGAGGTTCAGTTATTTTTTAGCTTTAATCACGCGTGCTACGGTTTGCTTTCTTTTTTTAAGGGTCCTACCCAACCTATGGCTACTATTTTTTATAGTATTTTGAAAAAATAAAAATATCCAAGTACATAATGCCACCATAAGAATTAAATTAAATAATGAATACATTATTCTACCTAGTCCAAATGAAGGAAAATACATATCTCTCTTCCAGCCACAATTCCCATTGAATAAGCAATCATATAAATCATATAAATCCCAAATTAATACACAAAATACACAAAGTAAATCTTTATTTTTAAGAAAGAAATTATACATATGAGAATTACCTATTTTACATATTCAAACTATAGTGAATTAAAAATAAAATAGCCAGCGTAGGGTGGGCACTTGTTGCCCACGCGTTTGTTCTCCGAAAGGCAGCCTGAAAACCATTTTTCGGTTTTCAGGCTGCCTTTTTGCCCGCAGCGCGGAAGTCAGATGGAAAATTCGCCGGTGAATTCCAATTCGCTGATTTCTTTGCGCAGGTGTTTGGTGGCGGGGGTAACGATGGCCACGAACATTGCTTCGCGCACGCGCCGCTGCACGGGGCTGCGCATCAGGTAGCCTTTTGCGCCGGCGTGCAGGGCGGCGGATTGGGCGGCATCCAGTGCCAGTTCGGCGGCAGACAGGCGGGTGCGCAGGATTTCCAATATGCCGGCGCCGCCCTGCCATTCTTCGTTTGCCAGCTTCACGGTTTTGTCCAGCACGGCGGTGTAGCGCGTCTGCAAGTCTTCGGCTTGGTTGTCCAGATAGATATTGGTTTCGCTGCCGATGTTGGCGTGGGCGATTTCGGTGAGGCAGCCGTCTATGATGCCGGCTCCGATGCCGATTTGCAGCAGAATCATGCCGCCCTGTATGGCTTTGATATAGGCGGGGAATTGTTCGGGCTGCGCCAGCACGTCTTCGTCGGGCACGAAGGCGTTTTCAAATTTCAGCGCGAAGGTGCGTGTGCCTTCCAGCGCGCAGAATTCGGGGCAGGGGTTGAGCGACACGCCTTCGCGCCCTGCGCCGGTGATGAACATGACGTAGCCGCCGTCGGGCAGGATGGCGGTGTTGGCCCAAATGTGCGTGTCGCCCAGATTGGATACCCACGGCAGCACGCCGTTGATGCGCCAGCCGCCTTCGGTGCGTTGGGCTTTGAGCGCGTTTTCTTCCAAGCCGGACAGGTGTTTCATGGTGTTGGACATGCCTGTGCCTGCCAGCACGCTGCCGTTTAACACGTCGGCAAGATAGCGTTGTTTGACGGCTTCGTTCGGGCTGCGGTGCAGATACCAGCCGCACGCGCTCTGACACCAGACGGAAAACGCGGTTGCGCCGCATTCTTTGCCGACTTCGCGGATGAGGGCAATCTGTGCGGCCAGCCCCAGCCCGCTGCCGCCTTCTTCGGGGCTGCCGACTGCGCGGTAGCCGCCGATTTTGCCCAAGTCGCGCATGAATGTTTCGGGATAGACACCTTGGCGGTCTATGGCTTCGGTTTGCGGTTTGAGTTGGGTTTTCACCAGTTCGGCGGTTTGGGCAAGCAGGGCGGGGAGGGACATGGTTTTTCTTTCGGGGGAGAGGTTTTCAGGCTGAAACCTTGGCAAGATTCCGGATTGGGACACCGTTCCCAGCGCATTTGCAGGGGAGACACTTGCCGCCCACGCGGTTTCAGGCTGCCTTGGCACAACGCGTGGGCAGCCGATGCCCACCCTAAGCAAACCGGCATGGTGCGTATCAATTTTTGTGTGTGCCGGTCATGATGGTGCAGAATGCGTAAAGAAACGTGGCGCGAAGAAATGTGCCGAAGGCGGGGTTTTGCAAAGGTTTCAGGCTACCTGAAACGGAATGGGGGAAACGGCGGATACGGTTAGGGCAGCCTGAAAGCGGTTTTCAGGCTGCCCTGCTGCTGTGTTACGCGTATGCCTGCAATTCGGGGTTGATTTCGGTTTGCGCGAGATTGTTGGTGTAGTTGCACAGGGTGGCGAGTGCAACGCCCATCACCACGTCCACCGCCTGTTCTTTGCGGTAGCCCGCATCAACGAAGGCTTGCAGTTGGGCATCGGACACTGCGCCTTTGTGTGCCATCACGGCTAGGGTGAAATCGGCAAGGGCGGCGAGTTTTTTGTCGTCGAATTCGGCGGGGGAAACGTCGCGCGAGGCTTTGACGTTTTGCTCGGACAGCAGTTTTTTCAGCACGGCAAGTTTGGTGTGTCCGGCCACGCAGAAGGCGCATTGGTTGGTGCGGGCGGCAATGATTTGGACGACTTCTCTTTCACCGGGGGTGAGCGAGTTTTCGCCGTTGAGCTTGCCGACATCCTGATAGAAGGCCAGTGCCTGCGGGGAATTGGCGAGCGCGCCGATAAGGTTCGGGATGAAGCCGTTGGCGTTCAGGACGTTTTGCACGCGCTGGCGGGCGGCTTCGGGGGCGGTTTCGGGGGTGTGGATGGGCAGTCGTGCCATGATGTGTTCCTCATAAAATAAAAACGGCGAATGCGCGGCATTCGGGACGCGGCAGATTGTAGCGGCGAAGGCCGGTGTGCCGAAATATTTTGTCTTTATGTGGGATAGAAGCAGGGGTTATTTGCGCACGGGCGATGGGCAGCCTGAAAAAGCGGTCGCGGCGGGGAGAACTGCGGATGGGGTGGGGTGGGCACTTGCTGCCCATGCGGATTCAGGCTGCCTTTGCGGTACGAAACGCGTGGGCAACGAGTGCCCACCCTACGGGGTTGAGACGGTATTTTGAGGAATAGGAAGGGCATTTTGCCCATGCGGATTCAGGCTGCCTGGTGTGGGAGACAACATTTTCAGAAGAGAACAGCAGATTTCCTTGGAGTAGGGTGGGCACTTGCTGCCCACGCGTCCCATATTGAAAGGCAGCCTGAAACCGTGTCGGCATGAATGCCTGTCCTGCAAACGGGGTTTTTCCTTAGGCGGGTTCAGGCTGCCCTTGGGGTTCAAAACGCGTGGGCAACGAGTGCCCACCCTACGGGGGTGAGATTCAGGCTGCCCTTGCGCGGTTCATAACGCGTGGGCAACGAGTGCCCACCCTACGGGACTGGGATTCAGGCTGCCTTTTCGTCCAACAGTTCCGCCAGATTGCGTCCGCAGGCGGCGGCGAGTTCGGCGGGCGCGATGCCGCGCAGTTGGGCGGCGGTTTCGGCGATTTGGCGCAGGCGGGCGGGGGTGGCGGTGTGTTCGGGGCGGCCAAACGGGCTGTCGGTTTCCAAAAGCAGCGCGTTAAGCGGCAGCTTTTGGGCGGCGGCGCGGGTTTTTTTGGCGTTGGGATTGAGCAGCAGTGCGCCGATGCCGATTTTGAAGCCGTGCCGCATAAACAGGGCGGCTTCTTCAAGGCTGCCTGAAAAGGCGTGGGCGATGCCGCCTTGGGTGAAACGGGTGTGGCGTACGCAGCGGATAACGGCTTCGGCGGCACGCAGGCTGTGCAGGATAACGGGGCGGCGGTGCGTTTGGGCGAGGGCAAGCTGGTCTTGGAAGGCTTGGATTTGGCAGGCGCGCGCTTCGGGCGTTTGGGTTTTGTCGTAGAAATCCAGCCCGATTTCGCCGACCAGCAGCGCGGGGTGGCGATGCAGGCAGGCATCCAGTTCGGCAAGTGCGGCGGGTGTCGCCTGTTGCGCATACCACGGATGGATGCCGATGGCGGCGGCACGGATTTCAGGCTGCCTTTGCAGTTCCAGAAGCCTCGCCCAGTCGGCGTGTTCGGCGGCGGGGGCGATAAAGCGGGTTACGCCGTGCTGCCGCGCCTGCGCAAAGATTTCGGGCAGCCTGAAAAACAGGGCGGGATGGGCAAGGTGGACGTGGGTGTCGGTGAGCATGGTTTGGGCGGGCTTTCGGCGTGCGGAAGGTAGCCTGAAAATGCGGAAACGGTTTCAGGCTGCCTTATCCAAGTCTTCCGCAATCGCAATGACTTTTTCGGGATAGAGTTTGTTCAGGCAGTCGGTGTGGCCGAGCGGGCATTCGCGGCGGAAGCAGGGGCTGCAATCCAAATTGAGCGTGGCGATGCGGGCGCGGCTGCTCAGCGGCGGCGTGTGGTCGGGGCTGGACGAGCCGTATATCGCCACCAAACGGCAGCCTGCGGCGGCGGCGATGTGCATCAGCCCGCTGTCGTTGCAGAAGGCCGTGTCGGCACAGGCGAGCAGGTCTATCGCATCGTCCAAAACGGTTTTGCCGCAAAGATTGGTGCAGAGTCCGCCTGAAAGCGCATTGATTTCCTCGGCAACGGCGGCATCCTTGTGCGAGCCGAACAGCCAGATTTGATGGCCGCGCGCGGCATAATGGCGGGCGGTTTCGGCAAAATGGCGGGCGGGCCAGCGTTTGGCCGGACCGTATTCCGCGCCCGGGCAAAAGGCGATAACGGGTTTGTCCGTGTTCAAATTGTGTTTGGCGAGTGCGGCGGCCACGCTGGCGGGCGAAATGGCGAAAGCGGGCCGGGAGGAAACGCCGTCAAAATCCGCCTGACTTTCGCATGCCAGCGCGGTGTAGCGGTCCACCATCAGCGGCAGTGCCGCCTTATCCAGCCGGCGGATGTCGTTGAGCAGCAGGTAACGCTGTTCGCCGACATAGCCCGTGCGGCGGCGGATGCCCGTGGCAAAGGCAAGCAAGCCCATTTTCAGGCTGCCTGCGGTGGCGATAACTTGGTCGTAACCACGCTTGCCCAATTCCCGCCCGACGCGCCAGCGTTCGCGCAGCCGCAGCGCGCCGTGTCCGAACGGGTTGTCCAAAATACCGTCCGCTTCGGGCATACGGCGGTACACCGCCTGCGACCATTTCGGCGCAAACACGTCAATCGTGCAGCCCGGATGCCGCTCGCGCAGGCGGCGCAACATCGGCTGCGTCATCACGCAGTCGCCAATCCATGAAGGGGATAATACCAAGATTTTTTTATACATTTTTGCAGAAGTTTGTGCATTTGCGAAACGCGCGGATTGTATCACGCACCGGCTCTTTGCTATACAATGCGCCCCTTTTGCCAAGGAGCAACCCCATGATTGCCAAGGGTTACCGAAACGCACGCCTCACCGCCATCCGCCACCTGCCCGATGAAGAAAAACTGGTGCTGGGTTTTGAAGGACTGCCCGACTGCGAATTTTCAGGCGTGGCGGATTTTTCGCTCAACGGCTTCTTCCAGCACAATATCCTGTTTGACATATACGAATACGACCTCACCAACCTGCCGCCGCGCATCGCCGCCGAATTCCCCACGCTTTCGTATTACATCCACAGCGGCGAAAACTGGCAGATTTTCCACCTCTCCCCGCAGGCAGGCACGGGCGGCATTGTCGTCTGCGCCACGTTTTAAGGCAGCCTGAAAACGCAAAAGCAAAGTAGGGCGGACACCCGCCGCCCACGCATCCGAAATCTTGGCATACAGACAGCCTGAAAACGCAAAAAGCCGTAAAGATAATGCCGATTTGTGGCAGTTTTTACGGCAATTCTTTACAATTGGCGCTTTATTTCAGGCAGCCTGAAAACCAGATTACCTGCCGGAAAACGGCAACCCAAAAGCAACGGAAGCACCATGCCAAGAAAATACTTCGGAACAGACGGCATACGCGGCGAGGTGGGGCAGTTCCCCATCACGCCCGAATTTATTTTGCGGCTCGGCTGCGCCTTCGGCCGCGCACTGGCAAAAAACAACACCAGCCGCAAACCCACCGTCATCATCGGCAAAGACACCCGCATCTCAGGTTATATGCTTGAAACCGCACTGGTGGCGGGGTTCACCGCCGCCGGCGTAAACGTGGTGCAGACCGGCCCACTGCCCACCCCCGGCATCGCCTATCTCACCCGCGCCCTGCGGCTGGACGGCGGCGTGATGATTTCCGCCTCGCACAACGTATTTTCCGACAACGGCATCAAATTCTTCGCCGAAGGCGGCGTAAAGCTCAGCGACGAAATGGAACTCGCCATAGAAGCCGAGCTGGAACAAGACATGCACACCCTGCCCAGCCGCGAACTCGGCCGCGCCAGACGCATCAGCGGCGCAGACGACCGCTATATAGAATTCTGCAAATCCACCTTTCCCGCCAGCATGAACCTGCGCGGGCTGAAACTGGTGGTGGATACCGCCAACGGCGCGGGCTACCACACCGCCCCCAAAGTCTTCCACGAACTGGGCGCAGAAGTTATCAGCATCGGCAACGAACCTAACGGCTTCAACATCAACGAAAAAACAGGCGCAACCTACACCAAAACCCTGCAAGCCGCCGTTTTGCAAAACGACGCGGATTACGGCATCGCGCTGGACGGCGACGGCGACCGCCTGATGATGGCAGACAAAAACGGCGCAGTGTACGACGGCGACAAACTGCTTTACATCATCGCCGCCGCCCGTGCCGCACAAGGGCAGGATTTCGGCGGCGTGGTCGGCACGGTGATGAGCAATCTGGCCATGGAAAAAGCCCTAAATGCCCGCGGCATCGCCTTCGCCCGTGCCAAAGTCGGCGACCGCTATGTGCTGGAACAGCTCCACCGGCGCGGCTGGCAACTCGGCGGCGAAGCCTCCGGACACATCGTCTGTCTGGACAAGCACAACACCGGCGACGGCATCATCGCCGCCCTGCAAGTGCTTTCCTCGCTGCAAATCCTGAACCGGAATCTGGCGGGTGCGGCAGACTGGCAGCCCTATCCGCAAAGCATGATAAACGTCCGCATTCAAAAAGGGCAGGACTGGCAGGCCGCATCCAAAGAAGCCCTTGCCCAAGCCGAACGCGAATTGGGCGAACACGGGCGCGTCGTGTTGCGTGCATCCGGCACCGAACCCGTGGTACGCGTGATGGTGGAAGCCGAGAGCGCGCAGCTTGCCGAACAATGCGCCCTCAGCATCGCCCAATCCATCGCCCCCTGATTTTCAGGCTGCCTTCCGAACAACACACCATTTCCTCCACACCGCCATGCTCGCCCTGTTAGAACAATTCTTTATCCAATTCGGTTATCTTGCCGTGTTTTTCGTGCTGATTCTGTGCGGCTTCGGCATCCCGATTCCCGAAGACGTAACACTGGTTGCAGGCGGCGTGATTTCAGGACTGGGCTACACCGACGTCCACATTATGGCCGTGGTCGGCATGGCGGGCGTGCTGGCAGGCGACGGCATCATGTTCCTACTCGGCAGGCACTACGGCGACCGCCTGCTCCGCTTCAAACCCGTGGCGCGCCTGCTCAACCCCAAACGTTATGCTCAAGTACAGCAGAAATTTGACCGCTACGGTAACCGCGTGCTGTTTGTTGCCCGCTTTCTGCCCGGCCTGCGCAGCCCCATGTTTCTCGCCGCCGGCATGAGCCGCAAAATATCGTTTTGGCGGTGGCTGGCAATGGACGGACTGGCCGCCGCCCTATCCGTGCCCGTGTGGGTGTATTTGGGCGATTTCGGCGCAGAAAACAAAGACTGGCTGCTCAAACAGATTCACCGCTTCCAATTCGGGCTGTATGCCGTGTGCCTCATCGGCGGCGCATGGCTCGGCTGGCGTATGTGGCGCAAACGCAGGCAGCTTCTCGCACGGCGCGACGAACTCCTGGAAAAACGCCGCCAAAGAAGATTGGCGCGCCGACAAAACCAGCAGTCCTAAACCGTTTTCAGGCTGCCTGAATACCCGTTCAGGCAGCCTGAAATATATAGCCATCCCATAAAAACCGCGTTCAGGCAGCCTGACAACGCAATGCAAGGATTTACCATGACCCAACGCTACATCGGCATCATGTCCGGCACCAGCATGGACGGTGCGGATGCCGTACTCATAGAAACAGACGGCACACGCTGGCATCGTGCCGCCGCCTGCGAAAGCACCCCCTATTCAGGCAGCCTGAAAGCCGAACTGCTTGATTTGCAAAATATCGGCAGCAACGAACTCCACCGCAGCCGCCTGCTCGCCCAAACCCTCAGCCGCCTGTATGCCGCCACCGTACAGCGGCTTTTATGCGCACAAAACCTCGACCCATCCGCCATCACCGCCATCGGCTGCCACGGGCAAACCATCCGCCACGCCCCCGAACATCAATACAGCATCCAACTCGCCGATCTGCCCCTGCTCGCCGAACTCACCGGCATCTTCACCATCGGAGACTTCCGCAGCCGGGACTTGGCAGCGGGCGGACAGGGCGCGCCGCTCGTCCCATCCTTCCACCAAGCCCTGTTTGCCGACCCCGCCGAAACCCGCGCCGTGCTCAATATCGGCGGCATCGCCAACATCAGCGTGCTGCCGCCGCATGCCGCCCCGTTCGGTTTTGATACCGGCGCGGGCAATATGCTGCTGGACGCATGGACGCAGCACATCTGGCACGAACCTTATGACGCAGACGGCCGACGCGCCGCACAAGGGCAGGTGCTACCCGAATTGCTCGCCCGTCTCAAAGCGCACGAATATTTCAGGCTGCCTTATCCCAAAAGCACGGGACGCGAACTCTTCTCCCTCGCATGGCTGCAAACGCATCTCGCAGGCAGCGAGAATCCGCATGATGTGTTGCGGGCACTGGTGCAGTTCACTGCCGAAACCGCCGCCGAAGCCGTTTTTCAGGCTGCCCCCGATGTGCGGAACGTCTATGCCTGCGGCGGCGGCGTAAACAACAGCGTCTTGATGTCTGCATTGCAAAAGTTGCTGGCGGAAAAGCAAATCCAATTGCACAGCACCGCCGCCCTGAATCTCCATCCGCAATGGGTAGAAGCTGCCGCCTTCGGCTGGTTTGCCGCCTGCTGGATAAACCGAACACCGTCCAATCCCCACTGCGCAACAGGCGCGGCAAGACCGCTGGTGTTGGGTGCGGGATATTTCGCATAATCCGAACAGACAATGCCGGTTTCGTGGAGCGAATGTATGCCTGTGCAGTTTCAGGCTGGCTTCGGATGCAGAACAACGTTTGGGCGCGGATGCCCGCCTACCCTTCCGAGGGGGCTATTAAAGGAGGGATACCGCATTGGTTTTTAGAGATGCCGCTACGGCGCGCAAAAAAAAGACACCCAGTATTTTTCAGGCAGCCTGAAAAATACTGGGGTGTGTTGCCATTTAAAGAAACTTTAAGGATAAATGCGACAATTTGCGTCAGCCCGTGATGGATTGCGGAAATAATCGGCTTCCGAACAGGCGGAAGTGCTGCCGTCGCATATCAGACTGGTGCCGTCACTGTTGTACACCATCACGCGCGGCTCGGCAGCTTTGTCAAAGGCCACGGCTTTCAGGCTGAAAGCATTATCGGTGTTAGTGCCGCGCGGGTTGCCCTGCATTTTGATGCAGAAGTATTCGGTTGAGGCGTGCGGCAAATCTGCCCATTGCGTGCTGTTTTTCTTGAAATTGGCGTGAGCCGCGTAATGGCGTTCCAAAAATTGGGCATCGGCTATCATAGTTTGCAAGGCGGCGTTCAGGCGGTTGTTGCGGATGTATTTGTTGAATACAGGATAGGCAAACAATGCCAATATACCGAGAATCGCAGTTGCCGTTAAAAGTTCCGCAAGCGTAAAACCCTTTTCATCCATTGGGTTACATTACTTCGCAACCGTCTGCATCGGGCGCATTGGGATTATTGGTTGCGGCAACATAGGCAGCCGCTCCGCTGGAATTGCAGCGGGTGAAAGCCGCAACTTTTGAATCAAAGAACAGGATAAGCTGGTTGCCGGCCAGCGTGCTGTCGGAATACAGACCTGCACGAGGGGTGCCGCGCAGTACATAGCTGCTTGGTGAAACGGAGATAACGCTGAAGGTATAGTTGTTGTTGTCGGTTAGGACTATGTTGGTCTGGCTGCCTGCCCCGCTGGAACGTTGCACCCAGTTAATGGTGGGCGGCGTGCATGAAGTTTGGTTGGTTGCATCGCAGAAAGTGTTGTGCTGTGCGTAATAACGCTCCATAAGCTGTGCTGTGTCCGCCATCGTTCCGCGCGCGTTGTCTAAGCGCATCCGTTGGATATACATCATATAAGAAGGATAGGCAATGGCAGCTATGGTGGCGATTATCGCAATAACCACCATTAGTTCAATCAGCGTGAAACCTTTTTGTGCCGCGGATAATTTCATTGTTCGGTCTTTCAGTCGCAAATAATTATTCGGAATAATGTCGGTATGGCTATACAGCAATTCTAATGCAGATTGCTGCTTCTGGTGAAATAAATAAGATTATATGGCATAAATTATATCTTTAAAACAATTAAAATCTAAAAAATTAAAATAAAAAAAATTTTATGCTGTAATTATGCGTAATTTGACACAAGATAACTAATTTTAACGCTGCTATTGTTTTCCTGAGTTCTTTCGGCTATCGTTTGGCTTCGTCCCCCTTCACAAACCCGCATTGAATCTGATTGTTTGGGTTGTTTGCCGTTATTTTCCGGTTTGGTGCGCGTATCCCGAAACCGCTGCCCAAACAGGCTGCATTATCGTTGCAATAGCACGGCGATAAATCTGTAACCGTTTGATGCACAACAAAGAAACAGAGGTGCTTATGCAAATCTCAGGAGCGCAAATCGTTGTAAACAGCCTGGCTGCCGAGGGCGTGGAATATGTTTTCGGCTATCCAGGTGGCGCAGTTTTGGAAATTTACGATGCCATATTCCAGCTTAAAAAGTTCAGGCATATCCTGACGCGGCACGAGCAGGCTGCCGTCCATGCTGCCGATGCCTATGCCCGTTCCAGCGGGAAAGTGGGCGTTGCGCTGGTTACTTCCGGCCCAGGCGCAACCAATGCGATTACGGGTATTGCCACTGCAAACAGCGATTCCATTCCGCTGGTGGTGATTTCGGGACAGGTCGGTTCGTCCGCCATCGGTACGGATGCTTTTCAGGAAGTGGATATGGTCGGCATTTCCCGTCCGTGCGTGAAGCATAATTTTTTGGTTACCGACATCAAAGATTTGGCGGTTACCATCAAAAAAGCGTTCCAAATTGCCCGCAGCGGCCGCCCGGGACCGGTGGTGATCGACATCACCAAAGACGTTACGCAAAATCTGGCGGCATACAGCTATCCGCAGGAGGATGTGCCCATCCGTTCCTATCAGCCTGTGGTGCAGGGGCATACGGGGCAGATTAAGAAAGCCGTGCAGATGCTGGCCTCTGCCGAACGCCCGCTGGTGTATTTTGGCGGCGGTGCGGTTTTGGGCAATGCGTCCGGCGAACTGACGGATTTTGTCCGCATGCTGGGCGTTCCCTGCACGGGCACGATAATGGGCTTGGGTGCCTATCCTTCCGATGACCGGCAGTTTTTGGGTATGTTGGGAATGCACGGCACATACGAGGCCAATCTGGCGATGCAGAATGCCGATGTGGTGTTGGCGGTTGGGGCGCGTTTTGACGACCGCGTGGTTGGCGTGCCTGCCAAATTTGCTGCTTCTCCGAAGAAAATCATCCATATAGACATAGACCCGTCCAGCATTTCCAAACGTGTGAAGGCAGATGTGCCGATTGTCGGCGATGTGAAAAACGTGCTGGCGGAAATGCTGGGATTATGGAAAAAACAGGGTGAACGCAGCAATGCCGCCTCTTTGGAAAATTGGTGGCAGACCATTGAAAAATGGCGCGCTGAGGATTGTTTGAGGCTGCCTGAAAGCGACGTTATCCTGCCGCAGTTTGTGGTGCGGAAGCTGGCGGAAATTACCGGCGGCGATGCGGTTATTACATCCGATGTCGGCCAGCACCAGATGTATGCCGCGCTGTATTACCCGTTCAAACGGCCGCGCCAATGGCTCAACTCGGGTGGGGCGGGCACGATGGGCGTGGGACTGCCTTATGCAATGGGGGCGTATCTTGCCAATCCGGATAAGGACGTGGTGTGCATCACGGGCGAGGGTTCCATCCAGATGAATATTCAAGAGTTGGGCACCTGTATGCAATACGGCCTGCCCGTTAAGGTGGTGAACCTGAACAACGGCTATTTGGGCATGGTGCGCCAATGGCAGGAGCTTTTTTACGATGGCCGCGAGTCCGAAACCAACCTGAGCTGCCAGCCGGATTTTGTGAAACTGGCAGAAGCATACGGCCACGTCGGGATGCGGATTGAGAAGGCTGCGGATGTGGAAGGCGCGCTGCGCGAAGCCTTGGCGATGAAAGACCGCTTGGTATTCATGGATTTTGTAACCGACCGCAAACAGAACGTGCTGCCCATGGTGGGTGCGGGCAAGGGCTTGGACGAAATGGTGCTGCCTGCCCACATGGCCGCAGCGGCAAAATGAAAGGAATAGGATATGCGACACGTTTTATCAATCTTGCTGGAAAACGAATCGGGTGCGCTCAGCCGTGTGGTCGGTCTGTTTTCCGCGCGCAACTACAATATTGATTCGCTTTCGGTTGCGCCGACCGAAGACCCGACCCTGTCGCGCATGACGATTGTTACCCATGCCGACAGCAACGTGATGGAACAGATGACCAAGCAGCTCAACAAGCTGGTGGAAGTCATCAAGGTGGTGGATTTGAACGAAAGCCGTTATAACGAGCGCGAGCTGATGCTGGTGAAAGTGCGCGCCGCCGGCAAAGACCGCGACGAAGTGTTGCGGCTGGTGCAGATTTACCGCTGCCGAATCATTGATGTAACCGAAAAAACCTATACGGTTGAAATCACGGGTGCAAGCGGCAAGCTGGACAGCTTTTTGGAAAACCTGCCTGCCGATTCCATTTTGGAAACCGTGCGCACGGGTGCGGCAGGCATCGGGCGCGGCGAACGCGTTTTGAAAGTTTGACCGGATTGGATTGGAACCGCTGCAAATGCGATGTTGCGTTTGCGGCGGTTTTTTCGTGTTTCGGCTGCCTGTGTATTTTGTGCTGTGGGGCAGCCTGAAAGCGGGTAGGGAGGGCACTTGCTGCCCACGCGTTCCGTATCCCAAGGTGGTTTGAAACCGCGTGGGCATAAATGCCCACCCTACGGAGATTAAGGCAGCCTGAAAACGGGGAAGGGTGGTTTTCAGGCTGCCTTTGGTTTACGGGAAGAATGGGCGGATTGGGCTGGACGCAATGCGTGCGTGCGGCGTGGTAGGGAGGGCACTTGCTGCCCACGCGTTTCATGTCTGCCCGAAAGCGGCAAACTGCACAGGCAATAAGTGCCCACCCTACTAGCTAAAAGGGCTGAACAGGCAATAGCGGATTATTTTCATCCCACGCTACATCATAATCAGCAAATATGGCTGCCAATGCTTCCATAAGAAGGAATATTCAGTTGAAATGGTCTGCCATTCCATTCTTCAAACGCTTGCGGCATATGCGTCCGCACTAAATCCAGCCCCTTTTTTGTCAAGACAACTTCTCCCCGATACCACGCATCATTCTTTTCACTCAAAGGGTTTTGTCTTGCCAAACTTTGGCAAAAGGTCTGAATATCTTTTTTTGACGAAAACCAAACAGGCTCAAGAACCGCCAGTTCACATACCAATAGACGGTATATGAATTCAACCGCAAACTGCCAGTCGCTGCGTTCTTGCCCGTGCGATGCGAAATGTATCGGGAAATAGCCGTCTAATACCAGATATTCAAATTCGCACTGGATATTTTCTGCTGTTTTTATATTCATTGGAAATATTCTTGGTTGGCTGGAAATTTAATTTAGCCGTGTAGGTCGGGCATTTATGCCCGAACTTTGCGGATGGGATTTGTCGGGCATCAATGCCCGACCTACGGCGGCTGTCCTTAAAGGCAGCCTGAAAACGGCAAACGGCGTTTCAGGCTGCCTGCGGCATTCATTCTGCCGCCAGCTCTTTAATTTGCCGCAGCAGCCCGCGGCGTTCGCTTTCGTTCAGACCGCGGATATTGCGCAAATCGGCGTCGATGGGAATGGGCGCGCCGCCGCCTTGCGGGGCGAAGGCGAGATATTGTCCGTGGCGGCGCACGGGTTGGAAGTTGTGGTCGCTAAATGTGATTTTGCGGATTTTGCCGTTGATGGGCGCGGGGTAGAAATAATACGTCCGCCTGAGTTTGTGATTGGTGCCGGCGATGTAAATCGGGATGGCAACGAGTTTCCACGGCTGCGCTTCGGGGCGGTTGATGGCGGCAAGCACGGTGCGACGGCGGCGGTAGCGGGACAGCTGCCACCCACATGCGGCGGCGGTGATGACGGCAAAGGGCAGCAGCGGCAGCAATCCGCGTATATCGGCAGGATCGGCGGCGTTGCGCACGATTGCGGCGGCAAAGCCAAGGCTGCCGATGACGATAAGGGCGCACAAAATATTTGCCAGCGGATAGCCGCCGCCGATGCTGCGGATGCTGATTTGGGCGGGCAGGCGGACGGGAAATTCGCGCGGTTCGGGCGGCGCGACGGGGTGCGAATCAAGGGCTTTGGGGAAAAAGATTTGGCAAAAACCGTCGAGCACGGCTTGGCGGCGGCTTTTGTCGGGTTCTGCCGCCAGCGTGCAGATTAAATCGGGCAGGTGTTTGCCGTGCCGCAGGGGGATTACGGGCAGGCGGATGGTGAATTCTTGCAGGCGCTCCAAGCTGTCCGTCAGCTGGCACAGGCGGACAACGTGTGCTTCAAGCTGCTTGAGATCGGCGTTATCGGGCGGCGGTTGGTCGTAGTAGGCCTGCAATTCGGCTTTGAGTTTGCGTTCAGCCCCGCTGCTCAGGTACAGGGTGGCAGGAAACGGATCAACGAAAACAACGCTGTTAATCTGCTCCCACGGATAGAAAACGTTTTCGCGCTTGGTTTTACGCCCGCTTTTTGCACCGAAACGGTCGTACTCTTCTTCGGTAAACGCTTGGACGATGCGGATGCCGTCGGCGTTGAACACCAGTTTGGTGCGGGCATCGGCGGCGCGGTAGAGCAACAGGACGGCGAACGTCAGAAAGAACAAAACGATAACCGTGCCGCTCAGAACGGCTTTCAGGCTGCCGACAAATAGCAGCGGGGATGCGGCAGCGGCAATGGCGAATGAGATGAGCGACACCAGCAGTGATTTTAGACGGGCATTGGTGATGCGGATTTCGGTGGGCATGGGGGGCTTTCTGATGTGTGTTGGGGGCGTGGCGCGGATGGGTTGGGTTTTTCAGACGGCATCACATTATAGGCAATAGGCATAGGCAGCCTGAAAAAACCTTGCTTGGACGATTGAACAAAGGCAGCCTGAAAGCGGGGAAGGGTGGTTTTCAGGCTGCCTTTGGTTTACGGGAGGAATGGGGGGCGGCGTGGTAGGGTGGGCGTTTGCTGCCCACGCGTTCCGTATCCCAAGTTGGTTTGAAACCGCGTGGACATAAATGCCTGCCCTACGGGGATTAAGACAGCCTGAAAACGGGGAAGCGTGGTTTTCAGGCTGCCTTAGGATACCGAATGCGTGGGCAGCAGATGCCCGCTTTCCGGAAATTGGTGTTTTCCAAAATTTGTGTTCTGTATTTACGCTGCGCCTTCTTCCGCCAGTATTTTCTGTAATTCCGCCAGTGCGGCTGCGGCATCTTTCTCGCCCTGTTCGGCGGCCAGCCGCCACCATTTTTCGGCTTGGGCGAAATCGGTTTCCACGCCGGAACCTTCGGCATAGGAAAAACCCAGATTCAGTTGCCCCACTGCGTCGCCCTGCTCGGCGGCCAGCCTGAAATAGTGTGCGGCCTGCGCTTCATTTTTCTCTACGCCGTAGCCTTCCTGATAGAGCAGCCCGAGATTCACCTGCGCGTCTGTATTGCCTTGTTCGGCGGCGCGGCGGTAATACTCTGCGGCTTTGGCGCAGTCTTGCGGCATTCCCAAGCCGTCGTCGTGGCACACGCCGAGGTTATAGAGGGCTTCGTCGTCGCCATTTTCGGCAGCCATGTGCCAATATTCGGCAGCTTTGACGTAGTCCTGCGCCATGCCGAGGCCTTCGGCATACAGGCGGGCGGCTTGGTTTTGGGCGTCTGTGTCGCCTTGGGCGGCGGCTTTGTCGTACCAATAGGCAGCCTGAACGTAGTCTTGCGGCACGCCTTCGCCGTCTTCATACATTTCGGCAAGGTTGAATTGGGCGGCGGCATCGCCCTGTTCGGCGGCGGCGGCATACCATTTTGCGGCTTGGGCGGCATCGGCTTTTACGCCCAGCCCGTGTTCGTGCATGAAGGCGAGTTGGTATTGCGCGTCTGCGTCGCCCTGTTCGGCAAAACGGTGCAGCACTGGGGCGGCGGCTTTGTAGTTGCCGCGCTGGATTTGGGCGAAGGCGGCATCGAGTTGCAGGTTGTTTAGCGAATAGGTCATATGGGTTTTCCAAAAAAAAGGGGGGAGGCAGCCTGAAAACGGTTTTCAGGCTGCCTTTGGTTGCAGGAGGGGTTTGCTGTTTTGCAGGCGGTTTAGGGTTTCGCGGCATTCGGGCAGCAGTTCGGCAATCATGGCGAGCTGGCGGTGCAGCACTTGGTTTTGGGTGCTGCCGTTTTCTGTTTGGGCAAGGGGTGTCAGGGCAAAGAGCAGGGCGCGGGCGCGGGAACAGGCAGCCTGAAAGGCGGTTTCGTCCCATGCGGGCATGTTTTGCAGGATTTCGGCAAGGGCGCGGGCGGCGGGATAAAAGGTGTGCAGGAAGGTTTGTTCTTCGGGGGTTTGGGTTTGGATTTTGTCGCGGTATGCGCCGAGGGCGGAAATATAGCTGATTAGGGAATAGTTGATTTTCAGCAGTTTGAAGCCGTCGTCCAGCCGTGTGCCGTGTTTTTCGGGTTCGCCGGACATGTCGGACAATACGCTGGACAGGGCGGCGGCTTTGTCGTGGCTGGTGCGGCGGGCGGCGCGGTAGGCAACGTCTTCGGTGATGCCGTGTTCCAGTTCGTGCAGCACGGCGGCAAGGTAGCCGCCGTCGCTGGTGATGGCTTCGCCGCCGTTTTTTTCCAGCGAAACGTATTTCCAGTCGGGCCACAGGAAATAGACGGCGGTGCCGGCAACCAGTGCGCCCAGTACGGTATCTATCACGCGGGGGACGAAAAATCCGGCCACGTCAAACCCCATGATGGAGAAGCCCATCATGGCTTGGATGGTGATGAAGAAGATGGAATAGCTGTATTTGTTGGTACGCGAGAAGAAAAACAGGCTGACAAACACTACGGCGATGACGAGTTTGTCCACCAGCGTGAGGGCGAACACGGGCAGGATGGAGCCGACGAATACGCCGGCCAATGTGCCACCGATGCGGTGGAGCAGCCGGCTTTTGGTGGCGGAATAGTTCGGCTGGCAGACGAATACGGCGGTGAGCAGAATCCAATAGCCCAAACTCAAATCGGTGGGATTGAGGTTGCCGGCGGCGATTATCTGCACCAGGATGCAGCAGACGCAGGCGATTACGGCCATGCGGACGGAATGGCGGAAAACGGACGATTGCAGTGTGAACTGTCCTTTCAGGATGTGCCATGCGGTTTTGAAGCTGTGGTTGTCCAATGCTTGGATGCGGTTTTTTTCGTCTGCGGCTGACAAATCCTGTGTGCCTGCGTCGCCGAGTTGGGCGAGTTTTTGGCTGATGCCGGAGAGGTTGTCCAAAAGCCGCTGCACGCTGTATGGCGATGCGCCGCTGCCGTTGTCGTGCGCGGCGTAATAGTCAAGCGAGGCGGCTGCGCCTTGTGTGGCGCGGGCAAGGCGGGGCGGATAGGTATAGGCGGTATCTTGGCGCAGCGCGGCGGCAAATTCGCGGCATGAGGCAGCCTGAAAACGGATAAGCCGCTGTATCCGATAGATTAAATCGGTGTGTGCCATTTGCGGGGTGAAGGTTTCGTAATGCATATGGCTGGAAGAGATGCGCTCGTGGATGTCTTGTGCGGCGAAGTAGTAACGCAGCATTCTGACGGTGCGCGGGTGGCGGTGCTGTCCCCTCATGCGGTAAAACAGGGCGTTGCGGCAAAGGTTGAAGGTGTTGGTGACGCGGGTGTTGGCCATCGCCAGCCGTATCTGCTGCCGTTCCAGTTCGCCGATTTCGTCGGGGTCAAAAAAATCTGCTTTGCAGTTTAAATAATCTGCCAGCGCGTCATAGGCATTGGCGGCGGCTTCCTGAACGGGGCGGTGGGGAAACAGTATGTGTGCCAGCAGGGTAAACAAGGTATAGAGCAGTGTGCCGATTATTATCAGCACGGTGCTTTGGTAGAACGGTGCGTGCGGGTCGTGCGAAAGCGTGGTGTAGATGGCGACGGCCAGCGTACCGAACGATACGGTGCGAAAGCGTGTGCCCGCCGCGCCGAGCATGGTGAAGACGAAGGCGATGGCAGTGAAGGTAACGGCCAGTGCAACCGGATGGTTGAATGCGAGCGACACGGATAGGGAGCTCACTGCAAACGCGGCGACGGCATACATCACGTTTTTGGCTTTGCCCGTGAGCCCGTTGTCCAAATCCACCAGCCCGCCGGCAATCACGCCGAGAATCAGTGCGGCGAAATACTGTTCCTTGGCAAAATGCCATACGAACCATGCGCAGACGGACGAGCTGAGCAGAACGGGCAGGGTGTTGATGAATTTGGTGTTGATGGCGGGGGTTTTCATGACGGGTGGTGCGGTTTTTGACTGCGTTTCAGGCTGCCTGAAACGTGCATTTGGAAAAGCTGAGGCAGCCTGAAAACGGGGTAAATGTGTTTTCAGGCTGCCTTGCGGGGGCGGTCAGCCTGCCAGCAGGTGTAGGGCTTCACGGTATTTTTCGGCGGTTTTTGCCAGCACGTCGGCGGGAATGCGGGGGGCGGGGGGCTGTTTGTTCCAGCCGCTCTGCTCCAACCAGTCGCGGATAAACTGTTTGTCAAACGAGGGCGGGTTGCTGCCCGGCTGCCAGGTGTCTGCCGCCCAGAAGCGGCTGGAATCGGGGGTCAGCACTTCGTCCATCAGCGTGAGCGTGCCGTTTTTGTCTAACCCGAATTCAAATTTGGTATCGGCGATGATGATGCCGCGCGTGGCGGCGTAGGCGGCGGCTTCGGTGTAAAGCTGTATGGCTTTGGCACGCACCTGCCCGGCAAGCTCTGCGCCGATGATGCGGCAGCAGGTGTCAAAGCTGATGTTTTCGTCGTGTCCGCCGACTTCGGCCTTGGTGGAGGGGGTGAATATGGGGTGGGGCAGGCGGTCGGCCTCGCGCAGGTTTTCAGGCAGCCTGATGCCGCAGATTTCGCCCGTTTGGCGATAGGCTTTCCAGCCGCTGCCGCTGATATAGCCGCGCACAACGGCTTCTATTTTGACCGGTGTCAGACGTTTGGCGACAACGGCGCGTTGGGCCAATGCGGCGGCGGTGTCGTGCGGCAGGATGTCGTACACGGTTTGGCCGGTGAAGTGGTTGGGCATGATGTGGGCGAGTTTGGCAAACCAGAAGTTGGAGAGCTGCGTGAGGATTTCGCCTTTGTGCGGGATGGGGTCGTCGAGTATCACGTCAAAGGCGGACAGGCGGTCGGTGGCGACGATGAGCATGGTGTCTGCATCAATTTCGTAAAGGTCGCGCACTTTGCCCGAATAGATTTTTTTGAGCGGAAGAGGATTCATGGGGCTTGCCTTTCGGGGAGATGGGGTTTTCAGGCTGCTTTTTCGGCTTGGGGCAGGGGATAGGTGTTGGGAACGAGAATGCGGGTATCAACTTCTTGCAGGTTGCGGCAGCCTGTGAACGCCATACTCAAATCCATTTCGTTATACAGGATTTCCAGCGCACGGGTTACGCCCGCTTCGCCGTATGCCGCCAAGCCGTAAAGATAGGCGCGGCCTATCATCATGCCGCGTGCGCCCAATGCCCATGCTTTGAGCATATCCTGCCCCGTGCGGATGCCGCCGTCTAACCATACTTCGGTTTGGCTGCCTGCGGCTTGCACCACGTCGGGCAGGGCGCGGATGCTGGATGGCGCGCCGTCCAACTGCCGCCCGCCGTGGTTGGACACGACGACGGCATCCGCACCGTGCCGCACGGCCAGTTCGGCATCTTCGGGGTCCAAAATGCCTTTGATGACGAGTTTGCCGCCCCACAAATCTTTGATGCGGGCCACGTCGTCCCAGCTTAATTTCGGGTCAAACTGGTTTGCCACCCACGGCATCAGATCGGCAAGGCCGGTTACGTCTTTGGCGTGTCCCACGATGTTGCGGAAGGTGCGCCGCTGGGTGTTGAGCATTTTCAAGCACCATTCGGGCTTGATGGCGAAGTTGAGGATGTTGGCGAGCGTGGGTTTGGGGGAAACGGAGAGCCCGTTTTTGATGTCGCGGTGCCGCTGTCCCACCATCTGCAAGTCGGCGGTGAGCACCAGTGCGCTGCATTGCGCGGCTTTGGCGCGGCGGATGAGGCTGGCCATAAATTCGCGGTCGCGCATCACATAAAGCTGGAACCAAAACGGTGCGGAGGTATTTTCCGCCACGTCTTCTATGGAGCAGATAGACATGGTGGAGAGGGTGTAGGGCACGCCAAATTTTTCGCAGGCGCGTGCGGCAAGGATTTCGCCGTCGGCATGGAACATGCCCGTCAGCCCAGTGGGGGAGAGGGCCAGCGGCATGGACACGTCCTGCCCCAGCATCTGCGTTTTCAGGCTGCGGTTTTCCATATCCACCAGCACGCGCTGGCGGAATTTGATGCCGGCAAAATCACCGCTGTTGGCGCGGTAGGTGGATTCCGTCCACGAGCCGGTGTCGATGTATTCGTAAAACATTTTGGGCAGCTTGCGTTTGGCGGTGCGGCGCAGGTCTTCGATGCAGGTGGTTTTGGCGGGACTTGGGGTCATGGAGAGATTCCTTTTTGCGGTGGGAAAAGCGGTTTCAGGCAGCCTGAAACGCTATCCGCCGCGATAGGCCAGCAGCAAATCGCGAAATGCGTTCGGGTCTTTGATGAAGGTCATTTCGCCCTCGGCGGGGAAGTGGAAATCCAGCAGGCGGGAAATCCAAAAGCGCAGGCAGCCTGCGCGGCAGGCGGTGGGGAGATAGTCCTGCTCTTCGGGAGTGAGGCGGCGGACGCTTTGATAGCCGTCCAAAAAGGCTTGGCGCAGGACATGGTCTATGCTGTTGCCGGCGGTGCGCGCCCAGTCGTTTATTGCGATGGCGATGTCGTAAACAAAGCTGCCGTTGCAGGCATAATAAAAATCAATGAAGCCTGCGACGCGGCTGGCGTCTAACAAAACGTTGTCTTTAAACAAGTCAGCATGGATGATGCCGCGGGGCAGAGCGGTATCGGGATGGGCAGCCTGAAAAGAGATTTCGTCCTGCAACAGAGCGGCTTCGCCTGAATCCAGATGCGGCAGAAGTTGAGCGGCAGCCGCCGTCCACCATGCGGCATGGCGCGGGTTGGACATGGTTTCGCCGAAGCTGCTGCCGGCAAGATGCATTTTGGCGAGCATTGCGCCCGCGCTTTTGCATTGGGCGGGCGTGGGGCAGGCAGTGTCCGCACCGGCCAGCCGCTCCACAATGCAGGCGGGTTTGCCGGCCAGCGTTGAAACCAGCGCGCCGTCTTTGCGGGCAACGGGGGCGGGGCAGGCAACGCCGTTTGCGCTCAGGTGCCGCGTCAGGTTCAAAAAAAACGGCAATTCTTCTGTGCCCAATGTTTCAAACACGGTAAGCACATAGCTGCCGGTATCGGTGTTGAGGAAATAATTGCTGTTGGTGATGCCTTGGGCGATGCCGTGCAGAGACTGAAACGCGCCGAGCGGATAATCGGCGAGCAGGGCGGTGATTTCGCTGTCGGAAACGCGGGTATAGACGGACATGTCGGAGTGCCTGAAAAAAGCGCAATCATAGCAAATTTGGCGGATACAGGCAGCCTGAAAGCGGGATGGGAGCGGCTTTGTTTGGAGGGCGGGAGAGGCAGGTAAGGCAGGGTGAATATTTGTGTTTACGCAGTTTCAGGCAGCCTGAAAAGGCTATCTGCCATGTGCTTCCCTAACGCTTGAAGATATTTCAATATTATTTGCATGTTTTGCGATGCTATTGCTTTGAATGGTGTCAAATCCAAAGTTTTGCAAAGGTCTCACTACATCTTACGTATACGGCAGGCTTTCTTGCCCAGACTTGCATGAGAGGTTTGAACGCATTTGGGATGTGCGCCGATTTGTGATACATTCCCTGCGTTCTTAACGCCGTTTAACATAATCTGGAAACACAAACCATGCTGCAAAAAAATACCCCCGCCGAACCTGCTGCTCCCGTGCCCGCCCTTTCCGATGCAGGCACAATCCGCTTGGATGCGCCTTTTCCGCCAGCCGCCCTGTCCGAAGAAGCCCGTGCCGTGCTGGCTGCGGAGCTTGCTGCCCAGCCGCTGCACCTGCCGCCGGAAGCTGCCGAAACCGCTGCGCTGGCAGAACGCTTGCGCGCTGCGTTCACCGTTGCCGAGGAGGCGCAAATTGTGGTGGGCAGGGCGGATGTGCTGGTGGAGCGGCTTGTCTTTACGGCTGCTGCACAGCCTGAGGCCGTTGTGTTGGCTGCCGAACCTGATTTTTCAGGCTGCCGCCGTGCGGCCGAACGCTTGGGGCTGCGCTATATCGGCGTGCCGCTGAAAGCCGATTTCACGCTGAATGTGCCGGCTATGCTGGATGTGCTGGAACAACACAAGCCCGCTCTGGTGTATCTTGCCGCTCCGCACAATCCAACGGGCGTGCTGCCTGCCCGCGAGGATGTGGAAACCGTTGTCCGTGCCGCCAAAGGCATTGTCTTGATAGACGAGGGCTTTGCGGAATACGGCGGCGGCAGTTTCGCTGCGCAGGCGGGGAAGCCTGAAAATCTGGTGGTGCTGCAATCGCTCGGTTCAATCGGATTGGCGGGGCTGGACACCGCTTTTGCCGCAGGCAGCCCCGCATTGGTGCGCAAACTGGCGGAAACCCTGCCGCCGCAGGGAGGCATCAGCCGTTTGGACGGTGCCGCCGCCCGTTTTGTGCTGGAACATGCCGATGTTGGCGAACAGGTGCAGACGCTGCAAAACGAGCGTGCACGCATTGCCAATGCGCTGGCGGAGATGGAAGACGTGTGCGTGTTCCACGGCAGTTCAGGCTGCGTAACCGCACGTTTTCCTAATGCGGAAACCGCTTTCGGTGCGCTGGCGGAACAGGGCATCCGCGTGCTGAACCTGAACGGCGCACATCCGCTGCTGCGCCATTGCCTGCGGCTGGGCATTGGCACGGCGGAGCAGAACAACGAAATGCTGCGCGTGCTGGGCAATGTAAACGCCGAATATGTCTTGGCGAAACAAAGCGGGCTGACTGCGGGTAGCGAGGCACTTGCGCGGCTCAATGCGGGCATGGCAAAAAGCGTGCTGCTGGCGGTTACCCTGTTTTCGCTGCTCAGCATTTGGCTGGTGGCACATTATTTTGCCCAACTGGGATAACCGCCGTTCAGGCAGCCTGAAACACGGAAACAGCACGGTGCGCGCCGTGCTGTTTTGCCGTATGAATCCTTTTCAGGCTGCCCTGCCGCATTTTTCATCCGCCCGTTCTTAACCAAGCATTACAATGGTTGCTGCCGGCATACACAAAACGCATGGCAGCAAGTGCCACCCTATCTTTTAACACCAGTTCGGGGAAAGGCTGCAAACGGCAAGGCGGTCTTTTGTGGTTGGTACGCAGCAATTGATGCGCACAACGCCGGCTTCCGTAGACGGCATTTGCCGCCCGCGCATTTTCAGGCAGCCTGAAAATCCCCACTTGCCCCTTTCCCGTAAGCGAAAAAGGGGCTGGTCGGGCCGATGTACCCAAATAGTCTTTTCAGGCTGCCTGAATCCGCACGGTTATATAGTCGATTAAAATAAAAATGAGACAAGGCGGCGAGCCGCAAGGCGTACAGGTAGTACGTCAAGGCGAGCCAACGCCGTATCATTGCAATTTTAATCGACTATAAATTCCGTTCCGTGGAAACCGGTATCGTGCGGTTGGCTTTATCGCCCTGCCGTTTGCAGCCTTATCCCGAATCGGCCATAACAACAGCAAAGGAACACGCCATGTTTTCGTTTTTAGACCGCGAACGCGCCGTTGCACCGGCAGGTTTCAACCGTTGGCTGGTGCCGCCTGCCGCATTGGCGGTGCATCTGTCCATCGGGCAGATTTATGCTTACTCGGTGTTCAATGCGCCGCTCACACGCCTTATCGGCATCACCCGTTCCGCACCCGATGATTGGACGCTGGCACAGGCGGGCTGGGTGTTCAGCATTGCGCTGGCGGTGCTGGGGGCTTCCGCCGCCTTATTCGGCAAATGGATGGAGCGCGAAGGGCCGCGCAAGGCGATGTTTGTGGCGGCGTGCTGCTTTGGGCTGGGATTCGCCGTGTCCGCCCTTGGTGTGGCGCGGCACAGCTTGCTGCTGCTTTATTTGGGCAACGGTGTGCTGGGCGGTGTCGGGCTTGGGTTGGGCTACATCGGGCCGGTGTCCACCCTGATGAAATGGTTTCCGGACAAGCCGGGCATGGCGGCGGGGCTGGCGATTATGGGCTTCGGCGGCGGGGCGATGCTGGCTTCGCCGCTGTCGGTGCGGCTGATGGATGCGTTTTCAGATGCGTCTTCCACGGGAGTGGCGCAGACGTTTTTGGTGTTGGGCGCGTTTTACTTTGCGCTGATGCTGTTTGGTGCGCTCACCATCCGCATCCCGCCGCTGGGCTGGCTGCCTGCGGGCTATACGCCTGCCGCGCCAAAGCAGGAGGCTGCGGGTGCAAACCATGTGAATGCGGCGGCGGCAATGGCAACCCCGCAGTTTTGGCTGCTGTTTGCCGTTCTGTTTCTGAATGTTACGGCGGGCATCGGTGTGTTGGGACAGGCGGCGGTGATGGTGCAGGAAATGTTTTCCGCCGCATCGGTGGGTTCGGAACGGGCGGTGGATGCGGCTGCGGCTGCGGGTTTTGTCGGGCTGCTGGGGCTGTTTAATATGGCGGGGCGGTTTTTTTGGCCGTATTGGTCGGACAAATGGGGGCGCAAGGCGGTTTATACGGTGTTTTTTGTGCTGGGGCTGCTGCTGTATTGCGCGGTGCCGATGTTGGGGCAGTCGGGAAGCAAATCGTTGTTTATTATTTGTTTCTGCGTTATTGTGTCTATGTATGGCGGCGGATTTTCGGCGATGCCGGCCTATCTGAAAGACCTGTTCGGCACGTATCAGGTTGGGGCGATACACGGGCGCATCCTGCTGGCGTGGTCGGCGGCGGCGGTGGTGGGGCCTGTGCTGGTGAACTATATCCGTCAGGCGCAGATAAACAGCGGCATCCCCGCTGCGCAGGCATACAGCATCACGATGTACATTATGGCGGCGCTGCTGGCGGTCGGGCTTGTGTGCAATTGGCTGGTGAAGCCGGTTTCACCCAAATATTATGATGCTCAGGCGAAGCGGTTGCTGGATGCGGCGCAGGCTGCCCCTGCACGGGCGCAGACGGCACAGGGGCAGGGCGGCGTCGTGGGCTATCTGCGCTGGGGCTTGGTGCTGCTGCCGCTGTGTTACGGCGTGGCGATGGTGTTTGCCAAGGTGGCGGATTTGTTTAGATGATGCGGAATAAGGCAGCCTGAAAACCAGTTGGACTGGGTTTTTAGGCTGCCTGTTTATTTTTAGGCGGTGTATCGGTTTTGTTGGGCGAACGCTTGTTGCCCGCGTGTTCCGTCTTTTAAGGCAGCCTGAAACCGCGTGGGCACAAGTGCCCACCCTACGGGACGGGGTTATGTGCATCAATTTCTCATGCGTGTCGGTATTTCGTTGGGTGTTAGAGGATAAGGATGGAAACGCAAAGGCAGCCTGAAAGTCGTTGGACTGTGTTTTCAGGCTGCCTGTTTGTTTTTAGGCGGTATATCGGTTTTGTTGGGCAAACGCTTGTTGCCCGCGTGTTCCGTCTTTTAAGGCAGCCTGAAACCGCGTGGGCACAAGTGCCCACCCTACGGGACGGGGTTGTGTGCATCAATTTTCCATGCGTGTCGGCTTTCTTTGGGTGTTACGGAATAAGGATGGAAACGCAAAGGCAGCCTGAAAACCGTTGGATTGGGTTTTCAGGCTGCCTGTTTGTTTTCATGTAGTATATCGGTTTTGTAGGGCGGGCACTTGTTGCCCAAGCGTTTTGTCTTTGAAGGCAGCCTGAAACCGCGTGGGCACAAGTGCTCACCCTACGGGACGGGGTTGTGTGCATCAGTTGCCGGAAGGCTGTGGTTTCGGTTGCCGCCGTGCGGCCATGATTTTGCCGATAGCCTGCCGCTCGGCTTGGGGGATGGCTTTGCGCCCGAGTTCAAACAGGGGTTCTTCTATGGCGGTGTGGACATCGTAGCCTGAGGTGAAGCGGTGCAGCAGGGTCTCGTTGAGGGTGGTGCGGCTGTCTTCCAGCAGTTCCTGTAATTGGGTGTGCAGGGCGGCCCAGTCGGCGTGCAGGGTGATGTGTTGGGCTTCCAAGGTGTCCACTTCCGTCTGTGCCTGCGGGGCGTGGCGCAGCAGGGCGGGGAAGAAGTCTTGCTCTTCGTCTTCGTGGTGCAGCGGGGCGGCTTGGTTGAAATAGGTGCAGATTTGGACAACGGCTTGGCGCGCGGCGGTGTCGGTGCCGTTTTTGGCCAAATAGTCGGGCAGCAGTTTGAGTTGTCCGCAGAAGCGTTTGACTTTGCCGTGGCAGGCGAAAAGCATGTCTATGGGTTCGTCCCATGTGGGGGCGGGTGGAAAGTTGGGATTGGGCATGGCGGTTTCTTTCGGTGTGGGTTTCAGGCTGCCTTTAAAGACGAAACGCGTGGCAACAAGTGCCCACCCTACATCCCGAGACCTTTGCAAAATCCTCATCTTTGGCCCATTTCTTCGCCATGCGCTTCTCTAATGCTTGAAAATATTTCAATATTCTCTGCGCATTACGCGATGCTATTGCTTTGAACTGTGCTCAAATCTGAGGTTTTACAAAGGTCTCATCCCGAATCTGCGTTATTCCGGAACAATCAGCGGGCTAGGATTTCGCGTTTGCCGTCTGCGGCGGCGGGGGAGACGATGCCTTCGTCTTCCAATGCCTGCATCAGATTGGCGGCGCGGTTGTAGCCGATGCGCAGTTGGCGTTGCAGGGAAGAGATGGAGGTTTTGCGTGTGCTGACGACAAACTGAACGGCTTGGTCAAACAAATCGTCGCCGTGGTTGGCAGTGGTTTCGGGGCTGATGAAACGGTTGGTTTCCTGTGCCGCTTCGCCGCTCAGAATGCCTTCCGTGTAGTCGGGTTCGGCTTGGGCTTTGATGAAGTCCACCACGCTGTGTACTTCGTCGTCGCTCACAAACGCGCCCTGCAAACGGACGGGTTCGGCGTTGCCCGGTTGCAGAAACAGCAGGTCGCCGTATTTGAGCAGGTCTTCCGCGCCCATTTGGTCGAGAATGGTGCGGCTGTCTATGCGGCTTTGCACGGTGAACGCCATGCGGGTGGGGACGTTGGCTTTAATGAGGCCGGTAATCACGTCTACACTGGGGCGTTGGGTGGCGATAATCATGTGGATGCCGGCGGCACGGGCTTTTTGGGCAAGACGGGCGATTTGGGTTTCCACGGCTTTTTTCTCGGTCATCATCAAATCGGCCAGCTCGTCTATCACCACGACGATTTGCGGCAGAACTTCCAACGGTTCGGGTTCGTCGGGATTGGGGCTGAACGGGTTGGGGATGGGCTTTTCCGCCTGCTTGGCGGCTTGGATTTTTTCGTTGTAGCCCGCCAGATTGCGCACGCCGATGTGTGAGAGCAGACGGTAGCGTTTTTCCATTTCGGCGACGCACCAGTTGAGTGCGTTGCCGGCGGCTTTCATGTCGGTTACGACGGGGCAGAGCAGATGCGGGATGCCTTCGTAAACGGAAAGTTCCAGCATCTTGGGGTCAATCATGATGAAGCGTACTTCGGCGGGCGTGGCTTTATAGAGCATGGACAAAATCATGGCGTTCACGCCCACCGATTTGCCCGAACCGGTCATGCCGCCCACCAAAAGATGCGGCATCTTGGCCAAATCGCCCACCACCGGCAGGCCGGCGATGTCTTTGCCCAAAGCAACGGATAGCTTGGATGGAGAATCGGCAAACACGTCCGAAGCCAAAATATCGTGCAGCAGCACTTCCTGACGGTGTTCGTTCGGCAGCTCAATGCCCATGGTGTGCCTGCCCGCAATGGTTTCCACCACGCGCACCGACTGCACCGCCAGCGAACGCGCCAAATCTTTGGAAAGGGAAACAATCTGGCTGCCTTTCACGCCTTTGGCCGGCTCGATTTCAAAACGGGTGATGACGGGGCCGGCAATCGCGCTCACCACTTCCGCCTGTATGCCGAACTCGGCAAGCTTGGCCTCAATGCGCGCGGCGGTTTCCCGAAGCTGTTTTTCGTCCGCCACGGCGGTTTCTGCGGCAGGCGTTTTCAGGCTGCCCAGTTCCGGCAGGCGGTAGCTGCCCGCGTTTTCAGGCTGCCTGTGTTCGGAGTGCGTGCTGCGGTTGCTGTGCCGTGCGGGCGCGGCAATGGTTACGGCTACTTTTTTGCGGTTGCTGGTGCTGCATGCGGGTTTGGCGGCAGGTGCGGCAACGATGTTTTCCATCTCCGCCAGCACGCGCGGCGGCATTTTGGTTTCGGCGATGATTTCAGGCTGCCCTTCGCCGTCGTCGCGAAACAGTTTGGCGAACACGCGCTCCAAGCGGTTGCCCAGCCGTTCCAAAAAGTCCAGCCACGAGATTTGGATAACCAGCATCAGCGACAGAAACGCCACGATAAACAGCACCAGCGTGCTGCCCGTTTTGCCGAGCATATAGTTCATGCCCGCCGCCACCAGCGAACCTGCCTGTCCGCCCGCGCCATAGGGCAGGCTGCCGTCCAGCCGCGCGCCGAAGGCAAACGCTTCCAGCACGGGGCTGGCAATCATCATCACGCCCAAGCCCGATGCCCCGATAAGCGTGTTATACGGCGCACCTCCCTTGTCGGCAACCGGCCGGAAACTGCGATAGAGATACACGCCTGCCGCCACAATAAGCCACCACGCGGAAAGACCGAATGCGTAATAGGCAATGTCGGCAAGATATGCGCCCAGCAGCCCGGCAAAATTGCCTACCGTGCCCAAATTGGGGCGGCTGCGCGACCACGACGGGTCGTCCATGGAAAAAGTTGCCAGTGCGATGGCCAAATACACCACCGCCACCAGTGCAAACAGCCACAGCGTGTCGCGCACCAGATTGCGGTCTTTTTCAGATGCGTCCGCCAGTGCCTGCGGCAGCGGAGACAAAACCGTTCTCGGTTGGGGGTGCGGTTGTGGTGCGGCATGGTTGCGGCGGGTTTTCGGATTCAGCGGCTTGGCGGCCGTTTTGACGGGCTTGGGATTTTGCGCGGCACGTTTTTTCGGCGTGCGAACGGCGGATTTATTCTTGGCGGAACGCACTTTGTTGAATAATCGGGAAATCATGGATGTGTTGGGATTCTGAATCGTTTGAACGTTTTCAGGCAGCCTGAAAACGCTTTCAGGCTGCCTGAAACAAGGGCGGGCGGATTATAGCATTTTATTTCATCATATTTTTGATGATGCCCATTACGCTGCGCGAAATTGCCCGCGTAACCTGCCGGTTTATCTGGCTGCCCACCGAGTCGGCAACGTCATACCCCAAACCCTGCCCCGATTTTTTGCGCCCGCCGAACAAACCGCCCAAAAAGCCGTCCAGCATCCCGGGTTTTGCGGCAGCCTTGGCAGCATCCGCATCCTGCGCCGTCTGCGCCTGCAACTGCTGCAAAGCCTCGTATGCCGAAAAATTGTCCAGCGCGTCTTTATAGGAAGGATACAGGCTGTCGGATTTGAACGCCGCATCGCGTTCGGCAGCGGAAAGCGGCGTAAGCTGCGACTGCGGCGGCATCACAAACGCGCGTTCCACCATCTGCGGCATCCCTTTCCCGTCCAAACACGATACCAAAGCCTCGCCCACGGCCAATTCGCCGATGGCGGCGGCCACGTTTAAATCGGGATTGCTGCGGAAGGTGTCGGCGGCCGCCTTTACGGCTTTCTGGTCGCGCGGGGTGAAGGCGCGCAAAGCATGCTGGATGCGGTTGCCGAGCTGCCCCAGCACCGTGTCGGGCAAATCCAAAGGGTTCTGTGTAACAAAGTACACGCCCACGCCTTTGGAACGGATAAGCCGGACCACCTGCTCAATTTGTTCCAGCAGAGCCTTGCCTGCGTTGTCGAACACCAAATGTGCTTCGTCAAAAAACATCACGAACTTCGGCTTTTCGGGGTCGCCCGTTTCGGGCAGCGTTTCAAACAGTTCCGCCAAAAACCACAGCAAAAACGCGCTATACAGCCTTGGCGAACGCATCAGTTTTTCCGCATTTAAAATGTTGATAACACCCTCGCCGTTTTCGGTTTGCAGCCAGTCTTGCAGGTTGAGCGCGGGTTCGCCGAAAAACAGGTTGCCGCCCTCGTTTTCAAGCTGCAAAAGCTGCCGTTGGATTGCGCCGATGCTGGCGGCGGAAACATTGCCGTAGGTATTGCGGTATTCGGCGGCATGTTCGGAAACATATTGCAGCACGCCGCGCAGGTCTTTGATGTCTATGATGTGCCAGCCTTTGTCGTCGGCCGCTTTAAAGACAAGGTTCAGCACACCTTCCTGCGTGTCGTTGAGGTTAAGCAGACGTGCCAACAGCATTGCCCCCATTTCGGATACGGTGGCGCGAACGGGAATGCCCGTTTCGCCGTAAACATCCCAAAAGCGTACGGGAAAGCCGCGCAGATAGCTTTCAGGCAGCCCGTATTGCGCCATGCGTTCGGCGACTTTGCCGCTGTTTGCACCGGCGCGGCAGATGCCCGATAAATCGCCTTTCACGTCTGCCATAAACACGGGCACGCCGTCTGCGCTGAACGCTTCGGCCAGTTTTCGCAGCGATACGGTTTTGCCTGTGCCGGTCGCGCCTGCAATCAGGCCGTGGCGGTTTGCCATCTGTGATAACAGCGAAACGGGTTCGCCGTTGCCGCTGTGTGCAATCAGGTATTCGGACATGGTTCGTTCTCCATTGGCGGAAACAATATTCAGGCAGCCTGAAAACGGGTTTCAGGCTGCCTGAGCGTGAAATTAGGGGTTATTTCCGAATGAGGAAATCTTCCAGGCTTTTGCCGGCGGCTTGCGCTTCCAAAACCCATTTGGGGCGTTTGCCGTGGCCCGACCATGTGGCACCCGTCTGCGGGTTGCGGTAGCGGGGAGGGGCAGGCGTTTTTTTGCGCGATGCTTTTTCCAGTTCGGCAGCGGTGATGTGGTATTTCGCCATATCTGCCACGATAGAGGCGATGCGCTCGTTTCGTTCGGCAGAAATTTGTGCGTTGATTTTTTGCTGGATTTCTTTCTGCTGTTGGAGCAGGGCTTCCAGTGTTTCGTTGTATGACATAATTTGAATCTCCTGAGAGAAAGGTTGGGTTGGAAAAAACGGCAGCAGTTTATTGCGCTGCCAAGTGGTGCATATTGCCGAACGGCAAGAAATGCGAAGTATGGATGCGCGAACACGGTTCTACGCGGTAACGCACGGAATTGAAGCCCAGCTCGCGAGCTTCCACCACGCCGTTGCGGTCTACATCGTATGCGGAAAACTCTTCGGGGTTGTTTAAGGCAAACGACACAATCAGATTGCCGCCCGCATCGGCTTCTTCCCATTCGGCAAGATTGAGTGCGCGGTCACCATCGTGATCGTTGAGCATAATGAACGCGGCAACGGGCTGCATTTGCGAACAGGCGGCGGCAAGCGGAGCAAACGCGGCAGACAGCACGAAAATAACTGTTTGTGCATATTTCATGTTTATGCCCCCGCCACAGTCATGCGTCCAATCAGGATAGAACCGATTTTGCTGGAAGCGTTGCGGCGCGCATCGTTTGCCGTGCCTTCAATATTCAGAAACATATCTTGCAGCCGTCCTGCGATGGTGATGCCGGATACGGGATAGGCGATTTCGCCGCCTTCCACCCAAAAGCCTGCCGCGCCGCGCGAATAATCGCCTGTGAGCAGGTTCACGCCTTGCCCCATCAGCTCGGTAACCAAAAGCCCCGTGCCCATCTGCCGCAGCAGTCCAGCTTGCGTGGAAACAGATGCGGAAAGATAAAGATTATGTGCGCCGCCTGCGTTGCCCGTGCTTTCCATGCCGAGCTTGCGCGCGCTGTAACTACCGAGGAAATAGCCGCGTACAACGCCGTTTTCTATAACAAAGCGCGGACGGGTTGCCACGCCTTCGCTGTCAAAATACGTGCTGCCGAGCGCGCGGGGGATATGCGGCTCTTCACGCAGGCTCACTGACGGAGGCAGAATCTGCCTGCCTAAGCTGTCTACCAAAAAGCTGGTTCTGCGGTATAGCTGGCTGCCGCCCAATGCGCCCGTCAGATGCCCGATAAGGCTGCCTGAAACGTTTGTATCGAACACAACGGGATAGCTGCCTGTTTCCAAGCCTTTGGGATTCAGACGGCGGATGGTGTGTGCGGCAACGGTTGCGCCGATATTTTCGGGGGAGTCCAAATCGCCGGCATCGCAGGATACGTCATACCAGTAATCACGTTCCATGCCGCTGCCGCTGCCCGCCACGACGCTGCATGAAATACTATGCCGCGTGCCGCGTTGGTGGCAGCAGAAACCGTGGGAGTTGGCGTAAACGTATTGGTAGTGTGAGGCGGAAACATCGGCACCGCCGGAATTGCTGATGCGGCTGTCGGCATCCAGCGCGGCGGTTTCACACTGCATGGCCAGCGCAATCGCCTGTTCGCCCGATAAATCCCATTCGTGGTATTTGTCCAAATCCCCGAATTCCGTTGCCAAAAGTTTTTTGTCTGCCAATCCCGCAAACGGGTCTTCTGCGGTGTACCGCGCGATGTTACAGGCAGCCTGAACGGCTTCTGCCAATGCGTTCTCGGACAAATCGGACGTGCTGGCACGACCTTTCCGGTATCCGAAATACACGGTGATGTCCAACGATTGGTCCTGCTGGTATTCGATGTGTTCGGTTTGGCGCATACGGACCTGCACATTTTGCCCGACCGATTCGCTTAAATCGGCTTCGGCGGCAGTTGCACCATATTGTTTTGCAAGTTGCAAAACGTGTTCTGCGGCATTTGTTAGCGTGCTGGCTGTGTGTTGGAACATTATGGTTGTTTCGACAAACAAAATCGGCGCGGATTATATCGCTTTTCAGGCTGCCTGAACGTTAATTTTTTAAAACGTGATTTATTATTACACATGATTCGCCATTAGTGCAAAGAAAGTTTGAATTTTGTTAGAATCGCGTGTTTTTAAAATGACGGAATCGGCGTTATGGATAACCAAAACAGTGAAGAATGGGTCAGCAAAACCCAAATGAAAAAAAGGATGGATGCATTGCAGGATTTGGGCATGGAATTGGCGGAGCTTTCTCAGGAAACGCTGAAAAAAATCGAGTTGCCCGTTGAACTGCTTGAAGCCATCCGTGAATATAAAAAAATCACGTCAAACAGCGCAATCAAACGGCAGCGGCAATATATCGGACGGCTGATGCGCGACATCGATCCCGAGCCCGTGCGTGCTTTTTTGGCGCGGCTGCGCGGCGATAATCAGGCGCACAATGCGTTTTTGCAGCGGGTTGAGCAAATGCGTGCGCGCCTTTTGGCAGACGATGATGCGCTGACTGCGTTCGTTGCCGAATATCCGCAAAGCGATGCGGGCGTACTGCGGACGCTTATCCGCAATGCGCGCAAAGAAGCGGAACAGAATAAGCCGCCGAAAAACTTTCGCGCACTTTATCAGGAAATCAAGCGGGAAATGGAAGCAGCGGCAGAATGGGAATAATGCGGTGAAATTTTTTATATGGAATATATAGTTGATTTAAACCGGTGTCGTTGCGTCGGTTTTTTGAGTGCATTTGTATTTCTTGCGGTTTCTGCCTTGCGCCGTTTTATTCCAATCACCTATAACGCAATGAATCGGCATTATAAATTTGTTTTTTAGGGCAGCCTGAAAAAAGGGAAACCATCAATGATGCAAACTTGGCAGGAAGCCATCGGTGCGGAAAAGGCGCAGCCGTATTTCCGGCAGATTTTGACGCATGTACGTGCGGAACGCGAAAGCGGGCAGACAGTTTATCCGCCCGCTGCCGATGTGTTTAATGCGTTCAAATATACGGAATTTGCCGATGTGAAGGTTGTGATTTTAGGACAGGACCCGTATCACAACGAAGGGCAGGCGCACGGGTTGGCGTTTTCGGTGCGCGAAGGCGTGGCCGTGCCGCCGTCGCTGGTAAATATTTATAAGGAATTGGCAGACGATATTGCCGGCTTTTCCGTGCCGCCGCACGGCTGCCTGACGCGTTGGGCAGAGCAGGGCGTGCTGCTGCTGAACACGGTGCTGACCGTGCGTGCACACCGTGCGCATTCGCATGCGGATTTGGGCTGGGAAACGTTTACCGACCGCGTGGTTGCGCAAATCAATGCGGGGAGGGAAAACGTGGTGTTTATGCTGTGGGGCAGCCACGCGCAGAAAAAGGGGACGATGATAGACCGCAGCCGCCATTTGGTTTTGTCTGCGCCGCATCCCTCGCCGTTGTCGGCATATCGCGGTTTTTTCGGCTGCCGCCATTTTTCGCGGGCGAACGCTTATCTGGCGGCGCACGGTATCACGCCGATAGACTGGCAGCTTTGATTTTCAGGCTGCCTTACTCCGTTTCACAAACCCAAAACAACAAATGAATACAGCACCCAACCTCATCGTTATGCTCACACACAACGACCATACCGTTGCAAACGCATACGCCGTCTTTGAAGCCTGCAAACACACCCAAGCCCGGTTTTGGGGCTTCAAAGAAAAGCCGCTGCCCTTGGCAGAGATGAAAAAAATCTATGCGCGCATGAAAGAATGCGGCAAAACCACCTTTTTGGAGGTGGTGGAATACACCGAACAGGCCGGCTTGGCAGGGGCGCGAACCGCGCTGGAATGCGGCTGCGACATCCTGATGGGAACCCGTTTTTTTGACTCAATCAATGCGTTCTGCCAAGCGAACGGGTTGAAATACATGCCTTTTGTCGGCGGTTTGTCGGGGCGGCCCACCGTGCTGTCGGGCAATATTGCCGACATGGTTGCCGAAGCGCGCGCCTACGAACAAAAAGGCGTGCACGGCATAGACCTTTTGGGCTACCGCTATACGGGCGACGCGGTCCGCCTAAACGAAGAGCTGGTGAAGAACATCGGTATTCCCGTCTGCATTGCAGGCAGCGTAAACAGCTATCGGCGGCTGGACGAAATAAAAGCCGCCGCACCGTGGGCGTTCACCATCGGCAGCGCGTTTTTTGACGGCGCGTTCGGCGGCAGCTTCGCCGAGCAAATAGACAAAGTATGCGCCTATATCCGTCAGCCATAACATCAGGCAGCCTGAAAACCCTGTTTCCCGTTTTCAGGCTGCCCTGTTCCAAAGAATTTCCGTCATGATAGAAATCAAAAACCTTACCCTCCAACGCGGCAGCAAAATCCTGCTTGACCAAACCTCCGTCCAAATTCCGCCCGCCCGCCGTGTCGGGCTTATCGGGCGCAACGGCAGCGGCAAATCCAGCCTGTTTGCCCTCATCAAAGGCGAAATCAGCCAAGACGCAGGCGACATCAGTATCCCGAAACACTGGCGCATCGCCGCCGTTGCCCAAGAAACGCCCGCCCTCGACACCACCGCACTGGATTACGTATTGCAGGGCGATGACGAACTGCAAACCTTTCAGGCTGCCCTTCGCCAGGCCGAAGCCGCCGACAACGGCCAAGCCATCGCCGAATGGCACGCCAAACTCGACGAAATCAACGCCTATTCCGCTCCCGCCCGCGCCGCCAAACTATTAAGTGGATTGGGTTTTTCCCAAGAAGAACACAGCCGTCCCGTCAAAACCTTCTCCGGCGGCTGGCGCATGCGCCTCAATCTCGCCCAAGCCCTCATGTGCCGCGCCGAGCTGCTGCTTTTGGACGAACCCACCAACCATCTTGATTTGGAAACCGTCTTGTGGTTGGAAAACCACCTTGCTGGCCTTCCCTGTACCCAAATCATCATTTCCCACGACCGCGATTTCCTCAACGCCGCCACCAACCAAACCATAGAACTCGCCAATCAAAAGCTCACAACATACGGCGGCAACTACGATTTCTATCTCCAAGAACGCGCCGCCCGCCTTGCCAACCAGCAGGCTGCCTATGCCAAACAGCAGGCCCACATCAAGCACCTCCAATCCTTTATCGACCGCTTCAAGGCCAAAGCCACCAAAGCCGTCCAAGCCCAAAGCCGCATTAAAGCCCTTGCCAGACTGGAACGCATCGCCCCCGCCCATCTCGACAGCCAGTTCAGCTTCCAATTCTCACTGCCCGAACACCTGCCCAACCCCCTGTTAAAGCTAGACAACGCAGATTTAGGCTATCACGGCAGCACCATCCTCCACCGCGTTTCCCTCTCCTTGGAAAACGGCGCGCGCTACGGCCTGCTCGGCGTAAACGGCAGCGGCAAATCCACCTTCATCAAAGCCCTTTCAGGCAGCCTGAAACCGCAGGCGGGGCAAATCATCCGCGCCGAAAAACTCAACATCGGCTACTTTGCCCAGCACCAGCTTGACACCCTACGCCCCGACCAAAGCCCCGTTTGGCACATCCAGCAGCTCAGCCCCCAAGCCCGCGAGCAAGACATCCGCAATTTTCTCGGCGGCTTCAATTTCGGCGGCGACGCAGCCACCCAAGCCACCGCCCCGTTTTCAGGCGGCGAAAAAGCCCGACTCGCCCTCGCCATGCTCGTCTGGCAAAAGCCCAACCTGCTGCTGCTGGACGAACCCACCAACCACCTTGATTTGGATATGCGCCACGCCCTCACACTCGCCCTGCAAAGCTTCCAAGGCGCGATGATTCTCGTCTCACACGACCGCAGCCTGCTGGAAGCCGCCTGCGACCAGTTCCTGCTGATAGACAAAGGCAGCCTGAAACCCTTTGACGGCGACCTTGAAGCCTACCGAGTCCACCGTCTCGCCCAAGACAACGCCGCAACCGTTCCCGCCCAATCCGCCCAAAGCCAAAACCGAAAAGACACCAAACGACTGGAAGCCCAAATCCGCCAAGAGCGCGCCCGCTGCACCAAACCGATAACGCAGAAAATAGAACGCGCCGAAGCCGAAATGGAACGCTTGCAGCGGCAAAATGCCGAGTGCGAAGCCGAATTGTCGCAAGAAAGCATCTATTTGCCTGAAAACAAAGCCAAATTACAAGAAACATTGGCACGCGCAACAGAAATTAAAGTAAAATTAACAAAAATTGAAGAAGACTGGCTGCAATGGCAGGAAGAGCTGGAAACCGAGAACCGGCGCATAGAAGCCGAATTTCAGGCAGCCTGAACATCAGGAACTTATTGATGAAAAAAGTACTTTTAACAAGCATCGTTTTACTGGCCGCCGTGCAGGGCGCGCAGGCAGAAATTTACAGCTGCGGCCCCGGCTGCTACACCTCCAACGCAAAAAAAGGCAGCGGCAAAGCCGACATCGGCACAAAAATCGGCAGCTACACCAGCGTGAAACCGCGCAGCCTGTCCGAATCCGCAATGGTGGTTCCGCAGCAGCACAGCGGCGCTCCGGCAGCACGCCACGCATCCGTTGCACCCGCCCACAGCGTAGTCGTTGCCAACACCCAGCCCGCCGCCGCCCCCGTGCCCAAAGTCAGCAGCGCGCGCGCCAGCGGCCGCCGCAACATCTTGGAACAGGAACTGAACAACGAACGCAACGCATTGGCGCAGGCGCAAAAAGCCTTGGCAGACGGACGCGCAGTCGGCGGTAGTTCCGATGCAGGACACCAATCGCGTATCCGCCAGCTTGAAAGCGCGGTTTTGGACAGACAACAAAACATCCAAGCCCTGCAACGCGAATTGGGCAGAATGTAGCAAGCCGCACAGGCAGCCTGAAAAACACAAAAACCTTTGCAGACCGCCAACGTTTGCAAAGGTTTCCTTACTGGAAGGCAGCCTGTTTTAACGATATAATGCACCAATTTTGCACGAAGCTGGAACAGCCATGAACAAACTCCTCCTGCCGATTGCAGTCGGCGCGCTGGGCGCATGCGGATTCCATCTGAAAGGCAGCTTCGCCCACGACCATCTGCCCGTGCAGAAATGGCAGATTACAGGCGCGCAGTTGCAGCAGCCGCTGGAAACCGCACTGAGACAGGCTTCAGGCAGCCCCGTGTCTGCCAAAAACGCACAGGCAGAGCTGCGGCTCACAGGCTACGACACCAAACGCGACATCTACACCATCACCCGCGCCGCCAAACTCAACGAATACCTGTTCTCCCTGCGCGCCACCGCACAGGCATACCGCAACGGCCGCCCGTGGGGCGCACCGCTGGTTGCCGAAGTCCGCCGCCCCATGCCGTATTCGGACGGGCTTGCGTTGGGCAAAGACGAAGAAACCGAAACCATCTGGCGCGACATGCAGAACGATGCGGCCGCCCAGCTTGTCCGCCAGCTCGGCTTCCTCAACAGGCAGCCGGCATCGGAAACCCAGAGCAAATAATGCCGCAGATAGACACCGCACGGCTTTCAGGCAGCCTGAAAAACGGCTTGCAGCCCCTGTATGTGATACACGGCGAAGAAGCCCTGCTGCGGATTGAAGCCCTAGACACCCTGCGTGCCGCCGCCAAGGCGCACGGCTATCTAAACCGTGAAAGCCACACGGCAGACAGCACATCGTTTGACTGGAACGGCGTGCTGGCCAATGCAGGCAGTGCCGGTCTGTTTGCCGATTTGAAGCTGCTGGAAATTCATGTCCCAAGCGGCAAGGTTGGCAAAAACGGCGGAGAAGCACTGCTCAAACTGGCGGAGAATCTGCCGCCCGACACGGTAACGCTGCTCGTCTTCCCCAAGCTTGAACGCACGCAGACGCAATCCAAATGGTTCGCCGCACTGACCAAACACGGCAGCGTACTGGAAGCCAAACCCGTTACCACCGCCGCGCTGCCCGCATGGATAGGCGAACGCCTGCGCGGGCAGGGGCTGGAGGCCGAACATGCCGCCTTGCAGCTTTTTGCCGAGCGCGTGGAAGGCAACCTGTTGGCAGCAAAGCAAGAAATAGACAAACTTGCGCTGATTTATCCCAAAGGGCATTTCATCAGCGTACAAGACGCACAAAACAGCATCGCCGATGTGGCACGGTTTGACGTATTCCAACTGTCGGCAGCATGGCTTTCCGGTGATGAGCGCCGCACCGCGCACCTGCTAGACGGCTTGGCGGCAGAAGAGGACGAACCTGTGCTGCTGCTGTGGTCGCTAGCCGAAGACATCCGGATGCTGATACGGTTGAGCGCGGCATTGAAACAGGGAAAATCCCTGCAAAGCGTCCGCAATGAACTGCGGCTGTGGGGTGGTAAAGACCGTCTGGCCGAACAGGCAGCGGCAAGGATTCCGCCCGCCATGCTGATGGAGGCATTGCAGGAATGCGCACGCATAGACCGCCAAATCAAAGGCGCGGAAACAGGCAACGCACGGGCTTCGTTACGCACTTTGGCGATATGCCTTGCCACACAGCATTCAGGCAGCCTGAAAACCTGAAACACATCAATATCAATAACCAAAACAAGGACAACGCACAATGGATAAAAAACGGGCGGTATTCATCTGGATAGCAATGGCAGTCGTGTTCGGGCTGATTGCCTATCTTGCCGGCGCACGCTGGTATTGGGCGGCTGCAATCGGCGTACTGACAGTGGCGGCAGTGGTCGGCACGGCAACAGGCATCATGTATTGGAAGCAGAAAAAACTGCTGGAAAGCGCGGCAAAGTTCAACATAGATTTGAAAACCGGCAAAATCCATCCCGCCGACTTGCGCCGTATGTATCACAGCGGCGGACAGGCACGCAAAGACGCACTCTTCATCGCCAGTCAGGCAATGCGCTGTTCGGTTCAGGAAGCCGAAAAGCAATTGAGCACACGCATCAGCAAACAGGCAGCTAACCAAGAACTCATGCGCCAACAGCGGCAGAGCAGCGGCAAGCGCAAGGCCGGCCGCCCACGCTGAAAATCCACCTTTCAGGCTGCCCGAACACAGCTTTCAGGCAGCCTGAAACGTTTTTGCGGCAAACCTTGAAATCCGTCCTGCCGCACCCCATCTGCTGCGGCATTCCAATCCCACCATAATCAAGAGAAACAACATGGCAGAACAATCCCGCCCCGAAACCGTTTTCCTGCCCGCGCTGCCCCTGCGCGACATGGTCGTCTATCCGCACATGGTGCTGCCGTTATTTGTCGGCCGCCCAAAATCCGTTGCCGCACTCAACGCCGCCATGGACAAAGGTCAGACCGTGTTCCTGATTGCCCAGCGCAACGGCAGCGAAGAAGAACCCACCGTGCACGATTTGCACGAAACCGGCACGATTGCCGAAATCCTGCAAGTGCTGAAACTGCCCGACGGCACAGTAAAAGTGCTGGTAGAAGGCAAACAGCGCGCCGCCGTAACCACACTGCAAGACAACGACAGCTATTTTGAAGCCGAAGTCACCCACCTGCCTGACGAAAACAGCAAGCCTACCGAGCAGGAAGCTCTGCGCCGCAGCCTGCTTGCCCAGTTTGACCAATACGCCAAAGCCAACAAAAAAATCCCCGATGACATAATGGCAGGCATTCACGACACCGCCGACAACAGCCGCCTGGCCGATACCATCGCCGCCCATCTGCAACTGAAACTGGAACAACGCCAAAGACTTTTGGAATTGGCAGACGTATATGAACGCATGGAATATCTGTTGATGCAGATTGAAGGCGAATTGGAAATTTCCCAGCTTGAAAAGCGCATACGCGGCAAAGTTAAACGCCAAATGGAAAAAAACCAGCGCGATTACTATCTGAACGAGCAGATAAAAGTGATTCAGAAAGAATTGGGCGAAGATGACGAAAGCAGCGATTTTGAAAAGCTGGAACAGAGAATCAAAGCCGCCGGTATGAGCAAAGAAGGCGAGAAAAAAGCCTTGGGCGAACTACGCAAATTGAAAATGATGTCCGCCATGTCCTCCGAAGCCACCGTGGTGCGCAACTATATTGAAACGCTGGTGGAACTGCCTTGGAGCAAAAAAACGCGCATCATCAAAGATATTGCCAAAGCCGATTTGGTACTGAATGCCGACCATTACGGCTTGGAAAAAGTCAAAGAACGCATTTTGGAATATCTTGCCGTGCAAAAGCGCACCGACAAACTTAAAGGTCCGATTTTATGTTTGGTCGGCCCGCCGGGAGTCGGTAAAACCTCGCTGGGCGAGAGCATCGCCAAAGCCACAGGGCGCAAATATGTCCGCATGGCATTGGGCGGCGTGCGCGATGAAAGCGAAATCCGCGGCCACCGCCGCACCTATGTTGCCTCTATGCCCGGCAAAGTCATCCAAAGTATGACCAAAGTCGGCGTAAAAAACCCGCTGTTCCTGCTGGACGAGATTGACAAACTCGGCAACGATTTCCGAGGAGACCCCGCCGCCGCGTTATTGGAAGTGCTTGACCCCGAACAGAACAGCGCGTTCGTAGACCGCTACATAGATTTGGATTTTGATTTGAGCGACGTGATGTTTATCGCCACTTCCAACAGCTTCAACATCCCCTCCGCGCTTTTGGACCGCATGGAAATCATCCGTCTGTCCGGTTATACCGAAGACGAAAAAGTCAATATTGCCATGCAGTATCTCGTTCCCAAACAGATGAAGCGAAACGGTGTAAAAACCGGCGAATTGGAGATTACCGAAAACGCGGTGCGCGACATCGTGCGTTATTACACCCGTGAAGCGGGCGTGCGCTCGCTGGATAGGGAAATTGCCAAAATCTGCCGAAAAGCCGTTATCCGGAACGAGCGTTCAGGCAGCCTGAAAACCAAAACGCTGCGTGCCGGTAAACAGACTTTGCGTGTGGACGGCGGCAACCTGAGCGAATTTTTGGGCGTGCGCCGCTATGATTTCGGCGTAACCGCAGGCGAAAACCGCATCGGACAGGTTACCGGGCTGGCGTGGACGGAAGTCGGCGGCGAGCTTCTGACGATTGAAGCAGCCGCACTCAAAGGCAAAGGCAATATCGTCCGTACGGGTAAACTGGGCGATGTGATGCTGGAATCCATCACGGCCGCGTGGACGGTGGTGCGTTCGCGCGCAGAGAGTTTGGGTATCGCCCCTGATTTCTACGAAAAACAGGACATCCATATCCATGTTCCCGAAGGTGCCACTCCGAAGGACGGTCCCAGTGCGGGCATTGCGATGACGCTGGCGATGGTTTCCGCGCTAACCGATATCCCCGTGCGCGCCGATGTCGCGATGACGGGCGAAATCACGCTGCGTGGCGAAGTGCTGCCCATCGGCGGCTTGAAAGAGAAGCTTTTGGCGGCGTTGCGCGGCGGCATCAAACATGTGCTGATTCCCAAGGACAATGTGAAGGATTTGGAAGAAATCCCGCAAAACGTGAAGGATGAATTGGAAATCCACCCCGTACAATGGATAGACCAGGTGTTTGAATGGGGCTTGGAGAGCCAGCCGCAGCCGTACAGCGCGCCGATGCTGCCTGAAACCGTAGAGCCGAAGCGCAAGGCGAAGTCAAGCACAAAAGCCCGCCAGCACTGAATTTGTTGCACTAGTCGCCAAAATGTAAAGATTTCCCGATTTGTGCTTGACACGGCAAATCGGGAATTGATATAAACCGCTTTGATGTAGAACTGTGCAAAGCGTCCGTATATTGGGTGCTGCGCACAACTATTTATTTAACCACAAAGGAAACATCATTATGAATAAAACCGAATTGATTGATGCCGTTGCACAAGAGGCCGGTTTGAGCAAAACCGATGCGGCAAAAGCCGTGGATGCGTTTGTCGGCGTTGTGGAAGGTGCGCTGAAAAAAGGCGACAGCATCACTTTGGTCGGCTTCGGTACGTTTAAAGTTGCCGAACGTGCGGAGCGTCAAGGCCGCAACCCGAAAACCAAAGAAGCCATCACGATTCCTGCTGCGCGCGTACCGAAATTTACCGCCGGCAAAACTTTGAAAGATGCGGTTGCCGCAACTAAAAAAGCGGGTAAAAAGAAATAATCTGCCAAAACCGATAAGCTGCCTGAAACCACAGGCAGCTTTTTCTATGGGATACGCCGCAATGGAAACAGACCTGTTTGCGCCTGCCGCCTTGTCCGTTAGCGAACTTAATGCCGCCGCTGCCGAACTTTTGGAACAGCAGTTTGCCGGAGTTTGGGTGGCGGGTGAAATTTCCAATCTGACCCGTGCCGCCAGCGGACATTATTATTTCGTGCTGAAAGACGACCGCGCGCAGGTGCGCTGCACCTTGTTCAAATTTGCCGCTGCGGGTTTGGCTGCTCCGCTCTCAGAAGGCGACCATGTGGAAGTGGGCGGCAGAATCGGTATTTATGCTGCGCGTGGCGAATTTCGAATCAATGTGTCGGCAGTGCGCCAGGTTGGTTTGGGGCGGCTTTTTGAGCGGTATGAACGTTTGAAGCGGCAGTTGGCGGGAGAAGGGCTATTTGATGCCGAACGCAAGAAAAGGCAGCCTGAAAATCCGAAGGTCATCGGCATCGTTACCAGTCTTGCTGCTGCTGCGTTACGCGATGTGCTGACCACGCTGCGCCGCCGTGCGCCGCATATCCCCGTCATCGTTTATCCCACGCCTGTGCAGGGTAACGGCAGCGGTGCACAGATTGCGGAAGCCGTCCGCACCGCTGATGAGCGTGCCGAAACCGATGTGCTGATTGTGTGCCGTGGCGGCGGTAGCATTGAAGATTTGTGGGCGTTTAACGAGGAAACCGTGGTTCGGGCGGTTGCCGCGTGCCGCCTGCCCGTTATCAGCGGGGTGGGACATGAAACCGATTTCACGCTGACGGACTTTGCCGCAGACGTGCGTGCGCCCACGCCCACGGCAGCGGCGGAACTTGCCAGCCCCAACCGTGCCGTTATGCTGCAAACGCTGGCGGGCTACCAAACCCGTTTTCAGGCTGCCTTGCAGCAGCGTTACCAAAATTCTGCGCAAACGTTGGATTTTCTGACCCGGCAGTTGCGGCATCCGCGTCAAATTTGGCAGTCGCAGAATGCGGAACTTGTCCGCCTGCAAGGCAGCCTGAAAACCGGTATCGCCCGCCAGATGCTTGGGCAGCGGCAGAGGCTGGACAATGCCGCCCGTGCGCTTATCCGTCCCGATACGGCGGGGGCAGCCCAACGCATCACCCGTTTTCAGGCTGCCTTGTCGCTCGGATGGCAGACGCAGTTTCAGGCTGCCTCAAAGCGGGTGGCACGGCAGGAGGCGTTACTGGAAGCCATGTCGCCGCAGACGGTGTTGCAGCGCGGTTTTGCCATTGTGCAGAACGCACGCGGACAGATTGTGCGCGATGGTGATTCGTTGAAACAGGGGCAGAAGCTGCACATTGCCTTTGCCAGCGGCAGCAGCGATGTGCAGGTGCTTGGCAGCCGGAAACAGGGTGATTTGTTTGACTAAGCCGCAGCATGCGGGGTAGGGGAGTTTTCAGGCTGCCTGAAAACCGTTTTCCCACTCACCGCCCCCTTAACGGCGGACAATGCGTCGGTGTTCCGTTTTATCCCCGCCCAGCGCATACCAATCAATCTCCCGTGTGTAATACATCACCGCAAACAGCGCGGCAAACAGCAGGCAGGAACCGGCCAAGAGGTTGTATTGCTGCATTTTCACCAGCACGAACATCGTGCCATAGGCCGCCGTGAGCAGCCCCGTCATCATATACACCCCGCGCACAGTGGCCAGCACGAAATGCAGATACCAAAACAGCAGGCCGATACAGGCAAATGCGCCGATGGAATAAGCAGCGGTAAAACCGATGTGTTCCGCCAGAGAAAGCAGCAACAGATAAAATATCGATAAAGCCGCACCCACCAGCAGATACTGCATCGGGTGGATACGCCATTCTTGCAGCACCTCGCTCAAAAAGAACGAAGCAAACACCAGCACCACCAACACCATGCCGTATTTCACGCTGCGGATAATCATGCGGTAGTCTTCTGTACTCAACAACGCGCTGGATTGGTAATAGCCGCGCTGTTCCGCCAAGCTGTAAATGGAAAACAGCACCGCGGCAAACACGATACACAGCCCAACCACACTCCACAATTTCTGACTCATTTTCTTGCTCCTTCAAAAAATCGGACACGGCAGAACACACGTCTGCCAACGGCGCACAGTATGCCCAAGCCGAGTCAATTTCCCATGGAGCAGTTGTAAAGATTTCATGAAGAAGGCAGCCTGAAAGTTTGCCGCCCGCCGCCTTTGCGTACAATAATTAAAAGAGCAATATTGCCGCGTTGGCTCGCCTTGCATCATTTTTACTTTAATCCGCTAAATTCTCCATGAACCCGCATATCCTCATCATCGAAGACGAACGCGAAATCGCCGAACTGGTCGAACTCGCCCTCGCCCGCGCCCATTTCACCGCACGCATCGCCCCCACCGCAGAGCAGGCACGGCAACTGCTCGCGCGCGAACACTTCAACCTGCTCCTGCTCGACGTCGGCCTGCCCGACACCGACGGCTTCGAACTGCTCAAAACCCTGCGCCCGCAACACCCCCAGCCCGTCATCATGCTCACTGCCCAAGACGAAGAAACCGACCGCATCCTCGGCCTTGAACTCGGCGCAGACGACTACATCGGCAAACCCTTCAGCCCGCGCGAACTCGTCGCCCGCGTAAAAGCCGTGCTGCGGCGCACACAAACCCAGCCCGCCGCCGAAGCCGAATCCGCACCAATATGGCACGACGACGCGCCCGCCTGCTGCATCCGCCACCAAGGGCGCGAACTGCCGCTCACGCAGGGCGAATACCGCCTGCTGCGCACCCTGCTGCACCGCCCCGGCCGAGTATTCAGCCGCGAAGAACTGCTCACCGCCATGTTCGGCGGCAACCGCCCCTCCGACCCCCACACCATCAACACCCACATCCGCGCCCTGCGCCACAAACTGCGCGCAGCCGGCATCGCCGGCGAACCCATACGCACCCATCACGGGCTGGGGTATAGTTTCAGCGGGGACTGAGGGTTTCAGGCTGCCTTGTAACACAGTAGTTTCCGTAGGGAGGACACTTGTTGACCACGCGTTTCTCTGTGTGTCAGACGGAAGACGCGAACGAATGGGGCGCGGTTTGAGGCAGCCTGAAACCCGCTAACCAACCCAAACCCACAAGGAGCATTTATGAAACGCTTTGAAAACAAGACCATCCTTATCACCGGAGCCAGCAGCGGCATTGGTTTGGCAGGCGCAAAGAGGCTCGTTGCCGAAGGCGCGAAAGTCATCATCACTGGGCGTACCCCAAGCCGTCTGCAAGCCGCTGCCGAAGAACTGGGCGCAAACGCCGTTGCCGTACTCGACGACGCATCAGACGGCAAAACGCTGGAACGGCTGCTGCCCGTCGTGGAGCGCATCGGGAAGCTGGACGGCTTGTGGCTCAATGCCGCCTATGCCGCAGGCGCGCCGCTGGAAGCCACCGACAAATCCATGATTGAACAGATGTTTCAGGTAAACGTGGTCGCCCCCATGCTGCAAATGGGTGCGCTCTCGCCGCATATGAACGACGGCGCGTCCGTGGTTGTAACCTCGTCCAGCGCGGTGTACGAAGGGCAGCCGAATGTCGCCCTGTATGCTGCCACCAAAGCAGCGGTGCTGGCGGCGGCGCGCAGTTGGGCGGCGGAACTCGCCCCGCGCGGCATCCGCGTCAATTCACTCGTGCCAGGCCCGATAACCAGCAACCTGCGTTCGGTGCTGCCCGACGAAATGCGCGCCCAGTTTGAAGAACAGCTTGCCGAAGTGGTGCTGCTCAAACGCGTGGGCGAAGCACGCGAAGCGGCGGCGGTAGCACTCTTTCTGCTATCAGACGATGCCGGCTACGTTACCGGCAGCGCGTATGCAGTGGACGGCGGACTGTTGATGGATTGAGCCCGCACGTTTTCAGGCAGCCTGAATCATATAACCGATGAAAAGAAAGGACTTTAAAAATGAAACAACAAATAACGGCCGCTTTGTTGGCAATGCTTGCTTCCTATGCCTCGGCAGAGGGCAGACTGTTGTGCCAACCGCCCGCAATCATGCATGACGGCTTGATGACAACACAGCGCTGCACGTTTCACGGCAGCAGTTTGGATGCCGCCTATCGAGCGTTTTACCGGCTTAAAGCCGCAGATTGGAAAGAAATCGGCATGCCCGCCAGATTGCCCGCCAACGGCTATCACCACAACAAACCCCTGCCGGAAGTGAATTGCGGCAACGAAGTGGGGAAAGACGGCACGGAAAGCACACCGCATATCGCCAAGCCGAATTACGAAACCAAAGTGCGGCGTTCCGCGCAGTCGGCCACCGTCCGCAGCGAATATATTGACGGCTGCACGGACCTTTACCGCCACGAAATCCGGTTCAAGCGCAGGGGCAACATCATCCGAATCGATTACGTAATCCATTCGGCATAAGGTTCGGCGCGGCTTGAACAACATTTTCAGGCTGCCTGAAAACCATCCCGCCCTAACAGCCCAACAATCAGGAAACCCCGATGACCTTCGCCTATTTCAGCATACTTATCTTCGCCCTGTTTAACAGCCTGTGCTCCCTCTTGGCCAAGAAGTCCGCCCGCCTGCTTGATGCCGAAGCCAACCGCGAGCCCCGCCGCCACAGCGCGCAGGCATCCGGCAAAGCGGCACGGCTTTTTGCCGCAGAGCAGAACGGCTACGAAATGCTGCCGCTTTATGCCGCCGCCGTCATCATTGCCCACGCCACGGGCGAAGCCGCGCAGAGTACCGTCAATATCCTATCCGCACTGTTCCTGCTGCTGCGTGCCGCCTATATTTGGGCATACGCACAGGATAAGGCCGCCTTGCGCTCCAATATCTGGTACGGCTGCTTGGCGTGTATCGTTGCCCTGTTTATCGCTGCCTGTTAGGTGCGCCTGAATCTGCCAACCTTATAGCAATCCTCACGCCCATGAACATCCATATCCGCCCCTATTCCCCCGAACATTGCCAAGCCGTACTCAACCTTTCTCTGCGTGCATGGCAGCCCGTATTTGCACAGATGCAGCCCGCCGTGCCGTCTTTTGTTTACACCAACTTTTACCCAAACGGCTGGGAAGCGCGGCAGCTATCCGACTTACAGGCCGTATTGGACGGCGAGCCGGAACACGTTTGGCTCGCCTGTGCAGGCAGTGAAATAGTAGGTTGGACAGCCATCCGCCTACACCCCGAAGACCGCATGGGAGAAATCTACATTCTCGCCACCGCCCCCGAATATCAACGGCAAGGGGTTGCCACATTATTGATGGAACACGCCTTTGAGCAAATCCGCACCGCCGGCATGAACATGGTGATGGTGGAAACCGGCGGCGACCCCGGCCACCTCGCCGCACGGCAGTGCTATGAATCCGCAGGCTTCCGACCTTGGCCGGTGGCGCGATATTTCAAACCCTTGTGAACTGCCGCCACAACAGGACAGGCTACGCATGACGCAGTGCTTTGGCAAAAATCGAACGGCCGGACGACACACAGTTTCTCGAATATCCCAAATCAGGCGCGACAACATTGTTCCGTATTACCCAAACGCAGTTCCCGTAGGGTGGGCACTCGTTGCCCACGCGTTGCTTTACGCAACAACACTTTGGCACGGTAGGCGGCTGATAAACCCAACACTTTTCAGGTAGCCTTCCTCCGTAGTTCCCGTAGGGTGGGCACTCGTTGCCCACGCGTTACTTTGCGCAACAACACCTTGGCATGGCAGGCGGCTGATGAACCCAACACTTTTCAGGTAGCCTTCCTCTGGGCAACAAGTGCCCGCCCTACCGCCGATACCGCCCGCCAATTTTTCAGGCTGCCTTCAAGCCCAAAAGGCGGCATGAATCGGTTTTCAGACAGCCTTTATGCAGCCTGAAACCGCAGTTTCGGTAGAGCCGGCACCCGTTGCCCCAAGGCAGCTTTCAGGCAGCCTGAAACCCCAAACCAAGCTCCCCATGCTCAAATATTTCCAACACCTCAGCCTCCGCCTATTCTTCGCCATCCTCGGCATCCTCCTCCTGCTCACCGTGTGGGCACTGGCGCACGGCAGCCCCTACGTTCCCCACCTGCTCGCCGCCAACCTCGCCGTGCTCGGCACACTCGCCTGGTGGCTCGCCCGCAGCATCAGCCGCATCCGCCGTTATGCCGAAGCCATGGCCGCTAACCGTCCCGCCCCGCAACCCCAGTTCGGCGACAGCTACCTCTACCGCCTCGTCAATGCCGTCGCCCACCTGCGTGACGAACTCGACCACCGCCAACACATTGAAAATTACGTTTTAGGCCTTACCCACGAACTCAAAACCCCGCTCACCGCCCAACAAGCCGCCCTCGAACTGCTGCAAGACAGTCCCCTCAGCCCCGACCAGCAGCAGCTGCTCGACCGCATCCGCCGCAACACCCAAAAGCAAAAACAACTCATCACCCGTCTGCTCGAACTCGCCCGCCTGGAAAACCGCGACAGCCTGAACGACACCCAAACCATCGATTTGGCCAACCTAGCCGCCCAAGCCGCCCAAGAAAGCCGCGCCGCCCTGCAAGCCAAACAGCTGCACATTGCCCTCAACTGCCCGCCCCATGCCGTTCAAGGCGACCCGCTGCTACTGCGCCAAGCCATCGACAACCTGCTTTACAACGCCATAGATTTTGCCGAAACCGGCAGCGAAATCCGCCTCAGCCTCACCCGCAGCCGAAACCGCACCGAACTGGCTGTTTACAACCAAGGCAGCCCCGTTCCCGATTACGCGCTGGACAAAATCCCCCAACGCTTCTACTCGCTCCCCCGCGCCGACGGCAGCCGCAGCAGCGGGCTGGGATTGAGCTTCACCACCGAAATCATGCGCCTGCACCACGGCCGCCTGATGCTCGCCAACCGCGAAAACGGCGTGGAAGCGCGGCTGGTGTTTCCCGATGTGAAAGAGGCTACCTGAAAATTTCAGGTAGCCTCTTGCCGTTATTGTGCGACGGAATGTTTAGTGGAACGAGTTCTAAATTGCTATAAGTTCAATATATTCAACAGCTTCCTTATTCGGAGACAGAGTTGGTTATTGTTGCAGTATTGGTGTTGCCCGTTTTTTCCGTACTGGCGTTGCGGCGGGAAAAGGTGATGCCGAGTTGTTTGAGTTTGCGGTAAAGGTGGGTGCGCTCCAATCCGACTTTCTGTGCCACACGGCTCATGTTGTGGTTTTCCTGGCGGATGTGGAATTCAAAATACCGGCGTTCCAATTCTTCGCGCAGTTCGCGCAGGGGCAGGTTGAAATTGAATGCGCTGCGGATGTCGGCAAACATTTCGTCTGCGTTAAACTGATTGAGCAGGCGGGAGACGGCGGTGTCACCCACTTCATTCTGCTCGGCATTTAGGGCAAGACTGGTTACGACATTGCGGAGCTGCTCGTAATTGCCGGGCCAATCGTATTGGCGCAGGCGGCTGAGTGCGGCATTGGTGAATTTGACGGGTGTTTGGACTTGTGCGGCATTGACTTCGGCGAGTATTTTGCCGACTAGGAACGGGATGTCTTCGGCGTGATGGCGCAGCGGGGGGATATTGACGATGGTGCTGGACAAGATGCTCATCAGACGGACATCGCTTTCGGAATGGTCGAGAAGCTCGTTAAGCGGACGGGAGCTGATGTAGATGAGGCGGGTGTTATGTTTGTCGGCCTTGCCGGCAAGAAATGCGATGCCTTGGCGGATGTTTTTGCTGTATTGGGAAATATCGCCGAGATAGAGCACGCCGTTGGTGGCTTTGTTGAGCAGTTCTACGGGGATTTCAATAATCTGCTCGGGACGTGTGGGCTGCACCCACGGGGCGTTTTCTTTGTGGAACGCGCGGGCGATGGCTTCAAAAGGGGAGCCGGTTTCGCCCAAAAGCAGCACGGGACTGTTTTGCTTCAATGCGTGTTCTATCTGCTGGTTTAATGCCTGCACGGATGTGCCGTTGCCGAGCGCGTCTATCGCCAAGGGCTTGTCGTTTTGGGTTTCGGCGTGTTTGAGCGCGCGCTCCACGGTTTGCAGCAGCCTTTGCAGCGGAATCGGTTTTTCCAGAAAATCCAACGCGCCGATTTTGGTGGCTTCTACGGCGGTGTCTATGCTGCCGTGGCCGCTCATCATGACTACGGGCATGGTGAGTTGTCCGTTTTTTGCCCATTCTTTCAGCAGGGTGATGCCGTCGCAATCGGGCATCCAGATGTCCAGCAGCACCAAGGCGGGACGGTTTTTGTTGCGCATGGCGCGGGCTTCTTCCGCGCTTTCTGCCTGTGCAACCGTGTAGCCTTCGTCTTCCAGTGTTTCTTGTAATACTTCGCGGATGCCGATTTCGTCATCAACAATCAGGATGTCTGTGCTTCTCATAATGGTTTCTATTCAGGTGTGGTTATCAAGGGCAGGGTAATGCCGATACGCGCGCCGCCCGTTTTGCGGTTGGCGATGCCGATGTGTCCGCCGTGTTCGTCAATGATTTTTTTGACGACCGACAGACCCAGTCCTGTGCCGGTAGGTTTGTCGGTGGCATAGGGTACAAAGGCATTTTGCAGCATTTCTTGGCTGAATGGTTTGCCGTTATTTGACACAATTAGGACGGCTTTTTGTTCTTCTCGGCGTGTTCTGACGCGGATTTCAGGCTGCCTGTCGCTTTGTGCGGCTTCGGCGGCGTTTTTGAATAGGTTGTGCAGCACTTGCCGCATGGCGGTGGCATCGGCGTTTATGGGCAGCGGCTCTTGGCATAATGCGGCAATAAAACGGCAGGAACTGCTTTCGTAGAGCACCAATATTTCGGAAACCAGCGTATTCAAGTCAATTCGCGCTAATTTTAAGGATGGGGCGCGTGCGTAGTTTCTGAATGCTTCCACCATTTCTTTGAGTGCGGCAACCTGTTTGATGATAGTGTCGGTGGCTTTGGTCAGGATTTGTGCGTCTTGGGGGGATAGTTTGTCATGCAATTTCCATGCCAAACGTTCGGCGGAAAGCTGGATGGGGGTGAGCGGGTTGCGGATTTCGTGTGCCAGCCGTTTGGCAACTTCGCCCCATGCGGCTTCTTTTTGGGCGCGCACGAGCATGGTGATGTTGTCGAATACGAGGACGAGGCCGCTGCCATTTTCGGGAGGGAGGCGCACGGCCTGCCCGAGCAGGATGCGGCTTTCGTCTTGGGCGGTGTAGGCGATTTCAATGGGGGCTTCGGCGTATTCGGCGGCGGCGAGGGTGTGCAACACGTCGGCGGCGGCGCGGTGCTGCGGGGAAAGGTTTTTCCATTTTTCAGGCTGCTGCCCGAGGTGTTCGGAGAGGTCGGTGTCCAACATGGCGGCGGCACTGGCGTTGTAGGTTTTCAGGCTGCCTGTGCCATCCAGTGTTATCACGCCTGCGTTCAGGCTGCCCAATACGCGTTCCAAATAATGCCGTGCGGCTTCTTGTTCGCGGCGGTGCTGTTCGTCTGTTTCGCGGGCAAGGGCGAGTTGTTCGGTCATGTGGTTGAACAGGCGGGCGAGCTTGGAGAGTTCGTCATCGCCGGATGCGGGAATGCGGCGGCTGAAATCGCTGCGGGCAACGGAGCGTGCGCCGTCGGCAAGCTGCAAAATGGGTTCTACAAAGCGGCGGGCGAAATAGAGGGCGGCGGCAATGGCGAGCAGCATCGCCAGCACGGCGGCAATAAGCAGGGCGATAAGGAAGAAGGTTTGCAGGCCTTTTTGGGCGAACATGAGTTCGGCGTATTTGGCGCGGGCGGATTCGATGAGTTCGGCATCTTCGGCGACATCGGCGGGGATAGGCTGCCTGAAAAACAGGGCGGACTGTACGCCGTTGTATTTGGGCAGCAGCAGCCAACCGGTGGCGAAGAGTGTGCCGTTTGCGTTTTCTATGCCGTACACGCGGCCTTTCTGCATGAGTTCGTCCAGGGTTTTTTTGTCCCAATCGGGCAGGGGGAGTTGTTGGGGGTTGCGCTCGGCGGCGGCTTTGGCACTGCCTGTCTGCCAGACGATTAGGTGGGGAAAGGTGCGGGCGCGTTCGGTTTTCAGGGCTTCTTCGGGGGAAAGCCCTTGGGCGAGTGCGGTGCTGATATCGGCGCGGATGGGTTCGGCTTCGCGCCTGCTGCGGGAGGCAGCGGCTTCTACGGCGATTTTGCTGAGTTTCAGGCTGCGTTCCAATGCTTCGCGGGTGTCGTTGCCGAACCATGAGTTGATGCTCAGGGAGATGAATTGTGCGGATACGCCGAGTAGGAACAGGGCGGGCAACACGGCAACGAGGGCGAACATGCGTGAAAGCCGGCGGGCAATCTGCGAACCGAAGACGTGGTTGCGTTTGTCGCGCACAATCAGCCAAATATAGCGCAGGATGACGATGGCGAACACGGCGGCAAGGATGCCCGATGCGGCGGCTATCGTCCAAAAATATTGGGCCAGCGGGCTGTTGCTGTCGGTGGCGCGGCTGATGGTATAGAGGGCGGCAAAAGAGAGGATGCCGCAGAAAATCAGGAATCGCTGCATGGTTTAGGGTTTGATTTCCAAATCGTGCCAGCCTGAATCCAAATCCCAGTTTTTGGAGTTGAGTGCGTTGATTTGGAAGGGTTTGGGCAGTCTGCCGGCGGCCAGGTTCAGGCGGATTTGGGCTTTGACGTTTTCCGGCGGGGTGTCGGTAAGCGCGCCTTCGTTCAATACCTGCCAGTTGGCGATGGCGCCGACGGCTTTCAGCGCGGTGTTCAGGCTGCCGTATTCTGTGGAGAATGTGCCGACCGAGACGCGGTATCGGTTGGTGAGGGGGTGGAAGGTGAGGCGGTAGTTCACGCTGTTGTCGGTGCTGAGGAGCTGTTCTATTTTCAGGCGGTATGAGGCGAGGGTGGGGCGTTCAAGGCGGTAGGCAAGGGCAAAATCCAACGATACGCCCTGTTTCAATGCATCTTGAAGCTGCTCGGGCAGTTGGGTTTGGAAGCGGGTGCTGATGCCGAGTTTGCCGTTGCTTTGGATTTGGGCTTTGGTGCGGACGGGGGTAATGCCTTCGGCGGCGGCGGGGATTGCGGTAAGGAAGGCGGCGGACAGCAGAACGGCTTTCAGGCAGCCTGAAAATCGGAAACCTGTGTTTTCAGGCTGCCTGAAAGCCCGATTGGGACTATTCTTTGCCGATGAGTGCGTAATAGAAGCCATCTTGTTTCTCGCTGGGCAGGATAAGCGTTTCCGAAATAAGGCGTGCGCTAACGTGGCGGCCGAGGAATTTTTGGCATTGCCGCTGGTTTTCCTCTTCAAACAGGGAGCAGGTTGCCAAGAGCATCCGTCCGCCGGTTTTCAGTGTTTGCCATAGGGCATCCAGCAGGGCTTCCTGCTGGCGGGCGGTTTGCAGCGGGTCGGAAGGGCGGCGCAGCCATTTGATGTCGGGGTTGCGTTTGATGGTGCCGGAGGCGGTGCAGGGGATGTCTGCCAGTATGGCATCAAAAGGGTTGCCGTCATACCACGCATCCAAATCTTTGGCATCGGCGGCGTGTAGGGCAGCCTGAAAGCCGAGTCTGTCCAGATTGCTTTGTACGCGCGCGAGACGGACGGGGTCTATGTCCAGTGCGGTTACGTTGCAGTCGGCAAGTTCCAAGATGTGTCCCGTTTTGCCGCCGGGCGCGGCACAGGCATCCAAAATGCGCTCGCCGTTTTGGGGATTGAGGATATAGGCTGCCTGCTGTGCGCCGTAGTCCTGCACGGAAGTGTGTCCTTCGGCAAAACGGGGCAGGGCGGAGACGGAAACGGGTTCGCCGATGCGGATAGCTGCGCCGTCCAGCAATTCGGCGGCGATGCCTGCGGCTTGGAGTTCGGCAATGTATTGTTCCGGCGTGGTTTTGCGCGGATTGACGCGCAGGGTGAGCGGTGGTTTGTGCTGGAAGGCGGTTACGATGCTGCGCCAGTGGCGGGGATGCTGCCGTTTCAGGCAGGCTTGGAGCCAGATGGGAATGTTGTAACGTGCGGTATCGTCGTGTTTGCACTCGGCGGCAAGCTTGTCTTTTTCGCGCAAAAAGCGGCGCAGCACGGCGTTGGCAAAGGATTTGTATTGGCTGCCGATGCGGGCAACGTTTTCCACAGCTTCGTTTACAACGGCATGGGGGGCGTTGCGGGTGTGGCGGAGTTGGTAGAGGGCAACGGTGAGCAGATTGGCGACATCGTGGCGGGCGAGCGGTTTGTCGAGCATTTTGCCGAGCATGTATTTCAGGCTGCCTGCATATCGCTGCACACCGTAGGCAATATCTTGCAGCATGCCTTTGTCTTGCGGGCTAAGTTCGGGGTGTTCGGCAAAAATGGAATCGAGTTCGTCGGATAAGTTTTTGCCTGCGGCAACGGCGGCAACGGTTTGGGCGGCGAGTTGTTGGACTTGGGAGAGGGACATATTTCGGTTTCGGTTAAAGATTGGGATGGGGGAAGCCATCGTTGGAGACCTTTGCAAAACCTCAGATTTGGGCACAGTTCAATGCAACAGCATCGCAGAACGCGCAGAAAATATTGAAATATTTTCAAGCTTCGAGAAGCGCGTTGCGAAGAAATGTGCCAAAGATGGGGATTTTGCAAATCTCCGTTGGTTAAATTAAATGATATAGGGTGCAGGGGCGGGACAAGGCAGCCTGAAACCGTATGGGCAACGAGTGCCCATCCTGTGAAACCGGTATTGCACGAATCGGCTTTTGTGTAACCCCGCTATAATTTCATCTCTGCAAGCCGCGTCTGCTGTTTGAGAAAGCACAAATCGGCAAAACCGATCACGCAAAAACTTCACCGGTTTTTACTCCCCGCCCTGCCAAAAACGCCCCTGCATCCATGCGTCTGCTGCCTGCGGGCTGCAATTCCGTGATGCGGAGAGCGCCCGTGCCACAGGCCACGGTGATGCCCGCCGCGTCTGCCGCCAGCACTGTACCCGCTTCACCGCTATGCTGCGGCGGTAAGGGGACGGCAGACCAGATTTTCAGCGGCCTGCCCTGCCACAGGGTCCATGCGGCGGGAACGGGGTTGAAGGCGCGGATTTTGCGGGAGATGATGTCGGCGGGTTCGTTCCAGTTGATTTGCGCTTCTTCTTTATTTAGTTTTTGTGCATAGGTAACGCCGGTTTCAGGCTGCGGCTCGGCTTTCAGGCTGCCTTCCCACTGCAAACGCTGTAAATCGGACACGATGGCGGCTGCGCCGAGATGCATAAGTTTGTCGTGTACGTCGGCAGCGGTGTCGGCAGGCAAAATGGGGCAGCGGTGGGTGCTGACGACTGCGCCCGTGTCCAGCCCCGCGTCCATCTGCATGATGCACACGCCGGTTTCCGCATCGCCCGCTTCAATGGCACGCTGGATGGGCGCGGCACCGCGCCAGCGCGGCAGCAGCGAGGCATGGATGTTCAGGCAGCCGTGGCGGGGCGTGTCCAGCACGTCCTGCGGCAGAATCAGCCCGTAGGCAGCAACCACCATAACGTCTGCATCTGCTTCGCGCAGCAGGGCGAGTGCTTCGGGATTGTTGCGGAGTTTTTCAGGCTGCCCCACTCGCAGACCGAGTTCCAGTGCGGTCTGTTTGACCGGACTTGGCTGCATCTTCATCCCCCGTCCTTTGGGGCGGTCGGGCTGGGTGAGGACGAGCGGGATATTGAAGCCTGCCCGGACAATGGCGGATAGGGCGGCGGCGGCGAAATCAGGTGTGCCGGCAAAGATGATGTTCATGGTTTCGGTGTCCTTCGTTTGAGGGCGGCATTCGGGCTCTTAATTTTGCCGAGATTGCGTTTTCAGGCAGCCTGAAACAGATTTGCACAAAACAGGAACAGCAAAACTGCACAAAACAAAAGCGCAAGCCATTTGAACGTGTGGTGCGAAATAAGGGGCAGACGGCGGACATTTGCCTGAAAGCCGACCCGTTTCTTTGCTCTGTGTTGCCGATACGCAGGCAGCGCAAGCATAACGATTCCGTAGCCTGCCAACACGAGAGTGCGGACGCCGTTATCTGCCTTTGCGTTTTCTAACAGGGTAAGGCACAGCGCATATCCCGCCAATAATGCCGAATTGAAGAGCCAAACGCGCACTATCTGCTGCCAGCAGAGCGGGATACGCAGATATTTGTATTGCGGCGACATATCGGAAAAAGCCGCCGTTTTATGCACGATTCTTGCACTGAACAAAGGGATGACGGGCAGATAAAACAAAATCACCCAATAGGTTGAGACGTATGAGCCGTCCGGCTGGAAACCGCATTCGCCGTAAAAATCCGTTCCGAAAAATTTAACCATACCCTGCCTGTATGACTGCCGCTCCGTTAAAGCCGCAAAACGGTTTCAGGCTGCCTGAAACCCAAACAGCCCACTTCTGTGCTACATCGTTTCGCGCTGGCGTTTCTTCATTTTGGTTTTGATGCGCTGCTGTTTGAGTGGCGAGAGATATTCCACAAACAGCTTGCCGAGCAGGTGGTCGAGTTCGTGCTGGATGCAGATGGCAAGCAACCCGTCCGCATCCAGTTTCTGCGGCTTGCCGTCCGTGTCCAGATATTCCACGGTAACGGTTTCGGCACGGGTTACTTCGTCATAAATACCCGGCACCGACAGGCAGCCTTCTTCATAGGTTGTTTCGCCGTTTTTATGCGTGATAACGGGGTTGATAAGCACGAGCGGGCTGTTGCGCTCTTCCGACAAATCAATCACCACCACGCGCTCGTGCACGTCCACCTGCGTGGCCGCCAAACCAATGCCCTTGGCGGCATACATGGTTTCAATCATGTCCGCCACCAGCGTGCGGATACGGTCGTCCACTTCGGCGACAGGCTTGGCCACGATGTGCAGACGTTCGTTGGGATGGGTCAGGATGGGTAACAGAGCCATATCTGAAAAACCTTATATTGTGTGTGTACTGTTGCGAAACTGTGGCATAGATGCCAATAATCTTTACGCAATCAAGTATAATGCTAGCCGAAACACAGCAGAATGCACTATTATTACGACTGTTTGTTAAATAATGTAATCCATACTAAAAGGATTGTTGCGATGATGCAAAAGACTATTATAACCTTGCTTTGCGCCGCAGGCATGATAATTTCCAACACTGCCGCCGCAGAAACCTTGCGTGTGCGTCCTGGTGCGCCCGCGCGTTACACAGTCAAACAGGGCGACACATTGTGGGGCATTTCGGGCAAATACCTCTACCGCCCGTGGAAATGGCCCGCATTATGGGGCGCAAACCGTTCCAAAATCAGAAACCCCAACCTGATTTATCCTGGGCAGGTTTTGGTCTTAACTTATGTAAACGGCAAGCCGCGTTTGAGCATCGCTAAGGACGGCGGCATCCCCACCTTCAAACTGCATCCGCGCATCCGTGATTTGGGTTCGGGCTACGCCATTCCCACCATCAACGTGAATTTCTACCACATGTTCATGAAAACCCCGCAGTTCATGACCGAAGCGCAGCTTGCCAAAGCAGGGCGCATTGTGGGCGGTGCGGACGACCATCTGTATTACTCGCAGGGCAACCGCATCTATGCGGACGGCATCTTTGAAGACGGCACATACCTCATCTTCCGCAACAGCGGCAAAATCGTCGATCCGGTAACCAAACGCGATTTAGGCGTGCTGGTGGAATTTGCAGGCGAAGCCTCCACTATGCCCAGCCCGAACAGCCGCCTGTCTTACCGCACCGCCGAAGAACAGGCAAGTTTAGGTGCAGACGAATACTATGTGAAAAATCCCAAAGGCTTCGGCAGCGGCAAACCTGTTGCCGCGCGTACCGCCGTGCCGATGGTTGTGGACGGTTCTCTCTCCGAAATCCGTCAGGGCGACTATCTGATTAAGAAAACGCCCGAATTTACCGACTTCCACTATATGCCGCACGAACCTGCCAACCCTGTGAACGCAGACATCATCTCCATCATGGACGGAGTGGACGAAAGCGGTGCGATGCAGACGCTCATCATCAACAAAGGCGAAGCAGACGGTGTAGACAACGGCACGGTGTTCAGCATCTACCGCAGGGGCAAAGTGCTGCATTCCGACTGGAAGAGCCCGAACCCGAAAGCCGCGCAATACGTCAATACGCCGAATCAGGAAATCGGCTTGGCAATGGTTTACCGTACAGGCGAACATGTTGCCTCCGCCATCATTTTGGAAAGCATTGCCAACGTGAATCGGGGCGATTTACTCTCCATGCCGGGACAAGACGCGGACACGTTCGACAACCGCAGTGTCGGCGGCAAATAAAAGCGGTTCTGCAACAACGATTCAGGCTGCCCTTTGCCATAGGGCAGCCTGAAATTTTTTGGGGCTGACGTAGATTAGCAGTTATGCTAGTCTACAAAAATGCAGATAACCAATTGTAAATTAAGCAAGAGAGTTCAAAAGAAACTGCTTGAATTTTTCGTACTCCAAGTTACCGCCCGTTCCGCTGCCGATATTTTGGGCATTCAGCCCAACTCCGCTATTCTGTTCTACCGCAAAATCCGTATGGTCATCAGCCATTATCCGGCCTTGGCTGCCGATGAGGTTTTCG